>MHFY01000015.1:12432-26918 GCA_001805375.1 Omnitrophica WOR_2 bacterium GWA2_47_8 | reverse complement strand
TGTGATTTCACCACCAAAGTAATAAAAGCACGTCTTCCAAAAAGAATCTGGATCATTTGGGTCTGGAGGTGATTGGCCAAAAGTGAGGTAACCATTGCCTACCATCACCGAAACACCGGATGCGAGTAGATTAGTATTGGATAACCCTGAATCGTCGAGACGGGGTTCACTTAGCCTCGCGAAACCCCATCTAACAGGACCCCCATTGTCTAGTATATCGTAATTAAAACACGTCAGGTTGGACAAGACATCACTCCCTGAACCCCCACTTGGCCAAGTGCAGTCGAGGTCAGAAAGACATGATCCTCCTGGAATTCTCAATGTATTAAGTATACACGTTCCAGGAGAAAAAGGATTGTCAAATGTGCAGATCGATTCAGGAAGAGGCGGGTCGGAGGGTAAATTACAATCACTATCAATCGAACAGTCCCTGCCCCCTCCTCCAACAAAACAACTAAAGCCTGCTAATATGCCGCCGACGGGGTCAATCCCACATGTTTTTTGAGGAAAAACCGGGCAATCTGTAACATTCTCACAGTTCTGGCCCCCTCCTCCGACAAAACAGTTTGTAACCCCCAGCGGCCCCCATCGCCCACATGTTTTTTGACTGGGGCACTGTTCAGCTTCATTACATTCCATGCCACCCCCAGAAAGAGTGCATTCTCCTTGCCCATTAGCAGCAAATCCGCAATGTCGCGTAGGATTACTTGGCGGGGAGTCTCCTGACGATAGGAGAGCATTAATAAAAAATAGGGTATCAAAGGCGCCTTTGGTCCATTGCCATACTATATCAGGATGGGTTCGATTATATTCCAAGATGTCATTACTGAGATCAACATAAGGGGCATAGAGGGTGTCCACACCGATAGTCGCCCCATTATCAGTAACATATTTAAACTCGCGAGGCATTGTTGGATCGGTTCTTGGAGCCAAGAGATAAGAGTATAGCTGATCCTGATAATAAGCGGTTACATTACCAGCCGAGTCTTCTTCACCAGCCGGGTTTTCTTTAAGGTAAGCTAGAAAAGCCGATCTTCCTTGGTGTGGTGAAACATATTCCGCATATTGACCGGTCTCTTCAACAACAAACGCGCGAGAAGGGTTTGTTTGGTAGATGCCTGATTCCAGGGGTTGTACATCTCCACCGTAAATGATAGCAGTTGGATTATGAGTAGAAAAAATGAGATCCTTAATAGTAACAGTATATTTATCTAGTTGTGGAGCAATGATTTGTGGGGCTGTTGAAGTATTGTTGTAAACAAGCACGACGGCATTCTGTCCATACTGACCGCCGGATACAAATGGTATTCCATGGGGATCCGTTAAAGCACCTGTAAAACTTACCCCTAAAGCATACCTGCCGTCAGGCGGATTAGGCCCCTCTGCAACAGTAACCGCCAAATTCCCTGTGAATAGATCACGGTAGCCTGTTATTCCGTTTGGACCGACATCGAACACCCCAACCATAGATTGGTCAGGTGAATCCGTATTGTCTTGCGAATGGGGAGATACTAAGGCCTCTTCAACAATTACACTGTAATAAAATGGATAAGCAGTGTTCATAGGAATGGCATTAATGATCGTTTCATCCATATTGAGTTGAATCATCTGATAAGTTAATAGTTCTCCCCACAAGGTAAGAGCTACAGCCAATCCCTGTTTGGGACCCGCGGGATCAGTATAAAATGCTCTCGGACCGACCGTGATAGGCCCTTTAAATTCTAGTGTTATTAAAGCTGTTGGGGAAGGATCGTGCAGAGAAGTCAGCTGAGTTATTTGTACGTTCCCAATGTTAGCAAAAGAACCGCTTTTTCTTATATATCGTTGAAAGGCGGCTAAGGGGTAATCTTTTTTTTCAAATGGCGTGAAAATAATGTTGCTCTTTGCCGCCGCGTTAGAAAAAGAAGGAGTAATTAACATTGAGACGACAATAAAAATAAAAAATTTGAACCAAGTAAATCTTTTCAGCTTACATGCCATTTGGTCTTCCTTATCATATCGTCAATAATAAATGTCTCTTAAAGAATAACATCTGTAAGTTTTAAAACAAGATAGGAGCGTTGAGTTGAAGAAAACGTTTTCAGGCAAAACTTTTGAATTGAGCCGCAACTTTGGCGGGGAGGGACGCGCGGAGGTGGATCGTGTCGTTATAGTATTTAACAGAAAGTACTTGCCCTTTTTCATGCGCCAGATTGACCAGGTCCATACGTTTGATCGGGATCGTGACGTCAACCTCAACCACTAAGGGCGATAAGGTCTGGATAAGCAGATTCGTTAGGGCGTCGATATTTGTTTCTTTAAGCGCGGAGATGTAAACGGCACTTTCATAGTTTCCTTGCAGGTCCTTAAGCCAGCTTTGGTCGGTAATCTTGTCGATCTTATTTAAGACCGTGATCATCGGTTTATCGTGGACATTCAGCTCGGCCAGGACATTCATCACAGCCGTATGTAGGCGCCTAAAATTAGGATGGCTCACGTCCAGGACATGCAGCAAAATATCCGCCTCCGTCACCTCCATCAACGTGGTCTTAAATGACTCGATCAAATGCGGCGGCAACTCATGGATAAATCCGACAGTGTCGGAAATAATGACTTTTTGATTATTAGGAAGGACCATCTGACGCGAAAGCGAATCGAGCGTGGTAAACAATTTATCCGCGACCACCTGATTCGATTCCGTTAAGGCATTCAGCAGCGTTGATTTTCCGGCGTTGGTGTAACCGACCAGCGCGATCACCGGGATGCCTTGGTCTTGGCGTTTTTTGCGTTTGGCGTTCTGGTTGGTCTCCAGGTCTTTCAGATCTTTACGTAAACGGCTGATCCGATCGGAGATCCTGCGGCGGTCAACTTCCAATTTTGTTTCGCCGGGCCCTAAGGTCCCGATCCCGCCGCCGAGCCGTGATAATTCAATGCCTTGCCCGACCAGCCGCGGTAAAAGATATTGCAGTTGCGCCAACTCCACCTGCGTCTTGCCTTCCTGGCTGGAAGCGTGTTTGGCAAAAATATCTAAAATGAGCTGTGTTCTGTCTATGGTTTTTACTTTAAGGATCTCTTCGATATTGCGCTGCTGGGAACCTTTAAGATCATGGCTGAAAATAACGGTCTGGATATTATGCTCTTGGCAGGCCAAGGCGATCTCATCGACCTTTCCGGAGCCGATAAAATAGGTGGGGGTCGGTTTATCGATCCGGCAGGGAACGCTGGTGACAACCTCACCGCCGCTTGTTTTCACAAGCTCGGCTAATTCCGCGGTGACATCTTCCAGCGGCCAATCATCGTCGGGCCTATAATCGACAACAACAGTTAAAACTCGTTCGGGCATAGTTAAAAGCTCTCAGGTATCAGGCATCAGGCATCAGCCATCAGCCGCTATTTAGCTCTGAGCTGTTAGCTGCTGAATGCTGAAACCTGAAAGCTGATAGTCCCTCGGCTCTCGCTCGGGATGGTGAGCGAAAGTCGAACCACTAAATTTTTACTTCTCTGAAAATTTTCTCAACCACATTTTGTGTCGGTTCATCACTTTCAATCGTGATCCATTCCAACCGTTTATCCTTGCGAAACCATGTTAACTGCCGCTTGGCGAAATGTCGAGTGTTTAATTGCATCAAATATTTCGCTTTTTCCAAATCATACTCGCCTTGCAGGTATCCGAGAACTTCCTTCACTCCAATTAATTGCTTCGCGGTCTGGCTTAACGAAGATGTATTCAGCGCCTTTATCTCCTCGACAATCCCATGATCAAACATCTTTTCCACGCGGCTGTTGATCCTAGAATACAATTCCTCGCGTTTGCGGTTTAAAGCAAAAATCTTAATGTCATATTTACCCAAAAGCCCGTCTCGGCTCTGGCGGACTTTCGAAAAAGGTTCCTGGCTTAACGCATTGGCCTCCAATGCCCGGATAAGCCGGCGGGTATTATTGGGATGGACCCTCAAGGCGGCGTTGGGATCGACCTTTTTTAATCTTTGATAAAGGGCCTCGGCCCCTTTCTCCTTTAATTCCTTTTCCAAACGCATTTTTAATTTAGGGTCGATTGCCTTTTGCTGAAAGATCCCATCCAACAAAACCTGCATATAGAGCCCGCTTCCACCGACAATGATGGGGACCTTTTTTCGTTTATGAATGGATTGGATCGCCTTTTCGACCAAAGAAAAGAACTGCGCCACGTTAAAATCTTCTTTAACCGATAAAACCCCGACCAAATGATGTGGTATTTTTTCTAATATTTTCTTGGAAGGCTTGCCGCTGGCGATATTGATCTCTTTGTAGATCTGCATGGAATCGCAGGAGATGATCTCCCCGTTGATCTTTTGGGCCAATTGAAAGGCCACATCGCTTTTTCCAACAGCCGTGGGCCCGACGATGAAAATAATATTAAAATTCATAAAATCACCAAGATACAAGAAGCAATAACCAAATAATTTATCAAATTATAAATTCCAGTTACACGGATTTGAAAGATTAGAATTTATTTGGTGATTGTTTCTTGGTTATTGTATCTTTTGAAAACATTATGGATAAATCTGGGTAGGAAAACCTGATTCGGCCAATTTGCCCTGCAATTGTTTGGCCTCATGAACGACGGAGAATTGACCGACCCGCACGCGGAAAAATTTACGCCCGGCCTGGTCCGTTGTTTCAACAACATAGGCGTATTCGCCTTTGGCCTGCAAATCTTTAACCAAACGGTTAGCCCGCTCCTGCTCCACGAAGGCGCCGATCTGGACCGCGAAATAATGCTTTTCTTCCAGGAGCCGTCTGGCGATTGAATTTTCCACACTGTTGGGAAATTCCGACAAAATTTTCTTCAAATATTTTTCCGCCGGCTCCCATTGCGCCAATTTGAGATGTCCGCGCGCCAGCTTTAAATAAATCAGGCTTTTAAATTCGGATTGCGGGCTTTTCTCCAACAGATCATTCGCCTCCTTCAAAGCCTCTTCAAAATGCTCTACACTGAAATGAACATCGATCAGGCCGATATAAGCTTGATCCCTTAATTTTTCTTCCGGATCATAACGGATGACCCCATGAAAGACTTCCTCGGCTTGCAGGGGCTGGCCGGAACGCAATAGGCTTAAACCTAAATAATACTGCGCCTCATCGATCTCTTTTTTGGGAGGGTTTTGGGAGATGAACGTGCGGGCCAAATCCTGGGCCTTGGCATAGTCATTCTGGATGACCGCTGTTTCAATGTCGTTAAGGCTGACCTGCGCTGACGCGGCCGTCGGGAAGAGGAAACAGAATCCCAAAATAACGGCATATTTTCTAAACGTGATCATAAAAGGATCTGCTGTTCTATTTCAGGGCGTTGCCGAGATCATCGATCAGGTCTTCCTTGTCTTCGATCCCGACCGAGACACGGACCGTTTCCTTGGTGATGCCCGACGCTTCCAGGGCTTTTTCACCCATCGAGGCATGGCTCATGAACCAAGGGGCCTCGATCAATGATTCTACTCCGCCTAAAGATTCGGCTAAAGAGAAATATTTTAATTTCTTAAAAAGATTATCCAAAGGAACCTTCTTGGTATCCAGTTCAAAGGCCAACATCCCGCCGAACCCTTTCATCTGTTTCTTGATCAGGTCCTGCTGAGGATGGCTTTTAAGGCCGGGATAATAAACCTTCTTCACATTTTTGTGTTTTTCCAAGAATTGCGCGACGGCCAGCGCGTTTTCCTGGTGGGATTCCATCCTTTGCGCCAAAGTCTTGACCCCGCGCAAAACCAGCCAGCAATCAAACGGGGATTCCGAAACGCCCAAGGCATTCACTAAATAACGCCCTCGTTCCTCTAATTTCTTGTTGCTGTAAATGATCGCGCCGCCGACGACATCGCTGTGACCGTTGATGTATTTGGTGGTGGAATGGACAACAAGATCAACGCCGAAATCAAAAGGTTTTTGGAAATACGGCGAAAGAAATGTATTGTCGACTGCAGTTAAGATATTTTTCTTTTTGGCAATTTTGGTTAAAGCACCGATATCCAAAATGTTTAATAGCGGATTTGAAGGCGTCTCGATCCAGATCAACTTCGTATTGGATTTGACCGCCTTTTCAACCGACTTTAGATCCCTCATATTAAGGAAAGAAAATTGGTAACCTAACGGCTCAAAGACATATTTAAATAAACGATATGTTCCGCCATAGATATCATCGCCGGTGATGATATGATCGCCGGGTTTAAAATTAAATAACACGGCGGTGATAGCGGCCATGCCGGTTGCGGTCACGGAACAGGCTACGCCGCCTTCCAGCTCAGCGATATTTTCTTCCAGGGCCGAGCGGGTCGGATTGCCGCTGCGGGTATAATCATAACCTTTATTTTTACCTAAGGCTTCGAAGGCAAAGGTCGACGTCGGATAGATCGGGGTGGTGACCGAATTATAGGCCTTGTCTTTGTAAACGCCGGTGTGGACGGTTTTGGTGCGTAATTTTGCCATGGTTAAAATTCCTCGTTAATATAGGCGTATATAATACCATTAATCTTTATTGCTGACAAAGACAAATCCTGTCGTACGGCGAGTGGCGGGGTCAGCGATTTTCGACGTCATTTTTGCCTTTTCCTCGTTGGAACATTCATCTTGCGCCTTCACCACCAATTTCCAACTCGGTTTTGAACGGTTATGCACTTTCGAGATCGGCTCCTGGCCTAAAAAGCAGCCCTTGGTATAAGAAACATGATCGTGCTCGCTGATATTTAAAAGGAATTCTTCCCTTTTGAAATCAATATCCTGCTGAGGGATGTTATTGCGCAGTCGAAACAATGTAAATTTCTCGCCGCTGACATTGGCAGTAAGCTTTCTTTTCGTAATGATCAGCCGCCCTTTTTTCTGCGGAATAGAAAAATCCTGCGGCTCTAAGGGTACATTTCCTTCCAGATCAAAACAAACATTGAGATCTTCTTTCTTTTCGATCTTAACACCGCTCAATTTCGCGTAACGATCCAGATGCGAAAGCACAGCTTCCGCAGCTGTTTTATCAAGGACCATCATCACTTCTTCTTCATTGAGAACGATCTGGTCAAACACTGAAATGAGCATACCGTGGATATCCACAAAGGCATTCCAGGGCTTGTCCATGGCATTGGTGGTCAGGCCGTTGAGGAATTCAACGGCATTATTCCGGACATGGAGTACAGACTTGTTTAATTGGAATATTTCCATCGCTAATATTAAACCACAAAATGAATGTTTCTGAAAACGTTTTCCTGAAACCGTTCCAGACATCTTGTATCCCCGCCAATATAAGACATACTTAACTCGGATATTCCCTAAAATACCCAAATATAGCTTGAAAGGACACTCGATGACCAAAAAAGCAGTCTTTATAATTACAGCTACTCTTTTAGCCCTGAATATTTTTTCCTCTGCTTACGCCCAAACATATCCGGTCATGCAAGTTTCCGCAACACCGCAGAATCCGATCAACCAATGCGCCCAAAACACGGTTTCCTTTCAGCTAACGCATCCCAAAGGATGGCAGCCGGGCTTAGGATATATCTTCTTATTCGACCCTTTAACTTTGCCGCCGACATATTCAACCGTCTCAGCACAATCTCTTCAATATGCAACGTTTGTCAATACCGTCAATAATATTCAGGTTCCCAGCTTCATTGTGGGACCAAATACGGCCTATAATAATTTCAGTGTGGGTTTTATTTATTTTTACAAGGGTGGACGGATCGCTGTTTCCGATATCATTCCTTTGCAATTTATCGGCTGTCCTCAAGGATCTACGATAGCTCCTTTATCCGTAGGCCCTGGTTTTAGCGGTATTACTCCTGAGCCTTCAGCTCAAGGAAACCCTACAAATCCATTTTATGATCAATATCCAATTGCCCGATGGGACGACGAAGCTCCGCATCAATTGATCGGCGGACGTGATGGAGCCACGGGAAAAAATATTTGTGTTTTTGCGGTGCATACGAATGGCGAAGGCCCAGGCCATAGCGGTATTCAAAAAGTTGAAATATCTGCCAATGGTGGCCCCTGGGTCAATATCACTGAAAAGCAACTCAATCCTGAAACCAATATCCTGGGATATTGTGCCCGTTTAAATTCAGAAGGATTGGCTAGCGGATTAAATGTTGAAACCCGCGCCATAGTGTATCCCATGCACGGAAGACCGCTCGTCTTACAGGGCGCCCCTACGAGAGATATTGAAGTACCAAATGCGCCGCCTATACTTGGAACCATCACACAAGGCCTACATTCGCAATTCGTGCGTATCGATAATGGCCGCTATCCGGAACCTATAGTGTACTTACACAACGTCAACGGGGATGACACAACCTGCGTTGCTGAAAATCAAAATTTACCCTGCCGGACTTTACTAACGGCCGTTAATAAAATCGCGGCTGTTAATCTTCCGGCCCTGGGAGCTCGACGATTGGATGGCGGTATCATCCGGGCCCTTCCATCAACAGAGCCTTATGCATTTGGTCTGCCGTTTCTTAATCCTGATCATCAAACGCTGGATACTTATTTAAAGATTGTTGGTTATGGCGACCGGGAACAAATTGTCTTTAATCGTTATAACATTGATGCACTATACCCATGGCACAACGGAATTATGGCCAGGGACAGTAAAGTATGGGTCGAGAACGTCAAAGTCTTCAGTGATCCCACGCAGCAGGAAGCGCAAGGTCAAAACGGCGCGATTATTCGCGGCGGAACAAACTACAGCGGAGAGGTTAATAATTTCTTAGTTGTTAAACATACAAAATACCGAGGTATCCCTCTTTGGGTGACCCCGCAAGGCCATCGATTTGCCGGCGGAGCACCGACGTATCTTTATGACATTGATTACGGCGATGAATCTGAAGGCCCGACGGCGACCTATGCCAATGGCGTCCAGTTTAATGCCCGCATCAACGGCGTTGGTTTTCAAAATACTCCTGCCATTTATAATGCCGAGTTTAACGCGAATGTATCCCATCGAGGCACAGCCTTGGGACCGGGGTCATGGACCTCGCAACCTTTTCCTAATCATCCCGATCTGACACGTTTTGCGATCCGAGGCCGAGTGAATGCGATTATGTATAATGTTCAAGTTTTAGCCGGAGTATTTATTTCAGCTCAAGGATTTTTTCTGCCCAGTGTCGGCGGAGAGTTAGATGGCCTCGCGGTTGTGAATTGCCATTGGCGGAATGGTGGACTTGTCTTGCCACCTCCAGGTTATGTCGGCAGAAGTTTCTTAGTTGGCGGCCGCCTAAAAAATGTTTATTTCTTGGGTGGAAAAATCGGAGAATATTCACCGAATTTAGGCGGGGCGCTGAATTATTATACTGGGTTTGAAGCCAACGATGTTGTTTATGATGATGTAGAATTCCCTAACGGACCACCAGTAACCGAAGTAGGCGGGATTTCGCAAGTCTCGGGTGTTACCTTTAGATAAACCTACCACGGAATTTCTTTTCGGTCGCGGAAGAATCTGCCGCGCGGGCCGTTGTCCGGAAGAGTGGCCAGCCAGATCGCCGTATCCGCCCCTTCTTCGACCTCGCGGGTCGCGCCGGCGCCACCCATGTCGGTCTTCACCCATCCGGGGCACATGCTGTTGACCAAGATATTAGATTGCAGGAGCTCATCGGTCAAAATGCGGGTGATCGCATTAAGAGATGTCTTGGATACGCGGTAACCGGGATAAAATCCGTTCATGTCGCTTAACTGCCCCATGCCGCTGGACATATTGACGATGCGGCCGTAATTATTCTTCTTCATCAAAGGGATCAAGGCCTGGCATAACAGAAGCGGGCCGTAGACGTTCGTTTCCATGGCCCGGCGGAGCGTATCAATGGGGGTGCTCGGCTCTTTATCACCGGCCGGCTTGTCCATGGAATTAGTGACCAGGCCGTTTAGGAATTCGGAAGCATTGTTCTTTAAAAAAATAACTTTTTTAATGAGTGGATAAATTTTCATACATCGGCAATCATCCTTTAAATCTTAAAAAGATAGGCGGCTACGCCTTGCGCCTGATAGCTGAGGATAAGCTCCGCTCTTTCAAATAACATCTTTAAAACTTTTTCTCTTTCTTCAAATACATTTTCCTCTAAATCCGAAGACAAAACCCATATCCGGCCCCTGCTCAAAATGGATTTCACATTTTCCGGTGTAAGAACTCGAAATGGCGTGCGGGCTATATAAACTTCCATTAACGAACCCCTGTCATTGAAAAATAAATATTCATTCGCCAGAAGAACCTGTTGTCTTCCTAAGAAATTTGTGAGAACCAAAACACCCAGAGGTGACAACCGCTGCTCATTCCCCTCTCCAAAAGTATATTTTATTTTATGAACTCTTTTTCCATAGCCCAAGCTACGGGCATAATAATAATACGGATACCGCACTCCTTCATTGACATAAACAGAATCTCCAGGCTGATAATTCTCGCTGAAAAATTGCAGCATTTTACGATTATCCGTTTTCAACCGGGAATGAGTGAGGTAATACAAAGAATCATAGACTGGCTGAAAAAAAACAATGACCAGCAATGCCGCCCCGATCCAAAACTTCGCTTTAAAAGAATAATTAAAAACCGCCTCTAGGCCATATGTCAAAAATATGAAGTAAGCGGGAACAACAAAAATAATAACACGGCCCCAATAAGGATAGTGCCCCGTCATCGCTGCCAGCAAGGCGAGAGCTAGCGGGACCCAAAAGAGGGCAGACAGCCAGGCATCACGTTTTGAAAAATTGCGGATCCCCAGTAAAATAAGAATGAACGCAATAAAAGGGAACCCTAACCCCGCAGGATTACTAATACTAGCTATAATAACTTTTCCCATCCATTGGATCATGCCCCCAGAAAGGGGTTCCCCATCCCAAAAACCATAAGAAAAATGGTCTTTCATGGATTGGCCAACAATAACTTCCTTAAATACAAAAAAGTAAAGCAGGCTAAAACTGATGGAAAAAGGCACAGCCGCTCCGACCAAGCATAAGATCTCCCGATATTTTTTCCGCGATAACATCTTAAGCCCCAGCAGCAAGAAAACCCCAAAAAGAATAAAGAAAGAAGTGCGAGACAGCCATAAAATAAAAGCCCCGAACAATCCGAAAAAGAATAGCCAGCGAACGCGATATCCCTCTTTAAGGAAAAAAACTGCAAAACTCCAAATCAATAGCGCCGCGAAAACCTGTGTCGAATATCGCTTTGCCTCGGCCGCATAATAAACAAGCGGCTCTGAGAGCGCGAAAAGCCATATAGCAATTAAACAAAATCTCGGGGAAATAATTTTTTTGGTTAGAAAATAGAAGACGATGACCGATCCGATGCTGAATAAAAGCGGAGGCAACCGTAACGCAAATTCATTATCCCCGAAAAGAACAACAGCCATCTTCTCGATAAGTACAAAGAACATCGGCGGGCGGGATGAAATTGGGAAGATATAATTATTCCGCAGGATGTCCCAAAAAGAACGGTTAACAATCTCAATGGCTGACCAGCATTCATCCACCCAAAGCGGACGCATCTCGAGATAATTTTTTATTCTTAGGATCGCGCCAACAAAAACTGCTAATAACGCGAAGTCAACGTGATTTCGCGCTGAAATGACCGATCTAACTTTATTAAAAGCATGGTTTAGTTTATCAATATGACGTTTTAATTTCATGAATAAAGATTAACACAAAAGACGCGGTGATTATCTGTTCTTGCCATCCGTGCTTCACCACGGAATTTCTTTCCGGTCGCGGAAGAATTTGCCGCGCGGGCCGTTGTCCGGAAGAGTGGCCAGCCAGATCGCCGTATCCGCCCCTTCTTCGACCTCGCGGGTCGCGCCGGCGCCACCCATGTCGGTCTTCACCCATCCGGGGCACATGCTGTTGACCAAGATATTAGATTGCAGGAGCTCATCGGTCAGAATGCGGGTGATCGCATTAAGGGATGTTTTCGATACGCGGTAACCGGGATAAAATCCGTTCATGTCGCTTAACTGCCCCATGCCGCTGGACATATTGACGATGCGGCCGTAATTATTCTTCTTCATCAAAGGGATCAAGGCCTGGCATAACAGAAGCGGGCCGTAGACGTTCGTTTCCATGGCCCGGCGGAGCGTATCAATAGGGGTTTGAAAAACACTCGGCTCTTTATCGCCGGCCGGCTTGTCAGGGAAGATCCCGGCATTGTTGACCAGGATATCGCAGCGGCCGTATTTTTTTTCTATAAATGCTTTAAAGGCAGTGATACTTGAGGCATGCTCGACATCCAGCTGATGATAACGCACGGGAAGCTCTTCCTTATCCAGCTTTTCACAGGCCTTAAGGCCTTTATCCTCGTCGCGGCTGGTAAGGATCACCAGAATGCCTTTTTCAGCCAACTGGCGGCAGGTCTCAAATCCGATCCCGCGGTTAGCACCGGTGACGACAGCGATCTTATCTTTAATTTGGGGCATAGCTTATTATTTTTGTTTAGAAGCCAGACGCCGGAAGCCAGAAATCAGAAAACTCTTTCTCCGGCTTCAGACTTCTTGCCTCTGACTTCTATTTCTGTATCCCATGCAGTTCGATCCGGAACTCCACCTCATCCCCTAAAAGCATCTTTCCTTCATCCGTCTTCATGTTGCGGTCCATGCCGAAGTCTTTACGGTTGATCTTGCCTTTCAGGGTGAGGGCGGCCCAGGTGTTGCCGGATGGGTCCTTCGCCGTGCCGAGGAATTCATAATCGAAGGGAACGCTTTTGGTGATCCCCTTTAAGGTGAGGTCGGCGGTGAGTTTGCCCTTGCTGATCTTCGTGGTGGTAAATTTAGCTTCGGGGAATTTCGCGGCATCAAAGAATTTCTCAGAACGCAGGTCCTCATCGCGCTCAGGCAGGCGTGTGTCAAGCTTAGCGACATCGACCGTGCCGGAAACACTGACCAAAGCCGTATTATCGTCGTTCAATACTATCGTTCCGTCAAATTGCGGGAAAGCGCCGAGGACATATCCCAGAATATACTGGATCCTGAACCTTACCTTGGAATATTCAAGGTCCACCTGGAACGTCCCGGCAGAACAGACCGCGGGAATCAGCAGTATGAAAAATAAAAAGAGGACAGAAATTTTTTTCATAATATCCTTATTTGTTTAAACGCAGTATCGATCTGGCTGTCCTGCTCTGGCCCTGGGCGTCTTTGGCATCGATCTGGATGAGCCAATCATCACTGCCGCGTAAATGTTCTTTGCCGATCGTCGTGATCCAAGCGTTCTCGGCAGTTTCCTTAAAAGGCCCGGCCACTTCTTTAAAACTGCCGGCGTTTGCGCCCTTCCCGACTCCGATGGCATATTCCTGAAAATCTCCGCGCACGGTCCCGAAGACGTCGACAGATTCCAATTTACCATTTTTATCGCGGTTGGTGCGCAGCTGATTGACCTTGACGGTCACGGGCACCTTCTGTTCCTGCTTTAAAGCAGCGGTGGCGTTCAACACCCCGGCGCCGGATTCATAATCCCAACCCTTGGCATGCCTGTCATCGGCGCTCCTATGTAAAATATCTTCGATCTGCGTATTCGTTAAATTCGGGTCCTTGGCCAGCAATAAGGAAGCGGTCGCGGCAACGATCGGTGTTGAGAACGACGTGCCGGACTGCGCGTAATAGAATTCCGTGTCTTTCGAGACTTTTTTGGGGTCGAATGATTCTTTGGAACGCAGCGAAAGGATCGCTTCTCCCGGGGCAATGAGGCCGTTGTTCGCGCCCCAATTGCTGATCGTGCTCTTCTCACCGCTCATGTCCATGGCTCCGACGGCAAAAGCGCCTAACGAAGAAGCCGGGCCGTGCTTGCCGATGTCCTCATTGAGGTTACCGGCGGCCACTGTCACAAACACGCCATTGTTGCGGGCATGATTGATGGCGGCTTGTTCCAATTTTGAAACCTCTCTATTCCCTAAACTGATATTCAAGACACGCGCGCCTTTATTGACCGCGTAATTGATGGCCTGAAAAATATGGAAACTGTCTGTCCGGCCTTCGGCATCCGCTACTTTTAAAGGCAAGATCACCGCACCAGGATCGATCCCCGCGATGCCGATCCCGTTATTAGCCTTGGCCGCGATGATCCCGGCCACAAATGTGCCGTGGCCGCGGTAATCGGACAGGTCCGTGTTATTATTCAAGAAATTCCATCCATTGATATCATCGATCAGGCCGTTGCCGTCATCATCCCTTTTGTTGCCGGGGATCTCCGCCTCGTTGGTCCAGATGTACTGCGGCCCGTCGGGATGGGTCATATCAAAACCGGAATCAATGACCGCGACCAGCGTATTAGGCCCGCCCTGGCCGTCTATGATATTCCAGGCTGAATTGGGGTCGGATTTCGGCAGGAAGCCGACCTCCCTTAATCCCCATTGATCTTCGGCTTGGGCCTCTTCATCCCCACGGCCGCTGGGGCCGCCGATAGCGACACCGCCTATCTTGATCCCGCTTCCCATCAATGGGCCTGCCAACACTTCTTTCATTCTTTCTTTCACTTTACTTTTCTTTGCCGTACTGATGAAAAGCGGATCGTTGGGTTCAACC
>MHFY01000015.1:7879-12418 GCA_001805375.1 Omnitrophica WOR_2 bacterium GWA2_47_8 | reverse complement strand
CGCTCTTGGGGTCAAAGCTCCTTAAATACTGCAGCTTATCCGTCACCTCTTGGGCCTTGACCAAAGCTCCGACGAGCATATCCGGGTTTTCCGCCAATTTTTCTTTTAGAATACTCGCCACCTGCGCGCCGCTGGCGTCAAAGACCGCGATGACATCTTTTCCGTTCTCTTTACCGCAGGCCACGATCGGGGCGTTGACGATCGTTTCCTTCCCTTCGTCACGGCCGACGGAAGGCGCCGAACCTTTTTCCCCACCGGATGAAGGAGGATTCTGCGGCAAACTCGCTTCAGTAAAATCTTTAAAACAATCCTGGCTGAAAGAGCGCTGATCGGGCATCGCCTGCTGAAGCATTCCGGCGAAATCATTGAGACTGGCAAATGATACCCCTTTAAAATGCCCTTTGACCAATTGCGTTAGCTTTTGGATGTCCTGCAATTTTGCCTGGTCCACTTTCATCAGCGCCATAACGGATGACGGAGCAAAACCCGCGGGGCCGCCGGCCGCGTCCTTCAAAACATATCTCGGCGGCACAATGTCAATGACCCCGATGATGTACGGCCCCATAAAGGTGACAGGGATGACGCAGGCATAACACCGCTGATATCCCATTTTGCCTTCAATAGTCATCGCGGGAACGCACAATGTCCCCGGACGGCAAACCGCGCAGTTGCAGGCTAAACCATAATCGGAACATTCTTCCCAATCCACGCAGTCAAAACATTGAGGGCCGCCTCGCCTGCCCACCTCTCCCGGGGCCGGCACGCAATAGCCTTCATCCCATTCGCAATCGTCACAATACCGTCCACTGAAATAATCCGGCCCGCACGGGTCACGTTGATAGCCGGGAATATAATAAAACCCTGTCGCGTATTTATCTTTGGGAGTAAAACCATAATCCCCACCGAGGTATCCGGTTCCTGTTCCGCCGGTTTCTCCACCCGTCCATGTTTTCGATTTTTCCCGGCAGGTATGACATTCCTGATCAACCTGGATACATTCTTCACCCGTACTACAGTATCCCGGACAACTTCCGGGCATCCCTTTACCGACGCAAGGACCGCTGTCCATGGGAACGCAGGTATGGCATTGACCGCTTTCATCCGGAGCGCAAAGTTGGCCCATATAACATGGATCGGGGAAACAACCGCCGGGTTCAGACCCTCCGACGCACGGATTGGTGCGCGTTTTTTCTTTACATTTGAAACACGTATTATTGATCTGTTCGCATTCCTGATCCGCGCTGCATGTGCCGGGACATGTCCCAAAAAATTCACCCAATTCAACGCGACAAGCCGGCTGTGTAAATGTCGGCCGCGGATCACAAAAATGACAGTTCGGATAATTCGGATCATCAATGCAATCCATGGTGGATCGATCACAATTCCCCGGACAAGCACCGGGGCTCATTCCTATAGGACAAGCGGTACGAGGCTTTTCCTGGCAGGAATAACACTCCCCGGATTGAACACAATTTTGATTAGAACTGCAGCTCCCCGGACATGTTCCCGGCTGCTGGCCCTGCGGGCATTGCGGTTGCGTTGCGGTTTTTTCACACGCCCAACATTTTGTCCCAAAATCATCCTCTGTTTTTTGAACGCAGGTCCCGCCCTTCTCAATACAATCGCTTCTCAGGCACGTTTCCCCATCGGACATACCCATATCCTCGCAGGTCTTCTTTTTGGTCTGGCAGCGGTGGCAATTTTCTCCGGAGGGAACACATTCCTGTTCTGAACTGCAGGACCCCGGACAAGCGCCCGGTGAATATCCCTGATCGCATTGAGGCGGCGGCCTGGGCCGGTCCTTGCATTCTTTGCAAGTTAACCCGGGGCGAGGAGAAACATCGATACAATCCTGGTTAGACATGTCGCAGATCGCGCAATCGTTCAGACGACCATAGTCCTGACAGGTCTTATCTTCGCATTTATAACAGCCGTTGTCCGCCTGGACACAATTTTGCTGGGAACTGCAGATGCCCGGACATGACCCTTGAGTGAAACCCTGAGCGCATTCTTGCGGAACGGACTTTTTCGGGTCACAACGGACACAATGAAGTTCGGGGGTTGGGTTAACATCAACGCAATCTTGTGTTTGCATGTCGCAGGCCGTGCACATTGTATTGAGCCCGTAATCAGCGCAGGTCTTATCCAGACAATAATAACAATAATCATCCGCCTGCATGCAGACCTGGGTGCTGCTGCATTGCCCGGGGCAAACGCCGGGCCGGGTGCCGTTCATACATTCCGGTTTCGGCTCCTCGGGGCGGTAACATCGCGCGCACCAAAGATTCTCTGCCGCAATGTGAATCCGCTCGCAGGCGTGCTGAGAACGGAAACATTCCGAACAGTCCGGCCACAATTTGTGCTTTTCGCAAAGATCATCCTCTACTATTTCCTTAAATTGGCAGCTCGCGCAGGTCAGATTCTTTTCCGGGTTGATCAATACACATTCTTCGCTGGCGCTGCAGGGGTTGGGTGTGCAGCTGTCAAACATCGAATATTTGGCGCAGCCCTGTTTGGGCTCCGGCGGCATATAACAGGTGAAGCACGGCGGATCGCCGCGCACTTGAGTTTTCGGGATACATTGCCCACCCCGCCTGATGCAATCGGCGCATTCCGATGCATTAAGGGAAGGTGGCGGGCATCTTTTCGGCGTTTTTTTCGGAGTACATTCCGCGCATAGCTTGCCCGGCGCAATGCTGACCCATTCGCAGCCAAACCCGTCGCGAAGGCAATAGGTACAATCATCCAGATATCCGGCCTCGTTACACGTTTTCGGAGGCGGAGGCGGTGGCGGCGGATTTTGTTTGGGAACACATTGATAACAGGCTTGAAATTTCTGGTCCCATCCGCGCAAAACGCATTGGGTGGCAGGGTTGGCGTTGCAAGGTCCGCATTGGGCGGCCAGCAAAAACCCCATGTCTCGGCAATCTTTCGGGGCGTCCTGGCATTTAAAGCAGCCGTTGCCTTCATGGATCCCAACCATCACGCATGTCTTGGGCGCGGGGCAGTTCGCCTGGCAAGCGGCCAGCCATGAAGTCCCTGGCCAGCGCGCGTTGCAGCGGTCCGGCTTGGCAGCGCATCTGTAGCACTGGATCCCGCTCCATGTCTTGCCGCCGATGGTGCCAAAAGGTGTTGTGACTCCGGCCGTGACGCACTCGGTCAATGGATTGGCATCGCACGGGCCGCAATCCCACCAGCTAAAAAATCCCAAGTCCGAACAATATTGATCACGAGCGCAAGTATAACATTCTTTATCCGTAATACCGGGGACTTTCAGACATCCGTACTCGGTCCCTTCCGGGCACATCTCGGCGCAATGCTCTTTGGACGCGGTCCCCAAGAGCCGGGCGGAACATTCTAAAGTCGTTTGGTCGGGTTTTTCTTGGGAAAATACATTGTGAGGATAAGATAGAAAAAAGAAAAAGGAAAGGGAGGAAAAGATAAAAAGACGACTTATTGATTTAAGATGACGATCGTTGATCATGTATTATTAGAGTAGAAATTTCAATAAGCAACGTTCTCTAGAGTACCTTAAATTTTAATTTTGGTCAAATAGAAATTCTAAATACAGGAATTTCAAACCGTTTAGACTCTGAAAAAATACACCGGGGCCTAAATCAAGGCGATATTTAAAATATCATGCTTTCCGATGATACCGACCAGCTTCCCCTTATCATAAACCGGAATAGTGTGAATATTTTTGCGGTGCATCAGCACGACCGCCTTCATGATATTATCGTGCTTATTTAAAGAAAAAACCTTCTTGCTGGCCACTTGCCCGGCCTTCATAAGGCCGACTTTCTTAATGGCTTTTAAGCGCTGAGTTCTGCGGCATAACGCCGCATTAACTAACCGCAAAAGATCCGTTGTGGTTAAAACCCCGACCAATTTATTTTCATCGTTGTCCTTTACGACCAGGATCCCGTTGATCTGATGGCGCAAAAGCAGATGCGCCACGCTCCCGATGAGGATACTCTCCCGGACCTTGATCGGATGGTCGCACATGATGTTTTCGATCACGATGTCGAGCATGGCAAATAGTATACCAGACTATCAGAATATCAGTAAGCAGAATATCAGGATATCAGAAACCAGAAACATCTGATATTCTGATGTTCTGTTCTCTACCCTCTGATGCCCTGATCGCCTGATATCCTTTCCTTTCACATCCTACTGATCCACAGACACACCTGGCTGGTGATGATCCCGAAATACGTACCCACGATATTGCCCAAGATAGCCATTAATAATCCCACCGCCGCCAGGCCGGGACGGTAGATCTCGGCGACGATCGGCGCGGAGGCGACCCCGCCGATATTAGCCTGAATAGAAACAGCTGCCAAAAATACAGGAGCTCTCAAAATCTTGGCGGCCAAGAGAACCACGGCCGAATGAATGAAAACCACCAAAAATCCCGCGCCGATAAGAATAACAGAAGAACCTAAGTTGCTGATGTTGGCCTTCGCGCCGATAGTGGTCAACACAAAGAAAAGAAAAAAATACCCCACGCGCGTGGAACCGTAACTCTCTAACTGCTTT
>MHFY01000015.1:7644-7834 GCA_001805375.1 Omnitrophica WOR_2 bacterium GWA2_47_8 | reverse complement strand
ATCGTCCAGGCGAACGTCGAAAGCATATCCTTCACGACCGGGAAGAATTTCGCCAGCCACTGCCCGGCAAAACTCATCACCAACCCCAAACAAAAAATAAACACGGTCACGGGTAAGGAAAAGATCTTCTTCTGCTGAATGGAGAGCCCTTCCAAGCGGTGGCTGATATCATCCAGCGCCCCTTTTTGAG
>MHFY01000015.1:6854-7631 GCA_001805375.1 Omnitrophica WOR_2 bacterium GWA2_47_8 | reverse complement strand
ATCGGCAAAAAAACCGCGTCCGGCGTGCCTAAGGCCTCTTTGACCGCAATCATGTTGGCGCTGCCTCCCATCCAGGATGCGGACAAAGCGCCGAAGCCCGACCAGAATTCCTTTCCCACGATCCCTTCAAAAAGGAAAAAGACAACGATAATGCCGACCATGATACCGACATTCCCGATAAAGAACATCAAGAGCGCCAGCCTCCCCAGCTTCACGATCGCCTTTAGGTCAACACAGATAAGGAGCAAAAAAAGGCTCGCCGGCAAAAGATTGGACGTAACGGTTTGATAGATAGGGCTTTTAGGGTCGATGAGGCCTACGCTTGAGGCCACCATCGGCAGAAAATAGATCCAGAAAACCGAAGGCAGGAATTTAAAAAAAGACCTGTATCGCGGGTGCTCGGAAAAATAAAGAACAAGGATCTCGATGGCTAAAAGAAGAATGACTATGAATAGCGGATCACGGATCATTAAAGTTTCAGCTTTCAGATTTCAGCCGTCAGATTTCAGCAACTGATGGCTGAAGGCTGATAGCTGAAAGCTGTTTTATATCTTTTCCCAAGAAACGATCGATATGTACCAGCCCGCCCCGTCTTGGCCGATCATCCCGGGCGGGAGATGGTTGATGGTATCCGGGACCTGAAAGATGGACGGAACGTTTGACCCCATATCAAAATAATTAGAAACAAATGACCCTAAAACATCGGTTTGCTTTTGCGCCACGATACTGGTCTCCGCGTAAAAGAGCCCCATCACGTCAATGTTTGCTTCATCAAAT
>MHFY01000015.1:0-6790 GCA_001805375.1 Omnitrophica WOR_2 bacterium GWA2_47_8 | reverse complement strand
TCAAGATAGACGATACCGGAGATGGTTAAATTTCCGCTTCCATCCATGCTGATGCTCCCATTGGGCCCCGAATAGCTAAAGTTTGAATTGGTATTTAAGCTCTGAAGCTCATCGCCGCTTAAGACCAGCGCGTTATTCCGTAAATATTCCATATAACTTGAATATCCCCCATACGCCATCGAGAGGCTGGGAAAGGAAATAACATTTCCTAAATCATAAGGATTTGACCAGCCGTTGTCGGAATACACATTCCCTGTTCCCTGGCTTCCCCCAAATCCATGGGTCACAAAAGAAGCATCAACCGTTTCTTTAACACTGTTACCGTTTATATTCGCCTCTCCCACCGTCGCACTGCCGCTTAAGCCTACCTTGCCGCTTTTAACGCGCAGTTTTGCCTCTAGGGTAGAAACTGTTTCACCGTTAAAAACCGTGGTCGGCAAAGCCGGCACTTTCGCTGAAAGGCCGGCAGATAACCCATTATAATTATTTCCGACCAATTCCGCTGTCCCGCCTAGATCGATCGCGTAATCTGTGCTGGATAATCCTGTCCCTAAAATATGGACCGAGCCCCGGATATTCACGTTCCCATTGACCATGGCCCCGGCGGCGCCGGCACCGGCAAAGATCGCGTTATTCCAGACCGAGACGTTATTCATCAGCGCGTAAACCTGGATCGTCTGCGTGACATCACCGTATGTTCCGACAGCTTTTACCCAGATCGCCTGATTGGAACCGGAAACATTTTTAAGCTGAACGGTGTAAGCTGCGGTTGACCCGTTAAAATTAAAAGATGTCCCCGTATAAGGCAGATCATAATACGTTGCTGTACTCGGGCAGCCGCTGGTGATCGCGATGCTGTTGATACTGCAATCACCCCAATTTTGACTGGCCCCCACGGCCACAAAGTCCTGTCGCAGATCATAAATAGCCCGTTCAATTCCCGCTTCCGCGACTTGCAAGGCCTGGATCGTCCTTCTCTGCCTTTCCGCCACGCGGCTTTCCACCACACTGATCAGGACAAAGGCGCCTCCCAAAATGACCAGGACCACGATCAATAAAAGCGATGAGATAAATAAACTTCCCTGCTCGTTCTTTAAAAAGCTTTGTCTCATAATTTTGATCATGGGATACCTCTCAATTCCTTAATCTCATCTTAAAATTTGAGTTAGCTGTCAGCGTTGTCCCTTTAGGTGTTGTTTTCTGGGCCTGCATATTGACCTCTACAACATTAGGCGTGCTGGCCTGCCGTCGAAATTGCAATGTCTGCATATTCTGTGCCAAGATCTTGTCCACACCTCCGCTCCGTCGTAATAGCTGCGTACCGCTTAACAAATATTGGATCGTATCTGCCGACCATGTGATAGTGCCTCCGCTGACGCCGGTTGATGTCCGAAAGGTAATGGTGGTATACCAGGTGCCGTTCGCCGGAACGTTAGTGATCGTTGAACCGCCGCTTTCGATCAATTCCTGCCTCATCCAGTCAGTCCCTTTTCTCAATTCCTGTTTGACCTCTAAAAGAACACCGTTCACATGCCACGAATCTGTCCCTGACAATAGCAGCATAAAACAAACCCCGAGTATGATGGTAAAAAGTACAACAGTTACCATGGCTTCGACTAACGTGAACCCCGTTAGAGAACTTCGTTCTCTAACAGTTTGCGCTGACGGTGGCTTTATACCACCGTCGGCTTTAAATGGGACTGACCGCCGATTAAGATCGACGGCTTTCTCTAACGGGGTGAACCCCTGCCGCTTTTTTAACTTTGCCAAACATTTTAAATGTATGTTCCTGATCGCCTGCATATTTACTTTCTGGCAATATAGGTTATGATCTTTGCCGTAGAATCAAGGATGTTATTGCTGTTTATATCTTCCCCGCCATCAATAGTGCCGTCCAGATCTTTATCTTCGCCGACTACGCGGCCGTCTTTATTGCGCCAGCTGACGTTGACTTCCACCTTTAATAGATCCGCATTATTGGGGCTCGTTGTTGGATCGATATTCACCACACCCATGGCATTAAATGACGGGATCGTAAAGGTGTTGCCCGGCGTCCCTCCTGAACTATAGGAACCGACGATCGTATCGAACGCGACATTTCGGATCTCTTCCATCTTATCTTCGGCCTCCACAATGGCGGTCGTCAAATTACCTGCCATTTCAGCCAGCAAAGAACAGGTGATAAAAACCCTGAATAATCCCAAAGAAACCAAGACCACGATACCGGCGGTCACTAAGACTTCGACAAGCGAAAAACCGTTACGATCTTTAAAATGTAATTTACTGGTTAAAAATATTTTCATCTCTGTCTCCCAATATCCCGTTATCTGTGCTGAGCCTGCCTACCGGTAGGCAGGCTCAGATCTGCGTACCTCACTTACGTTCACTTATCGCTCCCCTAAGTGACGCACGCAATATACCGCGCCTTTATCTAGACTATAAACCCAGGAGAAGCGCAGTATTATGCCTCATTCCCTCAATCTTCTAGATGGTATGCGGCATAAAAAAACCTATTCCTTAATTTGCCTTCATGCAAGGAATAGGTTATGTCCCTATCGTTTTGATTCGGTAGCCAGGCTATCCTTGCGAAGAAGGACCCTGTGATTTTGCGTCCCCATCTTACGATGCACGCCACACTACGTGGCGCGTCAGCCATTCTTTGTGGCTGAGGTTTGCCTCCCCCGCTTAGCGGGGGATCCCACAGAGGGATTTTCGTCAAACGATACTTCTAGAACAAGTATACACCACTTTGGGACAACAAACCAACCCTGCAAACCTACTTTTTTATCAAACTTCCATATTTGTCATAAAGTGTTTCAGCCCTAAGAGATCCATCCTGGTTATAAGACCGCTTATACCCTTCAGGATCAGACTTCGTTATCCGCCATTCAAACTTCAGATTACCATTCTCATAATAGAGCCTGCCAACACCTGCCTCTTTGTCATTCTTATAGCTAAAATTGTCCTCCTCATTTCGAGCATCCGAGTAATCCACTTCGAAACGCACCGCCCCGTTGGCATAGTATTCTCGGTTCTGCATCAGGCGCCCCGCATAGTAGTGGGCTTCAGCCATCGGCTGGCCATTCTCAAAGAATGTCTTTGCCAAACCGTTCTTTTTTCCATTGAGGTAATACTCTTCCCCATACGTTTGATCGATGTCATTAAAGAATTTGACCTTGCCGTCAGGGATGGCCCCTGTCGTCTCCGTTCGGCCATCCGGCCAGGCCCTTGATTTGGCCACTTCCTGGCTGCCGATAAAAAATACGCTTTCTGTGTAATCCGCGCCTCTTTCGATGCGTGTCCTCTTCGTCACTTCCGTATTATCTCCCAGAATCGGATTGATCTTATTCCCCGGCCGGCCGGTTATTTGGGCAGACCGGAAGACAAAAGATCCTTGATCTCGCGTAACTTGCTTCTGCATCCAACTGTTGAGAAGATTAAACCCCAGGGCAAGGACCAAAATGAACCCTAAGGTCACGATCGTACGTATGTCATTTTTTTGTTTAGCCATTGGATGATACCTTAATGCCTATACCGGACCTGACCTTTTTAAGGTCATAACAGCCGGAAGGGCTCAAGTAAGGATTGCCGGTAAGCCCCTGTTTAATAAAAAATGGCGTGTCTAAGTCGATGTATTTAAAATACCCTAACCCCGATGCGAGATGAGCGGCGGCGGTCATGGCAAGGGATGTTTCCATCATACCGCCTATCATGAGATCGATGCCGTTTCTTTTAGCTAACATAGCAATTTCGCGCGCTTCAAGCAAACCAAATTTCATTAATTTAATATTGATGACGGAAACGATCCTTTCGGCAATAGCTTTGCGGGCTTCGGCCAGTGAGCGGATACTTTCATCGGCGCAGACCGGGATCTTGGTGGACCGGCTGATCCTTTTTAAACCCTCCCAATCGTCCCGGGGGACGGGCTGTTCCAGGAGGGCGGGCCGCAGGGCGGCCCGCCCCAGCATCCCCAAAAATTTCAGCATCTCCTCCGCCGTATACCCCTGATTCGCGTCCAGATAAAATTTACAGCGCGGGGCCAATTTCTTTACCGCGGCCACGCGTTTAAGGTCCAAATCCATGTTCCGGCCCACCTTTACCTTAAAGGTGCGGAATCCCTGTTTGTAATATTTTTTTACCGAGACTTCTGTTTCTTCTAAATCCGCGATAACGATCGTGACATCAGTGATGAGCTTCTTAGGACGGGGGCCGAAAAATTTCCAGAGAGGGATCTTTTTCTGTTGAGTGAAAGCGTCGAGCAGCGCCATTTCAACGGCGGCCAAGACGGCTTTATTGTGCGCTAACTTTCCGTGCAGCTGTTTTGAGATCCTCAAATGGTCCGCCGCGTCAGACCCGACCAGCGATCCTCCGGCGGTTTTAATATTTCGAAATGTTTCCTCGACAGTCTCGCCGGTGATGTGCGTGGCGATCGCTGCCTCGCCAAAGCCTTTGATGCCGTTTTCCAACTCGAGCGTGAATAAAATATTTTCTAAACTATTGTGATCGCCCAAGGCGGTGCGGAAAGGCTGGATCAGCGGAGCTTTTAAGGGGGAAACTTTGCAACTTTTTATTAATGAAGACATTAAGAATTAATCAATTCCAAATTTCCAATGACAAATTAATTCCAAATTACAAATTGGGTATTTGATATTAATTTGTCATTTGTCATTCGACATTTGTCATTTTTCTTTATCAATTCGATTAATGGAGAGGATACGCTGAAGCAGAGAACCTTTTTTCGAACCTTCGCCCAAGGAAAGGTCTGTGACGGCCACGCGGTTGATCACCCGCACGCGGTCTTCCAGTCCGATGTTTTCCCGATAGCCCCAGACCGCGTGGATCGCGTAGGCGCGGTCATCCACATTCCCTAAATACAGCATGATATGCCCCTTGAGCGGCAGGATCGTGGTCCCGCCCACGCCCTCTTTCGCCAAGGCGTCAAATCTTTGTTTTTCGCTCGATTTCTCAGTAAACCGCGCGACGGCCCGTCCCACCTGCGCCTGCTCCTTGGAATTGCGCGGCAAATGAATGCCGAAGGCCGCGAACACCTGCTGCAAAAAACGTGAACAATCCTGCTCGCCGTGCATCCCGCCCCAGCCGTAAGGCTCGTTCAATAATTCAAAGGCCTGCTCGATCGCCCGGCGGGCCGTGAAAACAAAATATCCCTGGGAAAGGCTTTCCCTTTTCATGAACCCCGAATGCCACACGAGCAAACCGTCCTCGTTGCGCAAAGGCAATCGGACCTGCACGGCATCGTCAGAGGCCTTCTCCCTGACAAATTCCGCGCCCATGCGGGCATAATCATAATATTGGGTCATCTCGGCGTCCCAAAAGATATCCGCCTTGGCCTTGACCACAACGCCCAATTCAGAATGGGCGAAAAAATCCTTAACATCGTCCACCGCCGCTAACGCCACATTCTCTTTTCTCACCCATCCACCGCTGATATCGGTCAGGACATAATACCATTGGCGATCTTTGCTCTCATGCAGGATAACGACCGGTGTGCCCACATCCAGGTCGCTGTTCTGTAATTCATCAAAATCAATATCACCCTGTTTTTCGTAAAGCGCATCATCGGTGGGCAAGATCCTCTCATCCGCAAAATGAACGATAAAACCATAAGGGGGATGGATTTGTGCCGGGATATCATCAAAGCCCATATTGACTTTAACCTGCTGAAAGAATTCCTTTTTATTCTTATCTTCATCTAAAAAATAAAATTCCCCTTTTTGAAATTTCGTCAGCAAAAGGTTCAACCCTTCTTTCAAATTCTTGCCGTCATATTCGGAAGAGGCCAGGATATCCCGGGTCAGCTTAAGTTCCTCCTGGACCGATCGATTTAAGGCGGCGATCTCTTCCTGAGTAAGAACGATCTTGTCCGGCGAAGGGTGCCGGCTGATCCAAAATCCGGGTGATTTCATCTGCCGTGTGGTGTGCGGCAGCAGCGTGGGGGCAATATCGTATAACGCCTCGGCAAAGACCGGCGGGACAAAAACCAGAAGCCAAAAAAAAGATACAACAAAAAATTTCTTCAATGAAAACATGGTGTTATTCTATCCTCTCCCTTTACGGGAAACAATGTTAAATTTCTTAAAGATCAGGCGGTCAAAACCCACCGCCCCCAAAAAGAACAATCCCAGCACAGGGTGCATCATGTAGCGGGCAAAACTCATAAAATCATCCCCGCCGTAAAAAAGGCCGTAATACACCACCACGCCCAGAAAGATAGACACGATCGGCAGGAGACAGAACAATTCTTTTTTGCGGAAGGCCGCGAGAATAAATGCCAGAGACAAAAGGCCTAACACGGCCATGGCCGTGTATTCAGAAACAATATGATCGAAAGATCCCTTCAAAAGCGGCCCGTTCCAGTTCAGCATCCCGGTTTCAGTAACTTGCAGGCGGGCCGGCCAAACCGTGCGGCTGTACATCTGGACATACACCTTCCAGGCCAAGAACGGCAAAAACGACACAACCGCTCCCGCGATCAAGGCCTTGACATTGACCGGCCGTTTTTCAGCAAAGAGCGAGATCAACACCAAAGAAAAAATTGGGAAGATATAACTGGCCGGTATCTTTGTCAAGGCCAGCAGCCCCACCCCAGCGCTGAACAGCAGGAACTTCTCCCGCGAAAACGCCGTCGCTTCGGACGATCTGAAAATTTCATACATCAGCATCAGAAAGAACACGGCGCTCAATCCTTCGCCATATAACGAACGGTAAAACCAGTGGCCCAGCCAATGGAACTGGAACGAACTAAAAAGGGCCGTTAAAAAAAACAAAAAGA
>MHFY01000014.1 GCA_001805375.1 Omnitrophica WOR_2 bacterium GWA2_47_8 | reverse complement strand
TTAGAGAGGATCAGTAAACCGATCATTATGATCTGCGGCGGACGCGACAAACACATTGATTTTACGGTCCTGCGGGATTTGGTCCCCAAAAAGGTAAAAAAGATGTTCGTCATCGGTGAATCCAAGGAGAAGATCAAGGCCTCGTATCAGGACCTTATCAAAGTGGAGGAGTGCGCGACCCTCCAGGAAGCGGTGACCCGGGCCCAGCAGTCAGCCTCCACCGGCGACTGCATCCTGTTAAGTCCCATGTGCACCAGCTTTGACATGTTCTCGAATTTTGAGGAGCGCGGCAAGGTTTTTAAAGAGATCGTGAATAATTTGAAAGAGAAGGCCTTGATATAGATCTATGCGTGACATCAGGCGGTCCATAGTCTTGATCGTTTTCACACTGATCTGCATCGGCATTATCATGATCTACAGCAGCAGCGGCATTTACGCGCTTCAGCAGCTCGGTGACAGCGCCTATTTTCTAAAACGCCATCTTATTTTTTTGTGTGTGGGTTTTATTCTGGCCTTAGCGGCCATGAGCATCGATTACCGCGACCTTAAAAAATACGCGAAACCGATGATCATTTTGGGGGTCATCATGCTTTGCCTGGTCCTGATTCCGGGAATCGGTAAGGCAAGCTACGGCGCTAGGAGATGGTTCCAGGTCGGGCCGCTTAATTTTCAGCCGTCGGAATTTGTCAAGATCGCCATGCTGATCTATTTGGCAGATTTTTTGTCGCGGAAACAAAATAGGGTCCATAATTTCTTTGACGGATTTTTGCCGGTGTTAATGGTCGTGGGTGCGGCCAGTTTATTGATCTTGAAACAGCCGGACCTAGGAAGCGCGGTCTCCATCGCGGTTATTGTTATGACGGTTTCGTTTGTCGCGGGGGCAAGCGCGAAGCAGATCGGGCTGATCGCCTTAATGGCCCTGCCGGTTGTGTATCTGCTGATTATCCGGGTTCCTTATCGGTTAGCCCGGATCATGGCTTTTTTGGATCCCTGGCAGGACAGCCAGGGCATAGGCTTTCAACTGACGCAATCGCAGATCGCATTAGGCTCGGGTGGGCTCTTCGGCGTAGGTTTGGGAAAAAGTATGCAGAAACTTTTTTATCTGCCGGCCGCGCATACGGATTTTATCCTTTCTATTATCGGAGAAGAATTAGGTTTCATCGGGGCGCTAGCGGTTATTATGTTATTTATCATCCTCATTTGGCAGGGGGCAAGGCTGGTGAAGCGCACGGCCGACCCCTTCGGTTATTATTTAAGTTTAGGGATCATCCTGATGCTGAGTTTGCAAACGGTCGTCAACGTGGGAGTGAGCATCGGCGCTTTACCGACGAAAGGATTGCCGCTTCCTTTTATCAGTTACGGCGGTTCGGCCCTGGTTTTTAATATGATAGCGGTCGGGCTTTTATTAAATATCTCGAGGGTCCAGGACATATGAAATTCATTATCGCGACCGGCGGGACGGGCGGCCATATCTTTCCGGCCTTGAACGTGGCCACGGAATTAAAACGGGAAGGCCACAACGTGCACTTTATCGGCGTTTTCGGCGATTATAAGGAGCGGATCGGCAAAAAAGGTTTTGAGATGGACGAGATCGAAGCCAAGGGTTTTTCTGTGGAAAAATTTTGGCCCGCTGTTCTGGGGATGTTAAAATCTTTGAAAATGTCCTTTCGGCTCTTAAGGCAGTATAAGCCGGACGGCGTCGTGGGCTTCGGCGGTTATGCCTCGTTCCCCGTTGTCATGGCGGCATTTTTTTTAAGGATCCCGACATTGATCCATGAGCAGAATGTCATGCCGGGCAAGGCCAATATCGTTCTGTCTAAATTCGTCAACCGCATCGCTTTAAGCTTTGAAAAAAGCCAGAAATTCTTCAACAGCAAAAAAACCATCGTCACCGGTTATCCGTGCCATATCAATATGAAGCAGATCAACCGTACCGAGGTTTTAAGCAAGTTTGGCCTTAAGGAAGATTATTTTACGATCCTCGTTTTCGGGGGAAGCCAGGGGAGCCACCGTATTAATTTAGAATTCAGCAACGCGGTCGATCTCTTGCAGGAAAAATACAGTATCCAGGCGATCCACTGTTCGGGAAAAATAGATTACCCCTTTCTTAGTGAAGAGTATAAAAAGAAAAAGATCCCGTATTGCCTTTTTGAATTCTTAGATGGCATTGAAAGTGCTTATAAAGTCGCGGATCTGGTCATCTCGCGGGCAGGGGCAGCGACCATCTCTGAACTGGCGCGTTTTAAAGTCCCGGCGATCTTGATCCCTTACCCTTACGCCCATGAACATCAAAAGGAAAATGCCCTGGTCTTACAGGAGGCCAAGGTGGCCTATATGCTCGAGGAAAAAGATCTGTCGGCGCAAAAATTAAGCGAAGCGATCGTTAAATTCTTTGAGAATAGCCCAAGCACGCCGGAAATCGAAAAAAGGCTGAAAGGGATCTTCTATCCCGATGCGATGGAACGCTTGGTCAAGGAGACGCTCGCGCTAGCCAAATGAAAAAAATTCCTTATTTAATCTTTTTTATTTTTTTGTTTGGTAATTCGCTGGTTTTCGCAGAAAATAAATGGTCCGAACATAAGGCCCAGCACTTTATTATCTATTATACGAACGCGCCCATGGATTTTGTCAAAAGTGTTGAGGAGATGGCGGAACAGTATTATGTTGAGATCACGGATAATTTAGGGTTCACCCGTTATCGAAATTGGAGTTTCGATGACCGGGCCAAGATCTATATCTATGACGGCCAGGATGATTATGTCGCCTCGGCGAAACTCATGAAATGGTCTCATGGCGCGGCCTCGGCCGTCAAAAAAGAGATATGGACATTCCCGACGGCGCACGGTTTTTTCGATTCCACGCTGCCGCATGAATTAGGCCATATTATTTTTCGGGAATTCATCTGCCCTTACGCCCAGGTGCCGCTGTGGCTGGAGGAAGGGGTGGCCATGTTTCAGGAAAAGGCCAAGCGCTGGGGCACGAATAAGATCGTCCGGGAAGCGATCAGCAGGGGGACGTTCATCCCGCTGAATGAATTGACCTGGATGGCCTTGAACAGCCAGACCCCCAAAAATGAGGTCGATCTTTTTTACGCGGAGTCGGCCAATATTGTTTATTTCTTGATCACGGAATTTGGGGAACAGCGCTTTGTGAATTTTTGCCGGAAATTAAAGCAAGGCGCTGGTTTTGATAATTCGCTCACCTTTGTCTACACACGTTTTAGGAACATCGATGACCTTAATAAAGCCTGGCGGAAATATTTAGATGAGTAAACATTATCATTTTATCGGTATCGGCGGGATGGGCATGGGGACTCTGGCGAGCCTCATGCTTCATAAAGGGCATATTGTCAGCGGGTCGGATATCAAAGACAGCCGGATCCTGCAGGACCTCAAAAGCGAGGGCGCAAATATCTTTATCGGGCACAGGGCTGAAAATGTCGAGGAACCGGACTATGTCGTCTATTCGTCCGCTATCAAGAACGATAACCCGGAAATGATCGCCAGCCGCATGAAAGGGATCCCGATCTTAAAGCGGGCGCAGCTTTTGGCCCAGCTCATGGAGACCCAGATCGGGATCACCGTGGCCGGGGCCCACGGCAAGACCACCACCACTTCGATGGTATCCAATCTTTTGATCAAGGCAGGGATGCAGCCCACGACCGCCATCGGAGGCGTGATCTCTTATAATGCGACGCTGGGCGCCGGGAAATATTTTATCGCTGAGGTCGATGAGAGCGACGGTTCCTTTCTGTATTTTTCTCCGTCTTATTCGATCATCACCAACGTCGACTTTGAACATGTGGACCACTATCATAATTGGAACAATATTTTAATGACCTATCAAAAGTTTATCCGCCAGACAGCCAAAAAAGGCTGGGTCATAATCTGCGGGGATGATGTGCGGTTAAGAAAATTGGCCAGCAGCAGAAAGCAGGTCATCCGTTACGGTTTTGGCAAAGACAATGATGTGTCGGCCAGCAATATAGCCTGCCATGATTTTGCGTCCGAATTCGACTGCACGGTCCGCGGGGAACTCAAAGGGCGGCTTAAACTGAATGTCCCGGGTAAGCATAATATTTTAAACGCCCTGGCCTGCGTCAGTTTGAGCACGATCCTCAATCTCGATTTTGATCTGATGGCCCAGAGCTTAAATGATTATCAAAGCGTGCAGAGAAGATTTCAGATCAAGGGGAACGTTAACAATATCCTGGTGGTCGATGATTACGGCCACCATCCGACGGAAGTGGAAGCCACGCTCGAAGCGGCCCGGCTTTCGAACCGGCGGGTCGTAATGGTCTTCCAGCCGCATCGTTATACCCGGACCAAGTTTTTATTCGATGAATTCGTGAAGTGTCTGCGTTTAAGCGATTATCTTATCCTCACGGACATTTACGCGGCCAGTGAACCGCCCATTAGCGGCGTCACCGCGGAAAAATTAGTTGAAAGCATTAAAAAAGATTTTAAAAAACCTATTTTCTATCTAAAAAAAAATGAAATCATGGAGCATGTTTGCAAGGCCGCGAAGCCGGGAGATGTTATCCTTTTTCAGGGAGCAGGGGATGTCAATCAGATGATTGAGCCTCTTTTAAAACGGCTTCAGGAAATACATAAATCTTCGCTTCAACCAACAGTGTCTTAAGAATTGTTATGGTCGACGTATCCCAATTAGGTCATATCGGTGTTTTATACGGCGGTTACTCTTCGGAGAGAGAGATCTCTCTCAAATCCGGTTCAGCCATTATCAAGGCTTTGACGGAAAGCGGCTGCCGTGTCACGCCCATCGATGTTAATACCAAAGTTAAAGAGGAAATCGCGGACCTGATCAAAAGATCCGGCATCGATGTGGCGTTTATTGCCCTTCACGGCGCCGGCGGCGAAGACGGCGTGGTTCAGGAAATTTTAGAGAAGTTAAAGATCCCCTACACCGGCTCAGGCGTTAAGGCCAGCCAAAACGCCCTGGATAAAGTTTTGGCCCAGGAAATTTTTGTAAAAAATAAGATCCCGGCCGCTCTCTCGAAAGCTGTGTCTAAGAAAGGAAAGAACAATGTTGAAGACCTTCTTAAATTTTTTAACGGCAGTCCGTTGGTGGTTAAACCTTCCTGTGAAGGCTCCAGCATTGGGATCTCATTTGTCAAAGATAAGAAGGATTTACCGAAAGCCCTAGAAAGCGCGTTTGTTTTTGGCCCGGAGGTGATCGTTCAGCGTTTTATTCAGGGCAGGGAATTGACGGTGGGTATTTTGGACGACCAGGCCCTTCCGATCGTGGAAATAAAATACAACAGCGAGTTTTTTGATTTTTCGACCAAATATTTAAAAGGCGGCAATGAATACCTGGTCCCCGCGCCCTTACCGCAAAATATCGCGCAGAAAGTTCAAACATTGGCTTTGAAGGCGCACCAGGTATTGGGGTGTAAAGACTACTCCCGGGTGGATGTGATGCTGGATGAAAAGATGAACCCGTATGTTCTCGAGGTAAATACGATCCCCGGCTTTACCGCCTCGAGTTTGTTGCCTAAGGCTGCCGCGAAGGCAGGGATCGATTTTAATTCCTTATGTTTAAGACTGGTAAAACTGGCATATGGCAAGAATAACAAGAAAAAATAAAAGCACCAAGGCTTCTCCGGCGGTGGGGCTTTTTTTCAGGTCTTTCTTCCTCATTATCCTGAGCATTGCGGCGCTTTCCTGTCTTCTTTTTTTATCGCTGAATGTCTTAAAGCAGTCCAAGGCGTTCGTGGTAAAGGACATTATTATGGACCCGTCGGTCGCCTTTTTAAAAACGCATGAGATCAATAAGTTAAAAGGGAAGAATATTTTTGATATTAATTTGAAAGCTGTACAGCACAAGCTTCAGCTTCAGTACCCGGAAATCTCACAGCTGAAGGTTTGCCGAAGATTCCCGGATAAAATATTTATTTTAGCTAAGATCAGGAATCCCATCGCCCAGATAAACGTGCGCAACCGTATCGTTACGTTAGATGAAGACGGTTTTGTGCTCGCGGATTATGTGCCGGCCGGGAAGGTCCCGCCGCTGATCAAGGGGGCTAAGATCGATCCGGACGCGGTCAATCCGGGATTTCCTCTGCGGGGAAAAGATATCGCGGCCGCTATTAACATCATTAAGGCCTTTGCGCAAAATCGATCTTTAACACAATTGCCGATTGTAAGGGTAGAGGTGGATAATCTTTCCCAGATCAATGTGTATCTGTCCAATACCTTTAAGGTCATCATCGATCAGGAGCGCTTTAATCAAGAAATAAATGTTCTAGAATTTTTGTTAACACAAGGTAAAATCAAGATAGAGCAATTAAGTTATATTGATCTGAGATTTAAAGAACCGATCGTAAAGATGAAAGAAAACAACAATGCTCGGTAAATTCGGGGAACGATATATTTGCGGGCTGGACCTGGGCTCTTGCCATACCAAGGCCTCACTTTTAAAAGTCACGGAATCTTCGGAAGATCTCATTGGAGCTTTCGAATTAAGAACGCGCGGGTTTAGAGAGGCCTCGGTGAGCGATCTGTCGGAATTGACCGAATGCGTCCACCAGACCATCGAGGGCCTGACCAAGAACACCGCTATAAAACTAAAAGAGCTTTATTTAGGCGTGGGAGGCGAACTCGTTGAGAGCCGCCACAACACGACCGTTATCCCGCTGGTGGAGCGGGGCAGTAAGATCATCGGCGGTTATGATATTAAAAGGATCAATAAGCAGGCCAGATTTTTGGGCCTTAAGGTTGATGAAGAAGTCCTGCACGATTTCCCGCAGTATTACAAGGTCGATGATGTCAACACCGCCTTAAACCCGTTAGGCCTTTTCGGCAGAAAATTGGAAGTGAATTCTCTCTTGCTTGTCTCCAACCTCACAAAATTAAGAAATATCACCAAGGCCGTGAATCAGGCCGGGTATGAAGTGGGCGGTATCTATTTCACCAGTTATGGCGCGTTAAGTGTTTGCTCAAAGAATTATACGAAAGACGATATATTCATTCTTGTCGATATCGGCTGGAAGGTGACGGATATTTTGTTGATCACCCATAGCCAGATAAAATCCCTTATCAAGGTCCCTCTCGGAGGGCACCATATCACCGAGGGGCTGGCCCAATCCCTGTGCCTTTCTTACGAATTGGCGGAGGAGATCAAGAAGACCTACGCGATCGCCCTGGTCAATGATCCGCGCAATGAAGAGGAGATCTTAGTTAAGAAGGAAGCGAATTATGATCCCATTAAAAGAAAAGAGATCGCTGTAGCGATCCAGCCGGCCATTCAGGAATTTTTGCAGGCGCTCAAAGAAAGATTGGTCGCGACGAATATGCTGGAGCATATCAATAAAGGGATCGTGATGGTGGGAGGGGGAGCCCTTTTGCCGGGACTCATGGAACGATTGGAAGAAGAGATAAGATTACCGGTCAATAGCGCCAAAATGACCGTCGGGACAAAAACTGCCACGTTATCTCCGGTCTTTGCGCCCGTCATGGGCATCGCAAAACTGGGTATCCAGAAAGTCTGGGGAGAAGATTTTGCCTCAAACGGAAATACCCGCCGGATGGACCTTCTTTTAACGCGGTTAAGAGACCTATATCAGGAATATTTTTAAGAGTCGGTGTTTCTACGCTTGCCCAGAACATAATTCAATTCCCGCAAAGACGCGCTTATGCGCAGGATGCTGTTGAACATGAACAGGATCCAGAACGAATTAAGTAAAAGCAGCATGACCACGAAGGAGAGATTGACCGACTGGGAAATGAGGATCTTTTCGAGCAGTTTTCCTTCCCCCATAGCTTCAATATTAAAATCAATAACTTTCAGGCTGTTGACAAAGAATGCCACAAAGATAATGGCGAGAATGATCTCGAAGAATAAAAGATAAAAGTGGCGGTTGATCCACTTCGCGGTTTGGACATCCCATTGGCGGATCTTGCTCATAAAGTCACTGAAAGGCATAATTTTTCCTCCCTTCGGAAAAATGAATTACCAACGATTTATTATATCTTAAAAATGTGTTAACACTTACTTTTACTAAAATTTTTTATTTCTTATTTGCGTGTATGATCTTTCTTTCCACGTTCTTTTCGCAAGCCTCTGCTGGTCAATTTCTGGACGTAAGATTTCTTAACGTAGGTTATGGTGACAGTATTCTGATCCGTTCTCCGGATAACTCTTACGCGATGATCGATGCGGGAGATGCCTCTGCCAGCCAAAGACTACGGGAGGAGTTATCTGGATCGGGAGTTAAAGAAATCGGCACGGCGATCATTACACACCCGCATGAAAATCATTATCAGGGATTTCAGGAATTAGTCCAGAGCCTGCCTATAAATCAATGGTTTATCAACAGGGAAAAGGAAGCGCCGCCGGAATATACACAGTGGCAGCAGATGCTAGAGAAGCAGGGGATAGAGTTTTTTCTTTTGTCTAAAGGCGATACGGTCCCGGCATTATCAGAAGGTATAAAAATCGAGGTTTTACATCCTTCGGCGTTAGGTCCGGATATTAATGATAATTCATTGGTCCTGTGGTTGACGTACGGCAACACCGCATTTCTTTTTACATCTGATATTGGTGAAAAATACCAGGAAAAATTAATAGCGGACTATCCGTTCATTAAAAAAGCCGATTGTGTGCAGTTACCGCATCATGGCGGGCCTTTAAGTGAAAGGTTTATTAATTTTTTTGATCATGCGGTTTTTATCATGTCAACCGGACCCAATTCTTTTGGGATCCCCGGCTCCGCGGATATTCAAAAATTAAAAGGGAAAAAATATTTCCGCACCGATAGGGATGGAATCATTTTCTTAAAAAGTGATGGAGAAATAGTCGGGGTCATTTCGTCTCAATGACTTTGTCTCAACGAAAAAAATATTGGTTGGGGGCTTTTGTATGGCTGGGGCTGGTGTATGGCTCTATTCCTCTGGTCAGGCCGGTTTGTTCTTTTTTAAGGGATGTAACGCCTTTTAATGTTCTCGTCAACAGCCTGGTCATAATTTTGCTGGCTCTTTATTTATGGCAGTTGCTGAGTAAAAGAAAAAATGATGCATGGACCATTATTCTTATTGTTTTAGCTTTGGGTGTATATGCTTTTGGTTTATGGAAGATCAGGATCCCGGAGGAGAGGATCCATTTTGTCCAATATGGGATTTTGGCGTATTTGCTGCACCGCGCCGTCCGTTTGGATATAAAAGGAGGCCGGGCCTATGTGATAAGCCTGGTGATCGTTTCTATTTTAGGCTGGATCGATGAAATCATCCAGAGTTATACCCCCGGCCGCTTTTATGATAATCGGGATGTTGTGATCAATGTCTTAAGCGCGTTTATGGGCCTGTGGCTGGATTTTATCGACCGAAGGCGTTTAGATTCTTCTTTCCAGAAGAATTGAAAAATGTTATAGTGGCTTCCGCTACAAAACATAGCGGACCCGCTCCGCCAAAATTTGTGGCGGATGGCGGGCAATTTAATCCCAGCGGGAAATCCCCGCCTTTACTTAAGGCGGGGATG
>MHFY01000013.1:19332-20799 GCA_001805375.1 Omnitrophica WOR_2 bacterium GWA2_47_8 | reverse complement strand
GACACAGCTCGGCCAGCTGGGGTTTGATGAACGTTACGGGGTCGAGTCCTATTTTGTCGAGCGCGCGGGTTCGAAAAATGTTTTGGGTTTGGAAGACCTCGAGGACCAGGTGAGCATGTTCGACGATTTCCCGGACCAGGATAAATTGCTGGAGCAGTCGCTCCTTTCGCAGGAAGAGATCGATCAGAAGTTCGGCGAAATGATCACGGCCTGGCAGAACGGCGACGCCGAGGCCTTGGATGAGATCATCATTAAAGGGGAATTGGAAAGGAACCCGCAGTTACGGATCGTTTATGAGAAGTTATTTTTCGAGCGCAACCGTAAAATGCTCGAAAAGATAAAAGATCTTATAACTGTGCCGGGGACTTATTTTGTGGTGGTGGGCGCGGGGCATTTGGTGAGCGAAGAGGGGATCGTGGAGCTTTTGCGGGGAGAAGGGTACACAGTTGAGCAATTGTAGAAAATTAGAAGTCAGAAGCAGGAGGCCGGAAGTCAGATTTTTCTGACTTCATATTTCTGGCTTCTGACTTCTTTTTTAATTTATTTCTTGACATCCCACACACCTGTGTGGTAACTTAGAAACCATGAATGAAACGCAAGAAAACCCATTAACGTCCCGGCAAAAAGAAGTCCTGAAGTTCATTTATAAGGCGATCAAGAATGACAACCTCCCGCCTACCATAAGAGAGATCGCGGCCCATTTCGGCTTTTCGTCCACCGGCACGGTCCGTGATCACCTCAAGGCCCTGGTCAACAAAGGCTATATTAAGGTCTCCCAAAATAAATCCCGCGCCATTGAACTGATGCGTGAAAAGCTGTTCCAGGTGCCGATCTTGGGCCGGGTCTACGCCGGTTTGCCGAATCTGGCGGTGGAAGAGATCGAAGGGTATTTGGATCTGGACAGTTTTGTCTTCTCTGATAATAGTACCTTCGCCTTAAAGGTCAAAGGCGACAGCATGATCGATGCCGGCATCATGCCGGATGACCTGGTCCTGGTGAAACGCCAGACCGTGGCCCAGACCGGCGAGACCGTGGTCGCCCTGATCGATGACGAAGCCACCGTGAAAACCCTCAAGCGCAACGGTTCCCACATTTATCTTCAGCCCGCCAATGCCAAATACGATCCTATCCTGGTCGATGACAAAGTCTCCATCATCGGCAAAGTCATCAGCGTTATTCGAAAATTAACGTAGTACCTATTAAATTTTTCTTGCCGTCCATATGTTTGAGTGGTATATTTCATTCGCTTTCCAATTTCCCCTCATAAAAAATTCAACAATCCAACCGAGAGAGGGGAACCATGAACAAAATCTCCATTCCAACCGAAATCATCGAGAACAAGATTTACTTGATCCGCGGGCATAAGGTGATGCTGGATAAGCACTTGGCGGAGCTTTATGAAGTCGAAACTAAAAATCTTAATAAAGCGGTTAAACGCAATATCGAACGCTTTCCGAGTGATTTTAT
>MHFY01000013.1:9681-19291 GCA_001805375.1 Omnitrophica WOR_2 bacterium GWA2_47_8 | reverse complement strand
CGAGCGATCCAAGTCAACATACAGATCATGCGCGCCTTCGTGAAGCTTCGGGAATTGATGGCCTCGCATAAGTATTTAGCACAGAAGATCGAGGAGCTTGAGCAAAAATTTAAAAAGCATGATGAAAATTTTGTCATTGTGTTCCTGGCGATCAGGAAATTACTGGAAACCCCAAAGGAGCCCAAGAAGAAGAAAGTGCCTATAGGTTTTCATGCGAAGTAAGGCACTTTCAAGGTCGCAATTTGCGGCCTTGAAGAAATGGAAGCCAGAAATTGTGACTTCCCGCGGGTATCGCATTTTGCGATACCATCCTAGGGTCACGTCCCTGCGAAATATTTCAGACTCGCTTGATGTGATCAAATAAATTACAAGCGGGTGGCCGAAGGAGGGGCATCCCCATCGAGCGCAGTTCCGAGCACGATGGGGATACCTGAGGACAGGACCCGCGTAATTAAGAATTTGACATAAAATTCGCGTCGCGCTAACATAGTCACGTTCCATAAAAAGCGAAACCCATTGAACAGAACACTTCCAGCCAACGCATCTTATCCTCAACTGCTTGCCCGGGTCAAAGCAACCCTCATCGAAGGCCAAAGCCGCATTGAACAAGAACGCATCAATACTTATTGGGAAACCGGCCGGCTTATTCACGCGCATATTTTAAAATACAAAGGCCGGGCCGAGTACGGGGCGGAAGTGCTCAAACGCCTGGCGAAAGACCTTAATATCGAAGTCAGCACGCTGCAGCGCTGTATTCAGTTCTTTAAAGCTTATCCACGGCTGTCGATTTATGGCGCGCGCCATAAATTCAGCTGGACGCATTACCGCAAATTGATCACGGTCCCCGATGGCAAGAAACGTACCTTGCTCGAAAAAGCCGCTCTTCAAAATGAATGGTCCTCCCGCGAGCTTGCGAATCGGATAAAGGACGAGCGCCCGATCTCTAATCAATTATCTGTTACGAAGAACGAGAGACGAACGACGAGAGACGCGCCCTTAGTTCCTTTGCGCGGCGAACTCTTCACCTACCAGGTCGTCGAACGCCCCACCGTGGGCGGCGAGCCTGAACTTCTGCTCGACCTCGGCTTCGGCATCTTCCGCAAGATCCCGCCCCGCTCCTCTTTAAGCAAAGGCGACTTTGTCGGCGAAGATTTCAAAAAGAAGAGCGCTTCTCTCAAAGATCTTTTTACCTATCAGGCGGTCGTGGAGAAGGTCATTGACGGCGACACGCTTAAAGTTCGGATGGACTTGGGCTACGACGATTCCTGCCGTCAGGTCCTGCGCCTGCGCGGGATCGACTGCCCGGAGATGGACACCAAAGAGGGCCAGGAAGCCAAGGCCTGCGTGCAGTCCTATATAAAGGAAGCGCAGATGATCATCGTGCGCAGTTCAAAGTCGGATAAATATGACCGTTATTTAGCAGATATCTTTATTCCGCAGGAAGGGAAAGATGAAATTTTTCTAAATAACCTTTTATTAGTGCGCGGTTATGCGGTAAGATGGAAATATTAAAAAAGATAAAAATTGTTGACAATCCACACAGATGGGTGGTATAAATAATATCGCTGTAAATAATCCTATGGTCCTGAGTTTGAAGGGGGAAGTCCTGGACGCTAAAAAAGCAAAACCTTCGCAGAAATACTATGCGAAGGTTTTTTATTTTAAGATATAGATTTCCTTCCTCTGAAAACATATATACGATTGTTCTACAGGTGTTGATAATTCAAGCTAATATATCAGAGCAATGCTGAGACGGAGATTAAGGTGTCAGATATTCTGAGTTCTAAAGATTTGAAGTACCTTCTAATCGACAGTTTGAGTTTGTATACTGAAGATAGTAGATATATTTCTGGGAAAAATCCGTATTGTTTTCTTATTAACAAGAAGACATTCTATATTTTTATACACAATGTTCATGACTCTGGCAAAGGAAGAACTAATACTGATGAATGCAGAATACAAGTCTCAAAAAGTAAGAATTTTTTAGCTGCGCAGGCTTCCGGACTTCCTGTCTTATTTTTAGGATATTCTACCGCTGATAATACATTTACTGCTTGGGATCCTTTAGAGCAAACAAAGCGAATTAATAAGAAAAAAGTTATATCCCTCTATTCAAGGTTTTCCACCTTGAAAAGGGCTGCTGAAAATGGATTAGCAGTTTACATCGATGATGATAAACAAGTCATTGTTTCTTTTAAACCAGAATATCTCGGTTTATATTTAGAAAATTTCCAAGGCATTCATAAGTCTAATGAAGAAAATTTATTAAATTTGATAAAGACTTCAGATTTGACTGCACCAACAGAGGAAGAGGTTGGGGAGAAAGTTAATCTCGGGAAGGTACAGTTTGTAGTTACTCATAGACAATTTAGACGTGATCCAGATTTTAGAGTCGCTGTTTATGAAGCATATAGTGAACGTTGTGCTATGTGTGGTATACAGCTTGAATTGGTTGAAGCTGCACATATAGTTCCTCATTCCGAAGCGGGTGGGAAGGATGAACTTGTCAATGGGCTATGTCTTTGTTCACTACACCATAAAGCATACGATAAGGGGCTAATATATGTAGACGCGGAATATAAAATATTGATTAACGAACCTAAGATTGAGTATTTGACTAAAGTAAAAAAGGACGGTGGTTTTCCAAAATTTTCTAAGCTTCAATTTGATAAACTCGAGTTACCCCGGTCTAGGGCGGCTTATCCATCTAAAGAATATATTAAAATTGGCAATAAGTTGAGAGGTATATCATAAGAATATGAAAAGCATGAAAATTGGTGCAATAAGCTTGTTTACGGGGTGTGGTGGGTTAGATATTGGATCTCATATGGCGGGGATTCCAGTAGTCGGAGCTCTAGAAATTGATCAGGATTGTGTAAGAACATTACAAAGAAATAGGATATTTAAGGATACAGCGATATTTAATGAAGATATAACAGAATTTGAGATAAAAAAATTGAAAGTACTCTTAAATAAGCGAAAATTTGACAAAGTAATATTAATGGGTGGCCCGCCATGTCAGCCTTTCTCGAAAGCAGGGTACTGGGTAGGGCATAATAGAAGGCTTGGTGTAAAGGACCCCAGAAACCTGATTAGTAATTATTTCGATGTTGTGAAAGAATTAATGCCAGATGGTTTCTTGTTAGAGAATGTCGAGAGTTTATTACATCCTAAACACAAAATAATGATTGATTATATAGTAAAGCACATGAAGCGTATGCGATATGATTATCGTATAATACATGCCAATGCTTTAGACTTTGGCGTGCCACAGAAGAGAAAGAGAATATTTATTTTTGGTTCCAAAAGGAAGTTTTTATTCGATGAGCCAAAGAAAACACATTGTCCTCCAAAGATGGTTAATGGTAATGGCCTGAAGCCATATGAATCCGTTTATAGGTTTATTAAAAAATTTGATAGTGATAAGTATTTTGAGAAGTACGAAGTGACGGATAAGGGAACATATGGAAATGAATTGAAAAGGGTTCCTCCAGGTAAAAATTATATTGCTTTAAGTGAAAGAGGCGAGTGTTCGAGGCCGATTTTTGAAGCAGGTAAAAGATTCTGGAGTTTTTTGTTAAAGTTACATCCTGAAATGCCTTCTTGGACAATTGCGGCACAGCCAGGTCCTTGGGTTGGGCCGTTTCATTGGACTTCGAGAAGACTTCGTGTTCCTGAGATAGCAGCGCTCCAGACTTTTCCTGAAGATTTTGAGTTTTACGGAAGCAGGAGATCCATACAAAGACAAATCGGTAATGCTGTTCCCCCTAAATTGGCAAAAGCAATGATCGAATTTTTGAGAGAGAATATCTGATGGAAAAGCTAAATGTTGTAAGTATATATTCAGGTGCCGGGGGAATTGACATAGGCTTTAAGGATGCAGGTTTCGAGATCCTTTATTCAACGGATTTTTCTTCCGAGGCTTGTAAGACTCTTGAACTTAATAATGCCTCAGAAGTTGTTGAATGTAAGGATATCCGAGAAATATCTTTTAGAGACATTAAGAAAAAATTACGTATTAATGCCGTTGATTGCTTCGTGGGAGGGCCACCCTGCCCAGCCTATTCTAAGTCGAGATTTTATTTAAAGGAAAAAAAGCGAGCATTAAATGATGAAAATGCTTTTACTTTAAGAAAATATTTTAAAGCAGTAGAAGAATTACAGCCAAAAGTATATTTTTTTGAAAATGTGCACGGATTTGTTTATAAACCACATAATGACGCATTTGATTTTTTGAAAAATGAAAGTAGAAGATTGGGGTATAAGATTTTTCATAAGGTTGTCAATGCCGCGAATTATGGAGTTCCTCAGACAAGAGAGAGGTTTATCTGTGTCGGTGTGAAAAGCAATCTTCCTGATTTTAACTTCCCTAGAGAAACTCACTATGATCCTCTTAAGCAAGATTTGTTTGCTGCTGGTTTGAAGCCATGGGTTACCTGTCAGGATGCCATCGGGGATATTGACTATGACTTGCCTGAGGATAAAAAGTTGCAGGCCGGCTCAAAGGATAAAGATTTATTAACGGAGGTCCCACCAGGAGATAATTATTTATATTTTACGGCTAAAAGAGGACACCCGAACCCAAAGTTCATGTGGAGGTCACGTTACTGGTCGTTTCTTTTGAAATTGTCACCAGACAGGCCTTCGTGGACTATACAAGCAAGCCATTCTAATAATATGGGTCCGTTTCATTGGAAAAATAGGTTCTTGAGAATTCAAGAGATCAAAAGATTGCAGACATTTGATGACGATTACGCTTTGTGTGGTGATTTTAAATCTCAATGGAGACAGATGGGAAATGCAGTCCCACCCTTGCTTGCTAAGTGTTTTGCCCATGCAATTAAAGAGCAAATATTCCCTTCTTTTACACCTAATTCTAAGAAATCTTATCAAGAGAGGCAATTAGTTTTATCTGCCTCTTAATAATTAGCCCCATGAGATACACGGATTCCGGGGACACGCTCGAGTTCCGCGACAAAATGTATGTAATGCTGTAAAAATACGGGGTCCGGTTTTAACTAAATGTAATGTAAAGTGAACTAGCAAAAAATACTGAGGGGCTTTTTGTTCTTCAGGGGTATTCCTAAATAAGAAAAAAGAAAGAAAAGAGAAAAAATAATTAGAACGTTTCTGAATTAGTCTTAGGGTTTGAAGAAGTTACAGCAGAACGGGAAGGGCTAATCACTTTTGCCGGGACACGTTGATGAAGTATGGGATAACTAGAAACGTTTTATTAGTGGTATATATGAATTGTTTATTAAAATTATGGCCGACAGGAAAGCAGTGGCAATCTTGGTCAATCCCTAGTAAGCACAGTCTCCTCGGGTTTGTGCTCCAAATTGTTGGAATTATTATCGCTATTTTGTTTGGTGGTCAGATACTGATAGACTGGCTTTTTCCTTGTCGAATTGAAACGAAAATCAATACTGATATTGTGGCGAGATTGTACGCGAAAACAAATATAAACAATTTGAAAACGGTTAAGAATCTTGAAATACCTTTTACCTCTCAAGAGCTTCTTTATGAATGGAAATTCGTTGTCCTTCCCAATCGAGACGACATCAATGTCATTGTCCGACTCGATCATCTTGAAGGAAAAACGGGTCAACTCCCTTTAACTCCCTATGAAGGTAGACGTTGTATATAAACGCTTTGGGCTCGAGAGGTTAGAGGAATAATACTTGCAAAGAATTAGTTCATAAGTTCATTCACTAAAAGGAGTTGCAGACAACGTCTGTTAGGGCGTCAGATTGCAAACGTTCCCTGACGATTATCTCTTCATACGGGATATTTGTAATAATTAGGAGGATCTACAATGGGGAGAAAGGATAAGCCGATAATTCTTAAGGCATTAGAAGAGGCTCGCTGGTTAATCTCGGATGAATATAGTGCTGTTATAGATGAGGACATAAAGCAAAAATATGAAGCGGTTCTTGAGAAGATAGATGAAGCTCTCAAAGAAACAAAGGGCCAAGGGTGATTACAGAATTTGTCGTCGATTCTCTATATTCGAACGAGGAAATATTTAAAGCACTTCACGTTGCCAATGCAGGCGGAATCCGCTTTTCAATGGAAAAACGGAAAAACGGAAAAACGGGTCAACTCCCTTTAACTCACCATTAATCCACTCAACATCAAGGGGGCTGTTACGATTCCGCAGATTCCGGGGACACGTATTTATAAGGGAGACGCTCACGCGTCTGTGGGAATCCTACGGTCGCAGACACCGCTCCCTAGGATGAATTCGCACGGTCAAGTTACGAGCACTGCGTTCCGTAACTTGAGTGCTCATTCAAAGGAGATCCTGCGGTCGCAAAGTGGTAATCCCGCAGTCTTCGCTTCGCTCAGGTTTGCGGGATAAATTCGCACAGATAAGTTATGTTCGCTAGTGCTCCATAACTTATGTGCTCATTTATTGACAAATCCCGGTTGATAGGGTATTATTGTTTAAGGTTCAAATAAATGAACTCAAGTTCATAATTATGAATCTATGTCCACGGTGCCATGAAAAAAGACACATTCTCTTCAACGATCGAACAGAAGATCCTGGATTTCTTGAGCAGAAATCCGCATCAATCCTTTTATGCCGCGGAGATCGCTTCGCGCCTGCTTTTAAGCAAGGGGGGAGCTAACCAAGCCTTGCGGAAGATGGCGGGCGAAGGGCTCCTGGAAACCGAACAAAAGGGGCGGATGATATTTTATAAAGTCGACCCTAAATCCGCCTTGGTCAAGCAATTTAAGATCCTTAAAAATGTTGCCGCGCTTGAGCCGCTGGTCGGCGAGGTCAAGGATCTCTCGCAGAAGGCTGTTCTTTTTGGGAGTTGTGCGTCCGGTGAAGATACTCAGGAAAGTGATATTGACCTCTTTGTGGTCACGGAGGACAAGGAAAAGGTAAAAAAAATGATCCTTTCCAAGGGGCGCTTCAGGGATAAGGTCCAGCTCATTCTTAAAACCCCGCAAGAATATATGGGATTCGAAAAAAAAGAACCTGTTCTTTTTGAAGAAATAGCAAAGGGCGTTGTTTTATGGCAAAAGGATTAAGCGAAAAGGAATTTAGGGAATGCCTGGCCAAGGGGAAGATCAAAGAGTTCAGCTCAGCCAAGAAGTTAGTCTCAAAAGAATTGAAAACTTCGCTAAACGACATGGACACAGCCTTAAAAAGCTTGGAAAGCGGAAATTATAAATGGGCAACGATCCAGGGATATTACGCGATGTTCCATAGCGCACGCGCTCTTCTTTATTCGAAAGGCTACCGGGAAAAAAGCCATTATTGCCTGATCGTCGCGCTGCGGGCGCTGTTTGTGTCGGAGGGGTTGCTCCCTTTAAGCCTTCTGGAGGCGGTCCAAAATGCCAAGGTTTTGCGTGAGAACGCAGACTATGAAGATGAATTTTCTAAAGAAAGCGCGCGGGATCTATTGGAAAAAGCTCAAGAGCTTTTAGATCGTTCAAAAATAATCCTTCAAAAGTCGTAATGTCACACAGCTGTGGAAATCCCACGTCGCAAAAAGCGCTCCTGGGATTAATTCGGCCTTATGGTTTACATCACTTCGTTCTGTAAAACCATGGCCTCATTAAAACTCATGACCACCATCCCCCGCTACAGGAAGCAAAAGGGGACAGGCAGAATAGTGATAAGTAATAAGTGGTATCCGCCACAAATCGTGGCGGATCATAATCCGCTTTTTATTTTATTAATCCACTCAACATCAAGGAGGCTGTTATGAAAAAAGTGTTTTTAACCATGTGGCTGGCCGCGGGGATCGCTGTCTGCGCTTACGCCGAGCATCCGACAGCGGAACACCCGAAAGCGGAGCAACCTTCCGCGGCCGCGGAGGCCATGACGCCCGCGGACAAGGCAGCGGGGGAATTGCAGAGTTCCGGGGTCATTACCGCGGAGGAAGTCCCTTTGGTGAGCCCGTCCATAGCATTTCTTTTTGAAAATGGCGCGACAGCCGAAGAGGTTGAGGCTATCGTAAAGCAGGCCGTAAATGATGCTAAAGCCCAGGGATCGACGGGCGAAGAGCTCGCGGCTAAAGTTAAGGAAGCGGCTGAGGCGCATGTCGCGGCCAAGAAGAATGAGCATCCCGCTTCAGGTTCTGAGCATCCCAGCTCTGAGCATCCGAAAGCGGAGCATCCCGGGTAATAACAGGACAGACGCCACTGTTCAGCGAAAAGGACTTGCGCTTATGCAAAAATTAAACGCGGGCAGGTTTTTTGCGGCCATGGTGTGTTTTTTATGGGCCGCAGGCCAGGTCATCGAGGCGAAAGAAACATCAGGACCTTCAGGTCGCGTGGTCTTTACCCCGTTAGAGAAAGCCGCTGATTTTAATCGGCGGTCAGTCCCATTGAAAGCCGACGGTGGTATACAGCCGCCGTCAGCGCAAACTGTTAGAGAACAAAGTTCTCTAACGGGGTTTACCCAAGAAGAGCCGCCGATCGTTACCGCTGACGTTCAGGAAGGCATCGAAAAGCACATTGCCGAGCAAATTAAGCTCGGCAACGGCTATTTCCATCTTTCCTTTGAGGGCCGTGAATTGAAACTCGACCTTGTGCGCGTTCATATGGAATACCTCGCAACGCTCAGCCCGACCCGCCATTTCGCCTGTGTGGACATGGTGGACACCGAAGGGGAATTCTATGATGTCGATTTTTTTATGGAGGGAACGCGGGGCGATATGAAGGTGACAGAAACGACCGTGCACAAAGTCAACGGAAGGCCGTTGTACCTCTGGGAACAGGCTGAGGACAAGACGTGGAAACAGGTACCGGTTGATCAGGCCACGGACGCCTTGCTCGGCATCATCAACGGGCATGACACGTTTGTGTTCCGATACCGGGTCGATCTTCCCAGGATCGATAAAAAGGCCAAGGTATGGCTTCCGCTCGCGCAATCAGACGGGTTTCAGCAGATCAAAGCCGCTTCCATCACGGCGCCGGCGGGGCATAGGACCCTCGTCGATCCAAGCTATGGGAATAAAATACTGTTCTTTACTTTTGGCCCGGAACACAGTGAAAAAAAGATCGATATCCTTTATGACGTTGTCCGCCAGGAAAAAAGCGCCTATGCGGGCGACCCGCGTGACGCCCGGCGTTACCTTAAGCCGGACCTCAAGGCGCACATCGATAAATATATCCGCGAGGCGGCGCAGCAGATCGTCGACGGCAAAGAAGGGACGCTCATGCGCGCCAGGGCCATTTATGACCATGTTATCGATTCGATGGATTATAAGCGTTGCGGTATCGGGTGGGGTCAGGGGGACCTGGCGCACGCCCGTTCCGCCCTTTCGGGGAATTGCACGGATTTTCATACATATTTTATCGCTTTGGCCCGTGCCGCGGGCATCCCGGCGCGTTTTGCCATCGGCGCTTCGATTCCCTCCGAGCGCGATGAGGGCGGGGTGGACGGCTATCATTGCTGGGCTGAGTTTTTCGCGGACGGGAAATGGTGGCCGGTCGATATCAGTGAGGCCAATAAATTCACCGCGTTGAGCATGTACTATTTTGGGCATCATCCGGCCAATCGCCTGGAATTCAGCCGCGGCCGCGACTTGCGGATAAATCCCGGCCCGTCATCCGGCCCGATCAATTTTCTGGCCTATCCTGTCATGGA
>MHFY01000013.1:5744-9670 GCA_001805375.1 Omnitrophica WOR_2 bacterium GWA2_47_8 | reverse complement strand
GCAAAAAATAAGTTGGTAATTTAAAAAAATATAGACTATATTTGAAGAAACTTCCTTCCCGTAATTCCATAAAAATTCCCCTCTAGGATAATCAATTCAACAGTATTTGACAGCCATAGGACTAAGTGCTATATTTGTAGCGTGTAGTACTTAGTGCTAGAGGAGGGGTGTATGCTTTATCTCAAGACTAGGTACTTTGCACGCTGGGCGCGGAAAGAGGGAGTGCCGGACAGCTCGTTACGCGAGGCGATCCGTGAATTTAAAAGCGGCTTGTTCGAGGCCAATTTAGGGAATCATTTATTTAAAAAACGGATCGCGTTGCCGGGTAGGGGCAAAAGCGGCGGGGCGCGGACGATATTGTTTTATCAGCAGGAAGAAAAGCTCGTTTTTTGCTTTGGATTTGCTAAAAATGTTCAGGAAGATTTGTATGAAAGTGATAAGAAGGTACTTGATCGGTTAGTCAAAGATCTTCTTGGATTTCATTCTGCAGATTTAGATAAGTATATTCAGTTAGGTGCATTGATCAAAATTACAGAAACGGAGGGTGAAAAATGAGAAAAGATATTAGAGAGATGATATTAGAGACATATCAGAGTTTTTTTGAGGCTGGTGCGGTCGATCAGATCACGCTTAAAGAGGTTAGGGCCCTGTGCTTGCCGGAGGTGAAACCTTTTCCTCCGCATTCGATCACCCGCCTGCGCCGGAAGTTGAAACTTAGCCAGGTAGCCCTTGCGCATTTTATCAATACCAGCGTCTCAACTGTCCAGAAGTGGGAACAGGGCGCTAAAAAACCTTCGGGCCCGGCTTTAAAACTTCTGCACATCATTGATGAAAAGGGCTTGGAGGGGGTGCTATAGCGTTAAAATCCTTGTCTCCTAAATCTAATCGATATACAATGTGTCAAGTGTCAGGTTTCATGTGTCATGTTTTAAGTGTCACGTTTGGCTGGTTTGCTTGAACCTGACACTTGAAACTTGACACTATCCAATTATGCGCAAATCTATAATTCTGCTTCTGCTTTCTCTTATTTTTCAAACCGCCATCACTTCCCCTGCCTTTGCTGAGGGTAATCCTTTCATGGACTGGATCAGCCGTGTGTTTGCGGGGTTATTCCATCAGACAGATAAAGAGAATCTTCTTTTACTGCAATCCCGGGAAGACTTAAAAGCTTTTAGCGAGGAAGCTAAAAAAGTCGAGGAAGAAAGAAAGCTTCTCTTAAATAAACGCAAAGAGATCCTCGCTGCTTTAAAGGAAGATAATCAAAAGATCGCCGAATCCCTGCAGAGTAATTTTCCCGAGGATAAGGAAGAAATCAACCGGCTTAAGGAATTAAATCAAATGCTTACCAAAGAGTATGACCTTCTGGATACTAACGGCGAGGCCATTGAACGGAGTTTAAAGGCACTAGACAGGCTTTTGGCCGATGATTTAAATACTTACCTAAGCCAGCCGGAAAAATTAGGAACGGTTGAGGCCAAAGAATTCCAGCGGCGGATCGGCGAAACACTACAAAAAGAGGATGATCTCTTAACCAGCCTGCGGCTTAATCAGGAGAGGCTTTTATCCAGCTATGACACGGCGCATTTTAAAATGCGCCAAACGCTTAGGTCTTTGGAAAACTACAGAGGGATCAATCGTTTTCAAAATACTTATTCAGCGGTCACTCAGGATGACCAGAAAATTCTAGAGCAATTGAAGGATAACGAGGCGAAAGTCAGCCAGAATTATAGCGGGCACGTGCAAACGCAGGAGAAGCTTGCCGCGAATATCAGCGATACATTAAAACCGGTTAAGGCGGACGTATCCCAAAATTCTTCCAGGAAAGATATAGACCTAGACGACACCGGATGGAAACATTTAGAGGAAGCGGAGGACAGAATCCATCGCGAGTCGAAAGAGCAGATGCAGCGCCAGCGTGAGGCCGCCCATGACCGGGGTTTTGATAATTTTCCGGGATCGATAAAGTAACCGCTTATGAACGAATCCAGTACCGCCGCTGTGGTACAGGATTAATATATGATGAATGAACTCCTCAATTTTCTGAATAATAATTTCGAAACGATCCTCGTCTTAAACGCCCTGTGGGTCATCGCGTTAGGCGTGACGTTCGCCTTCGCGCGTTTAAGGCAGTTGACGGTCCGCAAGGTCGGGGATTTCACCAGCGATATCTTTTTTCTTTTCCTGGCAGGCCTGGAGATATGCGTCCTTTTGGTTTCCGGATATGTGTACTGGTTCAATTACAAGCATTCGGTTCCGTTCACGATGGAGGAGAAGGTCCTTTCCAATACCCATTGGGTCAAAGATGACCTGACGGTGTATTATATGGCCGGCAATGACCTGGTCGCGACCCAAGTCAACGGGGACAACAAAAAATACATTTACGAGGGGACGGAACGTGTCCGGGAGTATCATTTTTCTCCGGACGGCAGGTATATCCTCATCGTCACGTTTAAGAAACTGGTCCTGCTGGACCGAAGGGACGATCATTCTGAAACCGTTGATTCTATGGCGGAGGCGGCGGAAGATGTCAGCAGTTTGATCTCCAATGTCCTCTGGTCGCCGGACAGCCAAAAGTTCTTCTATTCGGTCGCGCATTGGTCCAAGATCTCTTCCAACACGAATTATTATTTATGGTACTTGAAGGATAAAACGAAAACACCCATCAAAAGCCCCACCCGCAAGTTGACCTCGCCGTATTGGGACACGGCCGGTCAAAATTTGTATCTCGTTGAAACAGAGACCATGCTTCCGAAAGCGCATGGCTATCTTTTTGTCCATCAGATCTATAAGATCGACAGCGCTACGCTGACCACGGAATTGATCGACGACTATCCGTCCCAAAAGGCGCTTGCCTCCGAGGACCGGCTGGAGGCCAAAAAGATCAAACTTTTTAAGGACGCTCACCGGTATTCCTTCGGGGCGGATGAGTCTGTTGTCTTGCGCTGGAGATCGCCAAGCGGCCGGGAGGTGGGTTTGGATGATGAGGATTATCTGTATTACGTCAATAACCAGTGGTTCCGAAAAAGATTATTTCACGTGGAGCGCGAGGCCTTGGAAGGCGATATCCGTTATCATCAATTTGAAGGGGGTGTCTTGGCCATTAAGCAGCTCAAGTGGCTTCCCGGCGGCCGTTACGCGATCTTGGCCCACAAAAAGTTAGGTGTGTTGATCCTGGACCCCAAAAGCGGAAAGCTCGGCCAGTTAGCGGGTATGTTTGGTTCCGGCTTTGGGTGGTATGAGAAATAAATGACGACACAACTTACAGAGCAAAGCGATGTAAGTTGTACGTCGGAATTTATCCAGCACTAATTTTAATTAACAAAATTAGTGCTGGGTTCAACTCGCACTTATGGTTTAGGAAGGCTAACCTTTCCTAAACCATGTGCTCGTATGAAGGAGGTTGTATGGATTTTCAAAGCCCTTTAAAGAAAACAAAAGACGAGTATAAAGAGACGGTGGACCTCATTTCAATGGCCAACTCCGCGGTAGGGATCGACGCCCAGTACACGCACGCGATCATTATTGAGTTCCTGAAACAGATCTCCGCGCGCCTGGAAAAGCTGGAAAAGGCATTGCCCCGGTAAACCCCGTTAAAGAACGAAGTTCTCTAACGGGGTAAATTTCTCAAGCGGTGCCGGAGGTTTTAAGAGTTTTGGTTTGACAAACAAGGTCTTTTTGAATTAAACTACAAATGAAAAAAAACATATGATTACGCGGATTATCTATGTAATCTTTCTAAAATCTGTGTAATCAAAATTAGGAGGCCTTATGGCAGAAGGTGCGAAAAATCAATGGGCGATCTGGACGATCGTGGTCGCCGCGATCGTGATCACTTTTTTTGCTTTTAATTATCAGGGGGAGCAATCCGAGGACCTGGCGCTCACCGAGATCTTTCCTGAAGAAGAAGTTCAGGACAACCCGACTAC
>MHFY01000013.1:4342-5729 GCA_001805375.1 Omnitrophica WOR_2 bacterium GWA2_47_8 | reverse complement strand
TGGAGACGATCACTCAGATGCCTTCATCTCAAGAAGGGGATAAAATTACGATCACAAGATCGGCTCCTAAAAAGGCCGAGGTATCCACCCCGGCTGTCAATACGGCTGTTTCAACGCCGGGCGCGGCTTTTTATACCATTCAGATCCTTTCTTCCAAAGACCAACCTGCTCTCGAAAAGTCGCTCGCAAAGGCAAAGTCCAGCGGTTTTGATTCCGCTTTTATTATGACGCATGACCTGGGGGATAAGGGAATTTGGTATCGGCTTTATATCGGCAAATTTCAGACCAAGTCTGAGGCGGACACCTATTTGCAGAACGTAAGAAGTGTTTATCCCGATGCCTTTGTCAAGGCGAGTAAAATTTAGATCAATAAAATGGAGAACACCATGAAGAGAACAGTTGTGTATGGGGCAATGTTATTTCTGCTGGCAGGTTGTACGCCGGTGCAAAAGGGAGCGGGCGTCGGGGCAGTCGCCGGCGGCGCTTTAGGCGGTATTATCGGGAGCCAGTCAGGTAGCGGAGGCACAGGCGCCGCTATCGGTGCCGCGGTCGGCGGGATCACGGGTGCGGTTGTTGCGGAGAAGGCGCAAAAGAAGTTCTGCCCTGTCTGCGGAGCGACTTACAGTTCAGATGTTGTTTATTGCCCCAAAGACGGCACGGAATTAAAAGATAAGACAGAGTAAAATAGGCATTGGCCTGATTTTCCTTTAAGGAAAATAGGGATTGGCCGATTTTCCTCAATTATATCCAGAGGAAATCGGCACTAATCCCTATTTAATCTAGAATTCCACTAAGGAAAATAGGGATTGCATTATATTTTAATTCTTAGTAAAATGCCCCAGGTTTTGTGAATACCTGGGGTTAATTTTTCAAGGGTTACTAAGGAAAGAATACGACATGCTACAGCAAGATCTAAGCCTGGAACAAGAGCTGAAAAAAATAGGCATCATAGCCAAAAAAGAACTCTATCATAATTTATCTTATGAAGAGTTATTCAAGCATGAGACCGACCCCAGCCTGCAGGGCTATGAAAGAGGGTTTTTGACCACGACCGGCGCTATCGCGGTCGATACCGGAAAATTCACCGGGCGCTCACCTAAAGATAAATATATCGTCGAAGAAAAAACTTCCAAAGACAATGTCTGGTGGAGTAATGACCCGTGCGCGGGTTCGGATAACAAGCCCCTTTCCCAGGAAGCCTGGCTGCATCTTAAAAAACTATCGGTCGATCAATTAAGCAATAAAAAATTGTATGTCATGGACGGCTTTTGCGGGGCCAATAAGGAAACCCGCTTAAGCGTGCGCCTGATCACGGAAGTGGCCTGGATGGCGCATTTCTTTAAGAATATGTTCATCCGCCCCACCGATGAAGAATTGAAAAATTTTA
>MHFY01000013.1:1191-4307 GCA_001805375.1 Omnitrophica WOR_2 bacterium GWA2_47_8 | reverse complement strand
AGCTGTACAGATTTCGTAAAGTACAATATGCGTTCCGAGGTGTTCGGGGCTTTTCATATCGCGGAGCGGATGACCTGCATCGGCGGGACCTGGTACGGCGGTGAGATCAAAAAAGGTATCTTTTCGATCATGAATTATTTCCTGCCGCTTAAAGGGATCGGGGCTTTTCATTGCTCGGCCAACATGGGGCAAAAAGGGGACACGGCTTTGTTTTTCGGCCTTTCCGGGACAGGAAAGACGACCCTTTCCACGGACCCTAAACGCGCGCTGATCGGTGATGATGAGCACGGTTGGGACAATGAAGGTATTTTTAATTTTGAAGGCGGCTGTTATGCCAAGTGCATTAATCTCACACCTGAACGCGAGCCGGAAATTTATGCCGCGGTCAAACGCGACGCGCTTTTAGAGAACGTGGATATCGATGCAAAGGGCAACGTTAATTTTTTGACGAAAACGAAGACCGAAAACACCCGTGTTTCCTATCCGTTGTATCATATCAAGAATGTCGTTAAGCCTGTTTCTAAAGGCGGGCACCCGAAATATATCATCTTTTTGACCTGCGACGCGTACGGCATCCTGCCGCACGTCTCTAAATTGAGCAAAGAGCAGGCCATGTACCATTATTTAAGCGGCTACACCGCCAAGATCGCCGGCACGGAAATGGGTGTGACCGAGCCGAAAGCGGCATTTTCTTCCTGTTTCGGGCAGGCCTTCCTGCTGGTCCATCCGGTGAAATACGCCGATATCTTAGGGAAAAAGATGGACGAGCATAAGGCACAGGCCTTTCTCATCAATACCGGATGGTATAAGGGAAGATACGGTGTCGGTGAGCGCATGCCGCTCATTGAGAACAGGCGCTCCATCGACGCGATCTTCAGCGGTGCTTTTGATAACGCGGAATTCGAAACATTGCCGATCTTTAATTTAAAATTCCCCAAGGCATTGCCCGGCGTGGCCGCGGGAACGCTCAATCCCCGTAATACCTGGCAGAATAAAGAGGAATACGACCAGGCCGCTAAAAAGCTGGCCCAAATGTTCATCGATAATTTTAAGAAATTCAGCAACACAGAAGCGGGAAAAATTTTAGCAAAAGCCGGGCCGCAGCTTTAATATTAAATATTATCTTATGGCAAAAACCGCAAAAACCGTAAAGGCCGCAAATATCTCCAAGAAAACGAGCACGTTACTCATCATCCTGGTTACCGTCATTGTTGTTGTGGGCATAAAATTCGGTATCGATTCCTTCAGGACAGGCCCCACAAGAACACATCTTGCTAAAACACATGGCAATGCGTTCGCTCCGGTCAAGATCGTGGAATACATAGATTTTCAGTGCCCGGCCTGCGCGAGGGGTGTTGAACAGCTTAGCGAAAAAGCCAAACTTTATCCGGACAAAATATATCTGCAGGTCAAATATTTCCCTTTAGGGATGCATCGCCACGCCTTTATCTCGGCCCGTTACGGAGAATGCGCGGCCCGGCAGGAAAAGTTCTGGCCGTTTTTGGAAAGCCTGGTTGCCAAGCAGGCAGAGTGGAGCGTGTTGGAGGATGCTTCGCCTATTTTTTTAAGTATCGCTCAAGCGGTCCAGATGGATACAGCAAAGCTTAACAGCTGCCTTCAGGATAAGAAGATCGATGAGATCATTTTAAAGGACAAAAACGAAGGCGCCCGCTTAGGTGTCAAGTCAACTCCCACCTACTTTGTGAATGGTAAAATGGTCGTTGGAACAGTATCGTTGGCTTCGGAGTTACAGGCATTGTTAGAGCCGCAAATTAAATAATCCCTGCCTGCCCAGACAGGTATATAATCTTTAGTAGCCATGAATCCTTTCGTCATTACACGTATTTTGGTCGGCGGGTTGTTCCTTTTCTCGGGGGCAAGCAAGCTGATCGAACCTTACCAGAACTTCCTTTATGTCGTGCAAAGTTATGAAGTGTTCCCGCCTTTCTTAGCTGAGATCAGCGCGCACGTTGTTCCCTGGGTCGAAATGTTTTTAGGGCTTTTTTTGGTTTTAGGGCTGTATCTTCCCTGGGTGCTAAGAGCACTGCTTCTTTTCATCGCCAGTTTTATAGCGATCGTGGGGCAGGCGATCATCCGTAACCTGCCGATCAAAGAATGCGGGTGTTTTGGAGAATTCCTGTCTTTGCCTTTACAGGCCGTGATCGGTTTTGATACGACGATGTTCTTAACGGTCATTTATTTATTGTTCAAAGAGTCCAAGACCGCGCAATTGAGCCTGGATCAATATTTCACCCCCAAGAAATGATCCTGAGGGTTTTTGTGAATGAAACCTTTCCTTATAATCTCCATTTTATTGGCTATGAGCGCCTATTCTTTCGCCGATCCTAATATTAAAGAACCCAACGTCAGCGGTTCCTTTTATTCCGCTAACCCCGCCCAATTAAGCAAAGAAGTGGACGTGTTCTTAAAAGCGGCCGCCGCCGCGCCCAGTTCAAAAAAAATAGATATGGTCATCGTTCCCCACGCCGGGTATGTTTATTCGGGCCCGGTGGCCGCCTACGGCTATAAAACGGTCAGCCAGAATAGATACAGCACGATCATCATTATCGCGCCCAGCCATTTTTTCCCTTTTGACGGCGTGTCCATCTGGGAAGCGGGCGCTTTTAAAACACCGTTGGGCTCTGTCGCGGTCGATGAGGAGCTGGCAAAGAAAATAATCTCCGAACATAAGGAATTTTATTTTGATAAGTCAGTGTTCGAGCGGGAACATTCTCTGGAAGTGCAGCTTCCTTTTCTGCAGGAAGTCTTTGAGGATTTTAAAATTGTCCCGATCTTGATGGGACAGCCGAGTTTTGAGGTCACAGAGTCTTTGGCCGACACGCTGGCCAATGTTTTGAAAGGCCGGGAGGACGTCCTCATCGTGATCAGCACCGACATGTCCCACTACCACGATGATACGACCGCCAGAAAAATGGACCACGCGACCATCGAAACGATCAAAAAACTTGATGCCCGGCGTTTTTGGGATCTGTGCACTGTGCGGAAGCTGGAGATGTGCGGATTTGTCCCCGTCACCACCGCGCTCTTGTACGCCCAGAAAATGGGATTGACCGATATCAATGTGCTCCGCTACGCCAATTCCGGGGATGTCACGG
>MHFY01000013.1:0-1180 GCA_001805375.1 Omnitrophica WOR_2 bacterium GWA2_47_8 | reverse complement strand
CGGGTGGTCGGATACACGTCGATCACTTTTTCCAAAGGGGGAAAGCCGCCGGAGGAAAATCAGGAAGAACAAAAAGGCGTTGCGCCTTTGACCCAGAAACAAAAGAGGGGGCTGATAGATATCGCCGAGCGGACGATCGTTCAGTATGTGGTGGGCGGACAGATCTTGGGGGTTTCGGAGAAAGACCCCAGGCTTTTGGAACACGAAGGGGCCTTTGTCACCATTCACAAGAATAAAGCCCTGCGCGGCTGCATCGGAAATATCGTTACTGATAAGCCGCTTTATCAGACCGTCCGGGATATGGCCATCGCGGCAGCCACGCAGGATCCGCGTTTTAAACCTTTGACCAAGGAAGAGCTGAGCGATATTGAAGTTGAGATCTCTGTTCTATCGAAACCCGAGCGGATAAAAAGTATCGATGAGATCCAAATGGGGGTGCACGGCGTTATTGTCCACCAGGGCCCGCTGCACCACGGCATCTTTCTGCCGCAGGTCGCCACGGAAACAGGGTGGAGCAAGGAAGAATTCCTTTCGCAGCTGTGCGCGCAAAAGGCGGGCCTGCCGCCGGATGCCTGGAAAGATCCCAGGACCGTAATAGAGATCTTCAGCGCTCAGGTTTTCTCGGAAAAAGACGTGGAATAAATCGTCGTTCGTGAAGCGTCGCTCGTCTCTCGAAAAATCACGAAATACGCTTCACGCCTGCCTGCCGGTAGGCAGGTTTCACGCTTCACGATAAAATGAAAATCCGTAATCTAATCATCTCTCTTTTCGTTATCTTCTGGACCGTATTGTTCCATTACGAATCCACCCGCGAATTCTTTCTAGAGCCGATCTTTGATCTGAAATTGCCTAAGACCAAATTCCTTTTTCCGCCCGCCGGATGGATCATGTTCTTTCATGTGGATGCTGGTTCCGGACACGCGGCTGTGTACGGCATCAAAGACAATGTCCCTCAAATGATCGATCCCCATGATATTCTGGCCACGCGCACGATCTGCTTTGATAATATCCACCGCAATGTCTTAACAAATGTTTTTAGTGCCCAAAACAAGGAACCTTTCTGCAGGTTCCTGAAAAGAAAATTCGGTTACTTTGATGACTTTTTGATCACGGGGATCTATTATCCATCTGTCGCTAAGGACCACTACCTTCGTTTGGAGAAGTTGGTCTATGCCTGCGG
>MHFY01000012.1:10646-13370 GCA_001805375.1 Omnitrophica WOR_2 bacterium GWA2_47_8 | reverse complement strand
ATTCTCAAATTTTCTATCCAGCAGAGATGGTTTATTTTACTGGCGGTGGCGGGCGTTGGGTTAGTTGGAGTTTACAATTTTCACCGCTTACCGATCGATGCGGTCCCTGATATCACTAATGTTCAGGTGCAGATCAATACCCGAGCCGTAGGTTTTTCACCTTTTGAAGTGGAGCAGCGCGTTACTTTCCCCATTGAGACGGTCATGTCCGGTTTGCCTAACCTGGAAGAAACACGTTCATTATCCCGCTATGGGCTGTCTCAAGTCACAGTTATTTTTAAGGATAGAGCAAATATTTATTTTGCCAGGCAATTAGTCAGTGAACGAATTCAGGAAGCCAAAGGCAATCTTCCTCCGGGGGTCGAGCCGATGATGGGCCCGATCGCCACGGGTTTAGGAGAGATCTTTATGTGGACGGTCGAGGCCAAAGAAGGGGCTAAAAAATCCGATGGGCAAAGTTATTCCTTGGCAGACTTGCGAACCATTCAGGATTGGGTCATTAAGCCGCAACTGAGAAATGTGCCCGGTGTTACGGAAGTCAACTCTATCGGCGGTCATGAACGGCAATTTCATGTGACCCCTTACCCGGAACGTTTAATTGCTTATAGTTTGACATTCCAGGATATCATCGCAGCTTTAGAGAAAAATAATGCCAATGTCGGTGCCGGCTATATCGAGCACGCGGGTGAACAATATTTGATCCGTTCTCCGGGGCAGGTGGCCGATCTAAATGAAATTCGCCAGATCATTGTCGGACATCATGAAGGCGTCCCTGTTTTTGTAAAGGATGTCGCCGACGTCATTGAAGGGCAGGAATTGCGTTCGGGCGCCGCAACGGCAAACGGCAAAGAATCTGTGGTCGGAACTGTATTTATGCTGATGGGCGAAAATAGCCGTACGGTCTCCGAGAATGTTGCACAAAAGATGAAGCAAGTTCAAGGCACCCTGCCGGAAGGGGTCTCGGCGAATGTCGTTTATAACCGGACGAATTTAGTCCATGCCACCATTAAGACCGTTGAGGAAAATTTAGTTCTGGGCGCGCTTCTCGTTATCATGATTTTATTTCTCTTCTTAGGGAATATCCGGGCGGCTCTTATCACGGCGATGGTGATCCCTTTATCCATGCTGGTTACGATAACCGGAATGGTGAGCAATCACATGAGTGCGAATTTAATGAGTTTGGGCGCTTTGGATTTCGGGATCATTATTGATGGCGCGGTTGTTATTGTCGAGAATTGCATCCGACGGATGGCGGAGGAGCAGCATAAGCTGCATAGGAAATTAACAGAATCCGAGCGTTTCGAGCTTGTTTTTCAGTCGTCAAAAGAAGTCCAAACAGCGATCCTTTTCGGCCAGTTAATTATTATGGTCGTCTATTTGCCGGTCCTGACATTGACCGGGGTCGAAGGAAAGATGTTTATCCCGATGGCGCTCACCGTGGTCATGGCATTGATCGGGGCTATGATCTTTTCCATCACTTTTATTCCCGCCGCAGTGGCGGTATTCCTATCCAAAGATGTTTCAGAAAAGGAATTACCAATAATTAAACTTTTTAAGAAGATATACGGCCCGGCGTTAAATTGGTCTTTGCGAAACCCCAAACTTGTTATTATTCCGGCGGTGTTGCTGGTTTTGCTCACCGGAATCTTAACTATACGCATGGGCCGGGAATTTGTTCCCAGCCTCGATGAGGGGGATATTGCGGTGCAGGCGTTACGTCTTCCCAGTATAAGCATTTCCCAAGCGGTTAAAATGCAGCAGAGTGTTGAAAAAAAGATACTGGAATTTCCGGAAGTGAAAACTGTCTTCGCCAGGATCGGGACGGCGGAAATCGCCAACGACCCGATGCCTCCCAGCGTTGCGGATACATTCATCATGCTGAAACCCCGGTCTGAATGGCCGGCCCCCAAGAAAACAAAAGCAGAATTGGTTAAGTCAATGGAGAAAGAACTGAAACAGGTCCCCGGCAATGCCTATGAGTTTATGCAGCCGATCCAGATGCGTTTTAATGAATTAATTGCCGGAGTCCGCAGTGATGTCGCCGTAAAGGTGTTTGGCGATGATATGGACCAACTTTTAATAACCTCTCAAGAGATCGGCAAAGTTTTAAATGGTGTTAAGGGCGCATCCGATGTCAAAGTTGAACAGATCACCGGGCTGCCCATGCTGACGATTCAAATCAACCGGCAGCTTTTATCGCGTTACGGGCTAAATATGGGAGGCGTACAGGAAGCCATTGAAATTGCCCTGGGCGGGAAGAGTGCCGGACAAGTTTTTGAAGGTGATAAGCGGTTTGAATTGGTTGTCCGTTTACCGGAAGAGATTCGAAGTGACATGGAAGCTATTAAAAGGATCCCTATCCCTCTCCCGGGAAATGACGCACATCTTAAAGTGGCGGGCGACATGAATGCTTTTGTGCCCAAGATGAATTATTTATCGCTTGGCTCTGTCGCGAGTTTTAATATTATAGCCGGGCCTAACCAGATCAGCCGGGAGAACGGAAAAAGGCGGGTTGTTGTGACGGCCAATGTCAGAGGCAGGGATATCGGATCATTTGTTGCGGAGGCAGAAAGGACTATTAAAGAAAAAGTAAAGGTTCCCGCCGGTTACTGGACGGATTGGGGCGGGCAATTTGAACAGATGATTTCGGCAGCCAAACGGTTGAGCATTGTTGTGCCGGTTGTTCTTCTTTTGATATTTATTCTTTTGTTTATGATGTTTGGA
>MHFY01000012.1:945-10551 GCA_001805375.1 Omnitrophica WOR_2 bacterium GWA2_47_8 | reverse complement strand
GCTGACTCGTTTACGGCCTGTTTTAATGACGGCGCTGGTGGCCTCGTTAGGCTTTGTTCCCATGGCCTTGGCTACCGGTCGGGGGGCGGAAGTGCAAAGGCCTTTAGCAACGGTTGTCATCGGAGGGATCTTATCGTCCACGATCTTGACCTTGATCGTATTGCCGGTCCTTTATCGGATTTCTCATAAGAAGGATGAGGTATATCCCGCTGCTCAGGATATATAAGCGGGATAAAATTAACCATCTAATAAATAGGAGAAAGCACATGAAATTAAAGATCATCGCATTAGGGTTGGCCTTTTTATTGTTGAACCTCGGATATGCTTTAGCTGAAGAGAGCACAGAAACTACTGCCAAGTATTGTCTTGTCTGCGGGCCGGAGGAGGAAACAGAAGGCCTTTCCGTTTCTTATAAATACGAAGGTAAAAAGTATTCATTTTGCAGTATGGATTGCTTAAAGGCTTTTAAAAAGAACCCTGAGCAATATCTCAACGCAAAAGACTTTGACACGGGACACACAGATCATCAGGTGGGGAAATAGTAAGAAATTATACGTGAGAAGGAATTAGTCCACAAGCCATTAGCCAATAAGGAGTTGCAGACGTCTGCTTCTTTGCTGCTTTGTGGCTTTGTGCTTTGTTGCTTTGCTGTTTTGTTATGAGGCCGGCAGTCCATTCCTATTGACATAAAATTTGCGCCGGGTTAACATACCGCATACTTAGGAAATTTGAATTTGGGACGCCTGCCCCGTAACGCGAAGCGCTACGGGGTGTTCCCGGTATCATTTTAAAAATTTCATGCATAAAAATATTAAGATCCTTTTGGCCTGCTCGATCCTCATTCACGGCGGGATAAATTTGCTTGCGCCGCTGTATGCCATCTTTATCAAGAATATCGGCGGAACATTGTTCGATGCCGGGGCGACCATCGGTTGTTATGCAATCCTGAAAGGCGTTTTTTATTTTCTTTTTAGAAAATTGAAAGAGAGTAAATTCAGCCGGAAATTAATGATCTCTGCGGGGTATTTCCTGTTCTTTGTCGGGTATGTCCTGTACCTGTTTGCGTTCAGTATTATCCATGTGATCGCTATCCAGGCGCTTTTGGCCTTTGCCGAGGTCATTATTAACCCGTCCTGGAGCGCTGTCATTGCCAACGCCTTGACAAAAGGAAAAGAGAGAGGGATCTATTCCGATTTTTACGGTTACCGTTCCGTCTTTGAAGGCTTAGCCGCTATCGGCGGAGGTTTTCTGGCGATGTATTTGGGATTTAATACGCTGTTCCTATTGATGGCGGTATTTGCCTTCGGAGCCAGCTTTTTGTCACTATTTTTAAGTAAAGATTGATTTTTTGGATAAAGGCCTAAATTTCGTTATCACCCCGCAAACAGAGGAGCATCCATGAGCGCATCAGACAGGTTAAGGACCATGCTGGCCAATGAACGGACACTGCTCGCATACATCCGCACCGCGCTGGCCCTGCTGGTCTTCGGCATGGCCGCGATAAAATTTTTCCCTGACACCCCGGTCCTTGTTTCCTTGGGCTGGCTGTTCATGGCCGCCGGCTTGGCGGTTTTCATATGGGGCGTCAGCCATTTCCGCAGAGTCTCCACGCAGATCCAGAAAGACTAAAAATGGTGTCAGATCGCGGAATGATTTGATATTGAGCACTAGGGCACTGGTGCACCGGACACAAGACGTTGCATGTGTTCTAGTGCTCAAGTGCGCTGGTGCACTTTTACTGGATTAAAATGAAGGCAGTTCTGACACCGATTTTTACAAGCCACTAACCAGCAAGGAATTGCGGACAACGTCTGCTTCTTTTTTACTGAAAGGAGAACTTATGGAATTGTTACAATGGATGTGGGGTTGGATATAAAAAATGGTATCAGACCTCGGAATTAATTCGTAATTCTTTTTGCTGTAATGAGATCGGCAGTTCTGACACCGATTTTTCCGGTTTTTCTGCCGATTTTTTGAAGGCCATAATGTCGGCACCATTGTGTTAGCTAGAGACTTTTTAAAGATTATTTACCATGTTTAAAAAGAACGAAGAACGTATTTTGATTCAAACGGTCAAGGATCACAAATCCAGTCGGGAGCAGCATCCGCGCTCTTAGGGGTCTGAAGGATTCTTTTAGAATCGTTTCTACGGAGTTGATTAGAGGGATGTTGCTCCAATATTATCATGCAGATCCTTTGTCGGGATGCTGCCGATAGGTGACTGACGGCTGGTAACCGTAAAGCCAGCGTGTCTAAAGATACAAAATTGGACTGGACTAATGTCCTTAAATAATTTTATCGAGGAATCATCATAAGGGAAACCTTGTCTTCTTTTGACATCTTCCTCAATAGGCGACCCTGTTTTTAAATTGAACGGGGTTCAAGAAGCCTTCTTGAAAATTACCGCCGTTACCTGACGAGTTTGACTGCGGCCCGCCAGGGCCCCCGTGGGCTTCTAAATATTGCTTTGCCCAGAGGCGAGGAGCCTCGCCCAGATTCAGCGCCATGTTTGAGTCAGTTATCGGCGGCATGTAATTGACGATCTGGTTATAAACTGAGAATGTCGAATTCAGTTGATTTCGGACATTCTCATTCCAAACACCATAGGAAGCGAGAAACCTCACATAACTTGCAAAGGTTGCAAAGGACGGCTGTGTGATGTAATACCTTGGGTCTGTAAAGATTTCCTTGGAAAGCCTTTCTTTTCTGCCATCGGCGTATTTAACTTCAATAGGGAAGAGGTAGATATACGCTGGATAAACGATCCCATGATCTACAACTGCTTGCACAGTACTATTGTTGTAATTGACACCTTTAGTAATAGACTCTTTCAGGTTTAATTTGAAAACTGTAAGAGCCTCTCTGATTCCCGGGTTTTCATTCCCTTCGAGAGATCTTATAAAGTGAAGCAGCACAGTCCCAAACAATAATTGCTGGTAAGGCTGAATATGGCCGCTTATCTCTATATCCCAGCGGGTAGCGTTCGGCCCCAATAATCGTTGTGCCAAGGCTGTTTCAGGACCCATGAAACACGATCTGTTGATATATTGACGACTTCCCGGAGGTTCCTCATATCTGCACATGCTAGTGTTATATCTTCCTCCAATGTATCCGGTATCTGGGTCTAGCCCTAAAGCAATGGTATCCTTTAAAACATCGATGATTTCTTTTCTATCTGCCGGAAGGACCGCAGTATTTCCTTGCAAGAAGTATTTATATGTAAGCCAGATCAAAGCTTCACGTGTACGGTCTCCACTAGACATCTGATGGGGACTTGACAATGCCTCCAGTAAACTGGACCTGACATCTTGGCCGTAAGCAAAAAGATGAGTACCCTGCGCATCAAACATCGTGTTAATAGTTGACGATTTAGCGGTTTCAGCTCTAGCGATGATGTAATCTCTTAAGTAGTAATTTGCCGTCAACGCCAATGCCATAATGGCAGGCGCTTGTGAACGAAGGGCATGTTGATGGTTAGTTGGGCGAAATTGGTTCATGGCGTTAGCATAAGGAACTGCGCTCTGGTAGGTATTAAGTTGTTCCCAGTTCGCTCTTCGAGCAGTATTATTTGAAGCGCGATAATTTGGCTGACCAGGTTGGTAACTACTATAACCCGTTTCTATAGCCCCATTATCAATGCGGTAGTCTCGCTTAACGACTAATTCGTTGGTGTGGTCATATGGTCTTCCATTGATGGTGTGATGCTCATCCCATGAGATTCTTCCTAATTGGGCCAGTAGGTCTTCGTATTTGAGCTGTTTTCCTGTGCGGGCATCAAAAGCAAGAGAAATGTTATCACGACGCAGATACCCATCAGCGACTGCCGCGGCAATTTCTGCATAATCAAAGAATTTATTTCCAGTGTCTTTGCTGTTAAATAACATAATATAATCGCGGCTTATGGTTTCTATATCACCATCACCGGATTCTGAACCTGAAGTCGTCCCGACATAATTAAACGGGCTTTTTGAAGGATCACCAAGCGTATGCAAGCCGTACATGTTGTCTCCTCCAGTATCTCTAAAAGGATATCGGCCATTTTGTGACCAAATTTTATCCATAGCATTCATTCGTACATTAACTGGTTTATCCATTAAGGAAGGTACCCCTGCCCCGGGAGCAACTTCGAATCGACCCCAGTTACTATCATTTGTATTTCCAGTATGCACAACAGCTGCATAAGAATTATCATCGGCTAAGTCTTGCGCGTACGCCAAGTTGCTTCCAATAGGCGCCAGTACGAACCGCCCACCGGGATGGTACATGCCGGTTTGAACCAAATGGGCGTTCCCTTCTTGAAAAAGATTCAATACTTTTTCGCCAGACACGACTTGCTGGCTTCCATACCGATATAATCCAACACCGTTAAACTGTTCATTGCCGCCAGGGGGAGGAGTGTATAAATGTGGATCGACGGCCGCAATATATAACGATGGCACAGCCATTGTAAATTTTCTAACAACAAAACTGCCATTGCTGGGTAAGACCTGCCGGTTGACGATATCAACGGTTGCACCAGCATACAAAACCGGGCTGATTTCCAAAGTGCCTGTTCCGCAGGTAAGTTTGCCATATAAAGCGATCGTTCCGAAGTTAGGGAGATGAGTTTCGCCGGGTCCGTTAGGCTGCATTATTTTTCTCAGCCTAAATTCTGTAACGACAGATCCGTTTTCCAATATTTCTCCGTTTGAGTCAACAGGAAAGCTGCCGCTCAAAACACCTCTTAAATCTTCACTGGTAAATCTTGCCTGGTAAGATTCTCCGGGACGCATACCTTCCATGGTGAAGTTAATGTACCCGTTGTTGAGAAAATTCGTTACTTGCGGGGTAACAGCACAGCTTGGTTCTCCGACTTGACCGGCATCGACAAGATAGACGTCTGAAGCGTGTCCTAAACTTGTTCCTGGATCCCCAGAGTAGTCTTCAACATAGCTTACGCGTAATTGACGGTCGGAATTAGCTTCATCTTGATACTTTGCCCAAGAAGCTACCTGTGCAATAACAGGAGGCTTGTTTGAATTCTTAGGTTGTATAACTATTTTTTTATTATCGGCTTGGTGAAACTCAACCGGCAGGATAAAACTTTTAATAATTTTTGTTAAACCAAGTTGTTTGGTGGCAGTCCAAGTTGTTGCAATGCGGTCGTTAGGGTTAAGAGTAGCGGGAAACTCGACCCTTGTTATGCTCAGCGGTTTCCTTGAGTCGCTCATCGCAATAGGGTGGAGGTTGCCATTGATAGATGCAAAAGCTACAACGTAGAAATTACTGGATTTTCCTGGTTGTATTCCTAATGCATCAAGATCAATGGTTGTTTGACCGGACGTCAGATTCACAGGCGTCCATTGGTTGAAAGGTACATTTGACACGTTCAGCATGCTTTGATGTTCCGGACGATTTGCAAAGTAGGCTTTAAAGGTTATCCCAAAAGGAAGAAATTGATCCAGCTGCGTACCTCTATATGGGCCCACGGTAAGAGTGATCGGAAGAAGGCTCTGGTTTGGATCCAGATAGCTTTCGTGGTCAACTGTTATTATCGGTAGAGCTGCGTGAGCTGACGGAGCAGAGATAATGTTGAATAGTAGAATTAGAAAACAAGAACAGGTAACAGTCAAGAACTTATTGAATCGATTCATATTGCCTCCATAACAGAATTAGTGAAGTTATTTAGCGCTCAAGTGTGTCGCTTGGCTAAAGTATGCAATATTTTTGTCAAAAAGCAAGGTTTGGAGGGGGGGGAGGGAAAAGCGCTTTCTTAGGCCTGTTTGGGCATGCAAAATCAGTAAAATTAAACTTTAGGTTGCAATTTTCAGGGCTTTCCTATAACATAAAAAAACTTTCTTTGAATTAAATAAACTCAGTTTTCCTTAAAGAATTTCATGTCTATTTTGAATACCTCTGACCTTATGGAAAAAGTCGTGTCCTGTGCAAGCGCCACGGCTTTATTTTTCAATCTTCCGAGATCTACGGCGGCCTTGCGAGCGCTTGGGACCAAAAATGGTGTCAGATCCCGGAATTAATCCGTAATTCTCGCAGTTGCAATGAGATTGGCAGTTCTGACACCGATTTTTTTGATCGCTATCCAGGCGCTTTTGGCCTTTGCCGAGGTCATTATTAACCCGTCCTGGAGCGCTGTCATTGCCAACGCTTTAGATAAAGGTAAAGAACGGACGATCTATTCTGATTTTTATGGGTACAGGTCGATGTTCGAAGGGTTGGCCGCGATAACCGGCGGCATTGTCGCTACAAATTTGGGATTTCATTCTCTTTTTGGTTTAATGGCCGGGCTTGCATTGACAGCTAGTATTTTAGCATTGTTCCTAGGGTCTGATTAAAATGAATTTTGATTCTAAACAGCATTGGGAAAAAGTTTACAACACTAAGAAGCCGGCCGAAGTGAGCTGGTACCAAAATTACCCCGCGCTCTCGATGGACCTGATCGCCTTCGCAAAGATAGATAAGGATCAAAAGGTCATTGATGTGGGGGGAGGGGCATCGGTTTTGGTCGACGCCTTGCTTGACAAGGGATTTAAAGACGTGACCGTCCTGGATATCTCCTCAAAGGCCATTCAGCACGCCCGGGAAAGGCTCGGCCAGCGCGCCCAGAGCGTTCAATGGATCGAGGCGGACATCACACAATTCGATCCGCCCCAGCAATATGATGTCTGGCATGACCGGGCGGTCTTTCATTTTCTTACACAGGAGGAGGACCGAAAAAAGTATATCAGCGCCCTGGAAAAAGCTGTCAAGGCCGGCGGCCATGTGGTCATCGGGACATTTTCCCTGGAAGGCCCGCCGAAATGCAGCGGCTTGGACGTGGAACGGTATGACCCTCAGAAAATGCAGAAGGAGTTAGGCGGCTCCTTTGAATTCATAAAAAGCGCGGATGAGATTCACGTGACGCCCTGGAATAGCGAACAAAAGTTCACTTATTTTTTCTTTAAGAGGGCCTAGCGTAGGAGCGTAGGGGACAGACTGAGCTAACCCCGATTTGACGATTATACCTTAGTATAATTGACCATTTTTTGCTTTCCTCTAAAATATCATTATTAAGAAATAAAAAGCACGTGGCACTTTTTATTTCTTGAGCACTTGAGCACATATATGAGCACCCGAGCACTTAAAAAGAGCACTAGTGCACTAGAACACTAGAGCACATGCAACGACGAGTGTCTAGTGCACGGGTGCTCCTGTAATTATCTCTGTTTATGGCGGTCGGGTTTGGGTAGGTGTGTCCTATTGACAGATCCTCACGGGAGGATTACTTTAATATTCATTAATTTAAGAAATTGAAGGATCAATCTTCACGTTAAGGAGATATCTTGATGAAACACTTCTTTAAGGTCATTGTATTCTTAGTCATGCTGCTTTTGCCGCTTTGGGTTTTGGTGCAGCCCAGCCAAAGCCAATCTGACCTGAAGCAAGGTTCCTCGCTGGTCATGATGGCACCGTCGGATATAACGGCGCCTCTGGCCGAGGAGAATAACGCGGATATGAACGCGGCAAGTTACCAGTTAAGTGAAACGGATGAGGCCTATACCCTGGGCCCGAATGATACCGTTAATATTAAAGTGCAGGGCCATCCTGAGTTAAGCGGGGCGTATCCTTTGAATGCCGAGGGCAGGATCCAATATGAATTTGCCGGAGATGTCGCGCTGGGCGGGATGACCAGGAAAACCGCCGAGGACAAGCTCAGCAAGGTGGTTTCCGAATATGTGATCAATCCGAAGGTGATCTTGACCGTCACTGGGTATAACAGCAAGGCCGTCTATGTGATCGGCCAGGTGGTGAGGCCGGGCAAATATTATATGCGTTCAGAAAAGATCCCGGTGCGTGAGGCGATCATCGCGGCAGGAATGCCGCTTGCCGGTTCCGCGATGCACCGGACACGTTTGATGACGCCTTCCAGGCACGGCGAACCCGTGATCCAGGTCGTTGACCTGAATGCCCTGCTGCAAAGAGGGAACCTGCAGGATAATTTTGAAATGCGTTCCGGGGACCAATTGTATATCCCGTCCACGCAGGAAGAAATGGAAGAGATCCAGGAAAAGAACGAGAATATCCTCGCCTTGGCCCGGCTTGACGCGGAAAAGCCGGATGCAAAAGATCCCGAAGATGTGATCTATACCCTGGGCCCGGACGATGTCATCCAGGTCACGGTGCAGAAACATCCGGAAGCGAGTGGGACGTACCCCATCAATGGAGAGGGAAAGATCCAGATGGGGATGGTGGGGGATATCGACGTGAACGGATTGACAAAAAAGGAGGTTGAAGAAAAGATCACCAATCTCATCAGCAGTTATGTCGATAACCCCGTGGTGAACGTCGCCATCACGGATTACCGCAGCAAGGTTTATTATGTGATCGGTGAAGTCGGCAAACCCGGAAAATACTATATGCGTTCGGAGAGCATCCCGGTCCGGGAGGCTGTTGTCGAGGCCGGCCTGCCCACGCTTGCCGCCGCGATGCGTAAATGCCGTTTGATCACTCCGGCCAAGCGCGGAAAGATCAGGACGCAAAGTGTGGACCTGTACTCCGTGCTGTACGGCGGGGATCTGGATAAGAACCCGGAGATGCGCCCCGGAGATTTCCTGTATGTCCCGTCAACGGTCATGGCCAAGGTCTTTAGGGTCATATCCCCGGTCACGGCCCCGGTATCGAGCGCGGCAGCGGCCCAGTCCGGCGTCGGCGCGTTAGGCACGTTCCCTTAATAGGAGAAATCCTTTTACCCCCTCATTTGTTCAAGTATAATACATCACACGAACACACGAACACAAGACACTCGTAAAGGCTCAAAACGAGTGACTGGTGCACTGGTGTACTAGTGTTCTTCTTAAGTTGCTCATTAATTTTTTCCGTAAATCCTTTTACCTCCCCGTTTGCTTGAGTATAATGTTTGCATGTCTACGGGAGACGCTCATGCGTCTGTGGAACTCCCGCAGTCTGGTCGGACGCTTCTGCGGTCAAACCACCCTTTAAATAGATAATTTAGAGGGTTCGCTACGCTCAGGTTTGCGGGATTAATTCGCACAAATGATTTACGAGCGCGCTACTCCGTAACTTATGTGCCTATTTATATGAATAAAAAAATTTTCAAAGAATACAAGACCGGCCATGACGCCACGGACAAACTGATCAAGGAACTGGCCGTGACCAGCGGGTCCAGCGAGAACGAGGACCTGCGGCGAGAGATCCTTACTACCGCGGTCAAGCTGGGGCACGAGTCCAATGACCGGGGCGATTTAAAACTCGTTAACACGACCCTCAAGGAACTGCGCTATTCGTTCAAGATATTCGCGGCTCATCGTAACCAGAAAAAGGTCATTATCTTCGGGTCCGCCCGTACGCCCAAAACCGCACCCGCTTATAAAATGGCGGAGGAGCTGGCCCAAAAATTGACCGCCCGGAATTATATGGTGGTGACCGGCGGCGGCCCGGGCATCATGGAGGCGGGCAATAAGGGCGCCGCGCCGGGCATGGATTTTGCCCTCAACATCAAACTCCCGTTCGAGCAGAAGGCGAACCCGTTCCTGGATGAAAAAGAGCGGATCATTAATTTTAAATATTTTTTCGTGCGCAAACTGATCTTCATTAAGGAGACCGACGCGA
>MHFY01000012.1:0-932 GCA_001805375.1 Omnitrophica WOR_2 bacterium GWA2_47_8 | reverse complement strand
AGTTCGTGCGCCGTCAGCTTTCCGGGAATAAATTGATCGACAAAAGCGACCTGAACATTGTCCAGACCGCGAAGACCGCGGACCAAGCGGTCAAATATATCACGGATTTTTATAAGATCTACCATTCCATGCGCTACGCGGGCGGGAAAACGATCCTGAGGTTGAATCGAGAAATTTCAGCCAAGACATTGAAGGCTATCAACCGTGAATTCACGGATATCCTGATCAACGGAAAGATCGAGCCGTGCCCGCCGGCGGAAGACGAGGTCAAGGACAGCGAGCATTTGGACCTGCCTCGGCTTTCCATGCATTTCAACCTGCACGGTTACAGCCGGCTGTGCGAAATGATCCGGGCCATTAATAAAGATTGAGCGATCGAATGAAAATAGGGGGTCCCTGGTGCGGTCAGAGGATCGATCATGTAATTTGAGACGAAGAGGAGGGAACAGGGCCGATTCGTGATTTTATTTACAAGATTATTGCCAGTAACCGTTACCGCTGGTTCGGGAAAAAGGACCAGTGCATGCTGCCCACACCTGACATTCAAAAAAGATTTTTATAAGAGTATAAAATTTTTGAATTTATCCTTGAGGCTGTTTTTAATCATTGATATATTAAAAACAACCTCAACAAGGGAGGAAGATATGATTCAAGAACACAGAACACCCCGACCATTAATAATCCCACTAACCTTTTTATCTTTGTCCATTTTATTTTTTTTAAAACCTGCGGCCAGCGAAACCAGGGAAGAAATCATCAACGAATGGCTGGACCGGGTCGAAGCCTCCATCCAGATTGAAACAGATCAAAAACCGAGAGTTTATATTCAAACCGTCCAGCCGCTTTATCAGGATGCAGCGAAAGAGAATACCTTTTTTATTCAGCCGCGGGTTTCCATTCAGGAGGGCGACAAGACATATAACTTGGGATTC
>MHFY01000011.1:4430-4947 GCA_001805375.1 Omnitrophica WOR_2 bacterium GWA2_47_8 | reverse complement strand
TTACAAGAACTGCACTATGCTGCCAGATGGTATGAATCCCAGACGTATTCTCTGAGGAATGATTACTTAAGTGACGTGGATCGTGCCATTAATTTCATAAAAGAATCCCCTACGACGTGGCCACTTTATGTGAATGGAACACGTCGCTTTCTACTTCGACGTTTCCCTTTTGCTATCGTTTATCGGTATCGACGTAACAGTATTGAAATCTTAGCCGTCATGCATCTTCGGCGGCACCCCAATTATTGGATGACACGCGATAAGCCTTAACCAATCACAACCAACACCTGACCGCCTTCGACGGTTTGGCCGGCGGCGACTTTGACCTCGCGGACGGTGCCGGTAATCTCGGCGGCGAGTTCATTTTGCATCTTCATGGCTTCGACGACGATGATGCCGTCTCCGGCAGTGACGGTGTCTGCGACCTTTACTTTGACCTCGACCACCTTGCCGGGCATGGGGGCGACGAGGGTGCCGCCGCCTTTGCCGCCGCCGGCGCTCTCTTCTTCGAGGGCGA
>MHFY01000011.1:4186-4379 GCA_001805375.1 Omnitrophica WOR_2 bacterium GWA2_47_8 | reverse complement strand
CGGCGGGGAAATCGCCGTTTTTCTCGGTATGAATTTCCAGTTCGAGAACCTCGTTGTTGCCCAACAAGAAGGTATAAAGCGGGGGTTTTACCAAAAGCGGGGTGAGCGACAGCGACCGCTTGCCCATGCGAAACAGCCAATTACCTTGGGCGTCCTCGACGAGGGTGATATCTTTCCATTGGCCTTTTTCAAG
>MHFY01000011.1:2386-4025 GCA_001805375.1 Omnitrophica WOR_2 bacterium GWA2_47_8 | reverse complement strand
ACTTTCCGGTGAAAATAGAGATTGGTTTTAACGCCGCTCACCCGGTATTCGCGCAGCGCCCGGCGCATCCGGGCGATGGCTTCTTGCCGGCTGGTGCCGTGGGCGATGAGTTTGGAGAGCACGGGATCGTATTCCATGGGGATGGTGTAGCCGGCGTAAATACCGTTGTCGAGGCGGATGCCCGGGCCGTGCGGGTACTGCTGGTCGACCACCAAGCCGGGAGAGGGCATAAAGTTGTGAAAGGGATCCTCCGCATAGATGCGGCATTCGACCGCGTGGCCTTGGGCGACAATGTCCTTTTGGGTCATTGGCAAGGGCTTGCCTTGGGCGACGTCGATTTGCAGCTTGACCAGGTCAACGCCGGTAATCATCTCTGTCACCGGGTGTTCGACCTGGATGCGGGTATTCATCTCCAGGAAATAAAAGTTCTGATCCTTATCGGCGAGAAATTCCAAGGTACCGGCGCCTTCATACTGAACCAAGCGGGCCAGGCGCAGGGCGGTATCGCAAATTTTCTTGCGGGTGGCCGCGCTTATAAACGGCGAGGGCGCTTCTTCAATGACTTTTTGGTGGCGGCGTTGAATCGAGCACTCGCGTTCGAAGAAATGAACGATGTTTCCGTGCTGATCGCCAAAGATCTGAACCTCAATATGATGAGGTTTTTCAATGAGTTTCTCCATGTAGACGGTATCGTCTTTAAAGGCTTGCAGGGCTTCGTCTTTGGCGCGGCTAAAGGCGGAGGCAAGCTCAGTTTCTGAGTGGACGGCGCGCATGCCCTTGCCGCCACCGCCGGCTGAGGCTTTTAACAAAACCGGGTAGCCGATTCGCTTGGCAATGGTTTTAGCTTCCTCGAGGCTCTCGATCGCAGTTTCGACACCGGGGACTAAGGGTACCTTGGCGGCTTTGGCCAGCTGGCGGCAGCCGACTTTAGAGCCCATCTTGCGGATGACCTCGGGTTGGGGGCCGATAAAGACCATGCCGGCCTTGGCTACCGCTTCGGCGAAGTCGGCATTCTCGGAGAGAAAACCGTAGCCCGGGTGAATGGCATCAACCTTGGCTTTTTTCGCCGCTTTGAGCAGTTTTTCGGTGTTGAGGTAGCTTTGGGGAGCCGGGGAGGCCCCGAGGTGGTAGGCCTCGTCGGCGCGGCGGACATGCAGGGCGGCGCGGTCGGCATCCGAGTAGACGGCCACCGGTGAAATGCCCAGTTCTCGGCAGGCGCGGATGATGCGGATAGCGATTTCCCCGCGGTTAGCGATCAGAACTTTTTTGAAAGAGGCGACTTTGGGACGCGATTTCATAGCGCGCACCCCATACCAGGATCCTGCTGGCTTGGAAAGAAAATAGCGCTGGGCAAGATAGAGGGGAGAAATGATTAGGATTCGCTGGGGCTTTATGATAGGCTCTCGCCACAGGCTTGCGTCAAAGGAAGCCTCGACAGGTCGACCGTAGCAGATTTTATGGCATTTGGGCCCCAAGACCTCGCGTGTCACCTGACCCATTAGTGTAAGGAGAAAAACATGGGTAAGAAACTCTATGTTGGCAATTTGCCACATGCAACCACGGATGAACAGCTGCAAGAACTTTTCGCTCAGGTCGGCGAGGTATTGTCTGCGAAGGTCATTATTGATCGTGTAACCGG
>MHFY01000011.1:1610-2313 GCA_001805375.1 Omnitrophica WOR_2 bacterium GWA2_47_8 | reverse complement strand
GGCGGTGGTGGCGGCGGTGGCTTCGGCGGCGGTGGCCGCGGCGGTCGCGGCGGCGGCGGTGGTGGTGGTGATCGCGGTGGACGTGATCGCGACTACGGCAACCGTTGGTAGGTCTGTAAAGATTCACCCAATGTGGCTAATAAAGGGAGAAGCAAATGCTTCTCCCTTTTTTTTGGTGCGTCCGCCATGGGCGGAATCCCGCCGCAACCAATTGAATAGCTGAATTAACGGCTTCTTGAATTCCCCACAAGCCTTGTGGAATTTTAGCGTTCTATCTCCGTTCCCTCGTTCAAGATCTGAAGATACTTTTGATACGAAAATAGTCGACCCCTTTGCTTTCCTGTAATCTCACGAAGGATTTCTATTTCCTGTAAATAATCGAGAGCTTTGTTCACGGTTGCCGGGGAAAGTTTCAGAGCTTCGACAACCCGTTTAGGGGAACATAGGGGCGAGACCTGAAAGTAATGATGTACTTGGACGACAGAGCCCGCCACGCGTCCTTTACTTAAGAGCCGTTGTCGGTCTTTCTCGTAGAGGGACAATAGACTCTTTGCTGTCTTAACCGCTCCGTCAGCTGTTTCACGAACCCCTTCGAAGAAAAAGGTAAGCCAAGCTTCCCAATCCCCCTCGGCACGGACTTTTTGTAGCAAGTCGTAATAAACAGACCGGTGTTTTTTGAAATAAAGGCTCAAATAGAGAAGTG
>MHFY01000011.1:1296-1593 GCA_001805375.1 Omnitrophica WOR_2 bacterium GWA2_47_8 | reverse complement strand
TGCCAGCACATAATTAAAGTGATCAAGAGGCGGCCTACACGGCCGTTGCCATCCAGGAAAGGATGGATGGTTTCAAATTGCACATGGGCCAAGGCTGCCTTTTCGAGGACGGAAACTTTTTCATCATAGAGGAATTTTTCAAAAGATCCGAGAGAATCAGACAAGACATGATGTGGTGGAGGAACATAAACGGCATTTCCCGGCCTGGTACCACCAATCCAATTTTGGGAAGTCCGAAAGGCACCTGGTTGTTTTGCGTGTCCACGCCCCTTGGAGAGAAGGATCTCGTGAATTTCC
>MHFY01000011.1:328-1278 GCA_001805375.1 Omnitrophica WOR_2 bacterium GWA2_47_8 | reverse complement strand
AGAGGAAAATCTCCTCGCAGTCGTTTAAGGCCGTGCTCCATCGCTGAAACGTAGTTGGATACTTCAACGGCATCACTGTTTTCAGGAAGTCCCGGGGATTCTGCATTTTCAAACGCCAGCAGATCCGACAAAGAGGATTGAGTACCTTCGATTTGGGAAGAGAGTACCGCTTCCTTTCGAACATAGCTGTATAAAAATAATGAAGGCTCCGGCAAAAAGCAGGTCATGCTGTCGAGACGACCTAAGGCGATGGCCGCTTCTTCCTGCTTTTGTAACAAGTCGGCGGACCAAGCAATAGGCGGGGCTGGTGGCAGAGGGTTCGGAATAAAGGCGCGAACATTCTCCCCGGCGACGGTTGTCGTATCGTAATTTCCTGTATTTTCTCTCTTCATGGTTTAGGCCACGCTATTTTAGAAACTAAAATAAGGGTCAACGTTGTTTTACAATATGGCACTTTTATAAAATAATGCAATTTCTTATTTTAATTCGCCAAGCGTTGGTTGATTTGGTGCGTCCGCCATGGGCGGAAGCCCGCGCTGCTATGCGTTTAATGGAGAGCGTCTACAAATTGAAGTTTTACGGGCACAGCCTTGGCAATTAACACAAAGTCATTTTTATTCTGCGTAAATAAGGTGGCCCCAATGGAATGCGCCGATAAGGCGATCAGCAAATCGTGAGAGAAGCCTTTCCCCATGCTTTTTCTATCAATACCGAGCTTGGCTAACGCGACTCCGGCTTTATAATATGTCGTTGCTTCCAAATGAATAATGCGACTGGCTTGTGAGTAGGGTTTCAGGAGTCGCTCGACCACTCGGCGTTGCTTAGGGGTTCTTGCTCCCGCCAACAGTTCCATGAGAACAAGGGGAGAAAAATAGCGAATATGTTTCCGATCTTGAAATAAACTCAAGTGTTGAGATGATCGCAATAGGTCAATATACAGACAGGTATCG
>MHFY01000011.1:0-267 GCA_001805375.1 Omnitrophica WOR_2 bacterium GWA2_47_8 | reverse complement strand
CATCCAACTCAATCGTTTTTTTGACTAACCCATGCATGTTTCATTCTCCTAAGAGACCCATATATAATTTGATTTTATATGGGTTGTCAAGGAGCGAGTTAAAAAAGAGAAAACCTGAGGAAAATGGTTCTCTTTTCCAAGCTGATAATCCTATAATGCGTTTTATGGGCGAGGGTCAGGTCAGGTCACAAAATAAAGCGAGCGTGGAATTCAAAGAGTACATGCGAGAGAAACGGAGACGTTCTCTTCTCGGGATATTCGTTCTTG
>MHFY01000010.1:9944-13828 GCA_001805375.1 Omnitrophica WOR_2 bacterium GWA2_47_8 | reverse complement strand
TGCGGGACGCGGACCTCGGGATCTTTTTTCAGGATTTCTTGGGCTATGCGCGGGAGATCCACACGCCGTTAAGTTTGAAACATTACCGAAATGTGATCGAACATTTTATCCGTTATCTGCGGACGGAATTTCCGGATGTTCAAAAACTATCCGGGGTAACGCCGCAGGTCGTTGAACACTATAAAAGCTCGCTTTTGAAAAAAGATATTAATTTGAGCTTGATCTTGTTGCGCGATGTGCTTGAATACGCCAGGAAATTAGGATATTTAAACGATAACCCAACGTTGCATACCCGTTTTGTCCCCGCACCGGGCGTAAAAAGGCCGGAGTATTTTACGGAGGAGGAACTGAAGGCGCTCCTTAATGCGGCTGGGCCTGACTTAAGGGATGTTATCCAATCTTTGGTTCTTTCCGGAGCTAATCCTCCCGGCAAGAAAGAATTGAGATCCGACTTAGCGCAGGCCTTGAAGAAAGCCCGGATCTCTCATAAGCCTGATCTTTTGATCTTCCGGCATACTTTTGCCAGGAATTTTATTCAGAAAAGTTTTTCCTTTGTGAGCCTTTACCAGATTTTAGGGTTTTCGGATGTGGCCGGTATTATGGTCTACGAGCCTTTTATGCTGGAAAAAAAAGATGACATTTTTACAACTTCACCGTATAGTATTTAATCCGCTTCAATAATCTATGAAGTTAAATAAGATTTCTTATGTTTTGCTTGGGTCGGCAGTGATCGGGATTTCCCTCTTGGGATTGAGATTGCGAGGCCAGTACTTCGCTGATCAGGCGGTGTTCAACGTGGATATCGTTGAGCATGAGCTGCAGATATATAATAAAAGTCAGGGAGAATACCCCGCGCAGCTTTCCCAGTTGCCGGATTTTGATATCGTTTCTTATAAGGAAGGGTTGGCCTGTAGTTCGAAATTTTTAAAAACGGGATCCTTCCGCGGTTACGCGTATGCGTATCAAAAGCTGGCAAAGGACAAGTTTGTCCTTTCAGCGTCGCCCAATGGGGCTCTTTCAAGTAATATCGAATTCGGCATTACCGAAAAAGGCGATCTGGGTTTTAATACCCATCTGATGGATGAAGCCGCGGACACGTACGAAGAGGTTTTAAGCTGGGAGAAAATAAGCCGGTTTCAGGGTTTGCATAGCAGATGAAAATAATGTAGGTTTGGAGGATCGGTGGCACTGATTTTTCCAGAGAATCAAGGAAATCAGTGCAACATTTTTGGGTTCCAAGATTTTGATGTTTAGAGGTGGTACTGACCACTCTAGAAACTTTTTAGAGAAGTCAGTACAACACCTCTCCCTTTCTAAAATAAAAGATTTAAGGTTGGAGAGGTGGCTGAGTGGTTGAAAGCGGCGGTCTCGAACACCGTTATTCCCGAAAGGGGATCTAGAGTTCAAATCTCTACCTCTCCGCCAGTTTTTTTACCCCGTTAGAGATAGCCGCCGATTTTAATCGGCGGTCAGTCCTATTTAAAGCCGACGGTGGTATAAAGCCACCGTCGGCGCAAACTGTTAGCGAACGAAGTTCTCTAACGGGGTTTACGTGATAAATGCTATACTTTACACTAAAGGGATCTGATCTATGTACTGGGTTTTCATTCTAATCTTCTTTATATGCGCTTTCAGCCAAGGGGCGATCTTTGGCGCCACACCGTTCAATGTTGAGTATGAGACCAACGGGACTAAGTATGAACGGGACCTCCCTGAAAAGAACGTCAACGCTTCTTTTTATTCTCCCGAATATCAGCGCGATTATTCTGTTTATCAAAGAGGCCGGCTCGGGCTCAACGCCTCGCTGCCGGCGTATCAGCGCAAGACCGCCGAATATCAGCCGAATACTTCTAATATAAACGCACTTAAACTCTTCCATAAAGGAAAGATCGAGCAGACCGTTCCCAAACACAGTAAAAATGTGCGTTTCCCTAAAGAGGGGAATGTGGAAAAGACATTTTATGACAATAAGAACGTGAAAAAAGAGGTGCGGCTCAAGAACGGTAAGATCCATGGTCTGGTGCGGGAGTTCTTTGAGGATGGGAAGGTAAAAACGGAAGGAATGTACATCGAGGGCGTACCGAACGGGATGCATTATGAATATTATGAGAACGGCAAGGTGAAAAAAGAAGTTGTTTATGCCATGGGCAAGAAAAACGGCAGCGTGAAGGAATATTTTGAGAATGGGAACCTGAAGGAAGAGGGGACCCACAAGAATGATGTGCTGTCCGGTACTTATAAGATCTACGGCACGGACGGCGACATGATAAAGGAAATAAGATATTTTTCGCAAGGCGAACTTTTTTCCGAATCGGATTTTCGGCAGGGAAAATTACACGGTTCCGTCAAAAATTATTACCGCAACGGCCAGGTCAAACAGGAAGAGAGCTATGCCGATGGCCTGCGGGACGGGGTGTACCGGGAATACAATGACAATGGGACGTTGTGGTCCGAGGCGCATTACAGTTCGGGAAAATTGGAAGGCCCGTTTGCTCAGTATGATAAATTAGGCCATTTGACCTTAGAGGAGAATTATTCTGCCGACCAGAAGAACGGCCCGGCCAAAGAATATTATCCGGACGGCAAGATCTTGGAAGAACGAAATTATAAGAGCGGTATGCTGGATGATGTCCTCAAACGGTACCGGCCCAGCGGCCATATGGAACTGGAGGCGAATTATAAGAACGGCCAAAAGGACGGCCCGTACCGCACCTTTTACGAGGACGGACAACTGCAGAACGAAAAGCACTATAAGGCCGATATCCAGGACGGCCCGGTAAAGCTGTATTATCCGAATGGAAATTTGCAGGGGGAAGGCTCTTATGCAAATAACCTCCGCCAAGGTCCTTTTACCATCTATTACGAGAACGGAAAGATCAGGGGCGTCACGCCGTATCAGTTGGGGCGGGTGGATGGCATCGTCAAACAGTATTATCCGGAAGGCAGTCTGCAGACTGAGATGACATACTCTTTTGACCAGGTCCACGGACAGGCTAACAGTTATTACCCTAACGGGAATTTGCAGCAGTCGGGGAAGATCTATAGCGGCCTGCCGGAAGGGGACTTCAAAAAGTTTTACGAGAACGGCCAGGTGGAAGAAGAAGGGAAGTATGTCCTCGGCAAACGCGAAGGGATCGTCAAGTTTTATAACGCCGATGGGAAACTTAAGCTGGAACAATTCTTAAAAGAAGACAATGTCGTGTGGGAAAAGGCATATGACGCGGCCGGGCTCGTTATCCCTCAGGTCAATATTGCTCCGAGTAAACCCCGTTAGGGCACTTCGCTCTCTAGCGGGGTAAAAAGAAATAAGTTCATTACTGAATGCCTTCCATTGATAAAATCCTAAAAGCCGTTTTGTTTGTCCTGCTCTGTGTTTTTATTTTTTCATCCTTTTATCTTCCCATTGAAATGGAAGATATCTGGTGGCATTTGGCGACCGGCCAGTGGATGATGGAGCACGGCCAAGTCCCCCAGGTGGATATGTTCTCTCCCACCAGCCCGCCCATTGAGTATGTCTTGACCCAAAGCCCCGGAAGTATGCTCTATTATCTGGTTTATAGATCGGGAGGATTAGCCGCAGTAAAGATCTTCCGTCCGGTCCTTTTCCTCGTGATTACCGGAATATTCTTTTTTTATGCCTACCGGCGGCTGCCGTGGCCGGCGCTGGTTTTTTTGACCTATGTCACGGTCTTCGGTTTGATGACCCGTGCTTTGTTGAGGCCGTTCGTGTTCGGTTTTATTTTTATCGAGATCTACCTGATCGTGCTTCTGCGGCATCAAAGAGGCCTGGATTCAAAGGCGATATTTTGGATCCCGCTCTTGTCCATGTTCTGGTTTAATCTCCATTTGGAGAGCTTTGTTTATGGGAGTTTACTCATCGGCAT
>MHFY01000010.1:5630-9932 GCA_001805375.1 Omnitrophica WOR_2 bacterium GWA2_47_8 | reverse complement strand
ATCCCTACGGGTTTAAGGGCGCTGTGTATCCTTTAAGGGCTTTTTTTGACGATTCTTTCGTTGTCCGCAAATGGCTCATGCCCAGCATTCAGGAACTGCTGCCGCCGGTCAATCTGCTTGATTTTACGACGGCCGCCTGGTTCTATGTCTTGGTTTGTCTCGTCCTTTTATCGTTGGCGGTAAATCAGAATTATAAATTTACGCGGTTATCCTTGTTCGCGGTCGCGCTGCTGTTTTTTATTTCCTTCAGCCGCAGCAGCGTGTTCTTTATTTTAATATCGCTGTATCTCATTGCGGAAGTGGCCGCGGACCTGAAGCTGAAAGAAAAATGGCAGGATTGGAAATACGCGCGGTTTATGGAAAGAGGGGTGGGGCTGCTTTTCGTTGTCCTGATCTTGGGCCAAACGGTCCGCATTTCAAACAGTAAGGTCATATTGGATGATAATAAAACGGTGCGCAGGATGTTTTTATTGAAAGACCCGCTGATCCCGCAGGAGACATTTGAATTATTAAAACAAAGTGCCGTGACCGGCGTGGTTTATAACGGGATGGGCTACGGAGGATATATGGTATGGGCGCATTATCCGGCATTACGGCCGTTGACCGATGGGCGGCAGGCCAATCCGGAAAATTTTAAGAATTATCTTCTCATCAAAAGAGACCCGGAAACCAACTGGCCGCTGGCCGAGAAGGCCTATGATTTCAGCGTCGCGGTTTTGGATAATGGCACCAGCGCGCATTATAAGATCATCGATTTTATTTTGCGCCAGCCGGACTGGGCCTTGGTCAATGTCGAGGGTTTTACGGTCACTTTTGTGAAACGCGGGGTTTTATCAGCTTCCGGTGAATTGGCGCATTACGCGGACCGTTTAACAAGTGCCCGCCTATCGGCTGAAGAGATCAAAGAGCTGAATGATTTTTATAGGACAGAGGCCCATAAGGATATCCGGGTGCCGGGATCGGAGAATTTCCTTGATCCGCCGCCCTATTATTTTAAGGAAGCGGTGGAAGGGGCCACGCTTTTTTCCTGCGGTTTCAAAATGGCGGGGTTAAAGAAAGTATGGGGCGCCTACCAGGCAACGCCCTATCCTTTGGTCAGGGAAATCTTAATTTCTATGCTAAAAGAGGTAGACTTAAAATAATAAAAATGGTATTGTATATTCAATCTAAGCCATTGAATTTACATGGTTTGACGTAAGGAGGATTGGAATGGCCCACAGTGAAAAAAAGGCGAAAGATATCGTTCTGACGGCTATGAGCGAAGTGCCGGTGGATACGCGTAAGATTGATTTTTTAAAATACCGGTCCGATTACGGTGATTATGTGGTTATTTTTAACGATCACGCGCTGTGTTTGATTCGGGAAAAATTGGTCGATGCCTTTGAGGACGACATGACCGGCGATTTGAAGCGGGAACTGAAACTGCTTGTCCAGCGGGCCCGCAAGCTGGACGATTTCGAGTACGAGGATCTAACTTATGACCCGACTAAGGCTGGCCCGGTGGAATCGAATCCCGACACCGAAATGATCTAATAAACAGCGAGGGAGCTTATATGTGGTTTGCCGACATTTTCATTGATTGGTTCCAGACCATGATCTATATAATGATCTCGCTCGCTTTTTTTGTCGGGATCTTGCTTTTGGTCTCTCAGGAAGCCTTTAATGTATTTAATGATGACCTGAAGAAGGAATACGGTGTAAAGAAACGGCTGTTCCCCAGGATCGAAGACAAGTGGTTTGATTTTGTTGATTTCATCATTTTGAAACATCGATTCTGGGCTGCTATTTTGATCACGGTGACAGCGTTTATTTTGCTTTTGGTGTATAAGAGTTAATTCCTTTTATCCTTTCACCCTTCCTTATTAAAATCGCGGATCCCAAAATCAATGTAAAGATCAAAGGAAGGGTTGTTTTTGAGTGAGGATGGCGAAGATGTTTTATACATATATTTTGATTAATCTTGTAAAAACCAAGACGTATGTAGGAAGTACTCAAAATATAGAGCAAAGGTTAAAAGAGCATAATCGAGGTAAAGTTACATTCACGAGAAAATTTTTACCGTATCAAATATTACATGTTGAGAATTTCGTAACAAACAAAGAAGCCAGAGCTAGAGAACGATTTTATAAGACAACGAGTGGACGCAGAAGAATTAAAGAATTAATTGCCGGGGAGATTTTTCGGAAAGATATTTAGAAATGGAGAGCCCGCCATTTCCTCTGAAATAAGGGAAAATGGCGAGGCTTCTCCAAAATTTCGAAGAAATTTTGGAGAGGTGGCTGAGTGGTTTAAGGCGCGCGCCTGGAAAGCGCGTGGTCGTCGAAAGGTGACTCCCGGGTTCGAAACCCGGCCTCTCCGCCAGGCTTCGCTCAAATGCTTTCGCTTTGAGCTCCGCCTGGCTCTGCCAGGAGCCAAGCGAAAGCATGCAGAAGAGCCTGGCGGTTATCAGGCGTAGCTGAACACGATAAGTATTCAGCGAAGCCTGATCCGCTGGGAGAAATTAACTTATGGACATCTACGAGATTTGGGACAAGGCGCTAAAACATACGGAGATCATCCGCAGCCGCCTGCAGACGCTGATGACCTTTCAGGAGACGCGGGTGCCGTATATTTTATTGTCCGAATCCACGATCAACTTAGGCGATACCGTCGTGCGGAAAGGGGAGGTCCTGGTGGAAAGGCCGTCCTTGATCCTGCCGCCCAATACCCCGCAGTTCGAAGGGTTTGAACTGGACGGGTCGTTCCCCGGCTCAGAAGATAAATTTTTCAATTACCTTTTGGTGCGGGGGATCAGTTTGCCGTCGCTGTGTTACAATCATAAAACCCAGTCCTTGGACCTGTTCGAAGGGAAACTTTCCAGCGCGATAAAGCATTATAATGAACTCCTGCAGCAGAAAGAGAACGTCTCAACCGGATTGCTGGCCGGGCCGGAAGAATGCTGGCAGTTTTCGGTCCTGATCTTTATCTGTTCGCAGATCGCTAAGAACGCGGACACCGATCTTAAACGGATCCTTGATGAATATAAAAAACGTAAATAATCAGACATGCAGGCTTGCCTGTTTTTTTATCCTTGCCGTTGTTCTTTTTTCGGCCGGCCCCCGCCAAACCGTTTCCGCCCAGGATGAAGTTGGTTTCTCAGCATCCACGAAAAAATTTATTTTAGATAACGGGATGACGGTCCTGATCACCGAGGTGCCGGACTCCACAACCGCGGGGTTGTATGCCTTTGTCAGGGCAGGCGCGGCCACGGAAGGAAAATATTTAGGCACCGGGGTTTCGCATTTCTTGGAGCACATGCTTTTTAAGGGCACGGACAAAAGGCCCGTCGGCGCGATCGGCCAGGAGGTCAAAGCCTTGGGAGGCTCGACCAACGCCTCCACCGGTTATGATTACACGTTCTATTACATTGAGCTGCCCAAGGAAAATTATTTGCAGGCCCTGGATATCCTGGCGGACATGCTGATGCATTCAAAGTTTGACCCGAAAGAGACCGAAAGCGAGCGGGAGGTCGTCATCAGTGAAATGCGCATGCACAATGATTCGCCGGACCGCAAGGTCGAGGAATGGGTCTTAAACACCGCCTACACGCGCCATCCGTACCGGCATCCGGTGATCGGGTATGAAACGTTATTCAAACAGTTAACGCGGGATGATATCTGGGATTATTATCAGCAGTTTTATGCGCCCAATAACATTGTTTTTTCCATCGCGGGGGACCTTAACACGCCGGAAACCTTAGAGCACATCAAAACGGCATTTAAGGATTTTAAGCCGAAACCTTATATCAGCCGCAACCTGCCGAAGGAACCGCGGCAGATCGCGGGGCGTTATTTTGAAGGGCAATATCCGACCGATATGACGCGGTTACGCCTTGAGTACCAGGGCATGAGCATTTTGGATGAGGATTTGTTTGCGCTGGATGTTTTGGCCATGGTCTTGGGCCGAGGGCGAAGCTCCCGGCTTTATCAGGAGTTATATGAAAAGAAGCGTTTGGTCTATTCCGTTCATGCGGGTAATGATACGCCCATGGATCAGGGTTTGTTCGAAGTGGGCTGCGCGTTAGATGACAAAAATATCCCTGAGGTCATTAAAACGGTCAAAGAGCAGATCCAATTGATCAAAACAAAAGGCGTCCGTGAAGATGAATTGGAAAAAGCAAAACGCCAGGTGTATGCGGAATTTATCTTTGACCATCAAAGGCCGGCCCATTTGGCGTATCAGGCGGCGAGCGATGAAGTCGTGACCGGCGATCATCAGTTTTCCAAAAATTATGTGCAGGGGATCCGCTCGGTTACGGGTGCG
>MHFY01000010.1:0-5593 GCA_001805375.1 Omnitrophica WOR_2 bacterium GWA2_47_8 | reverse complement strand
AGCATCTGACCACGGTTATCTTGAGGCCCCAAATCGAAAAGCCAGCGGGGTTTTCCCTAAAAGAAAAAATAGAAAAACAGGAAATCTAGAAGATCGTTTTGGATAACGGCCTGACCATCCTTTTGAAGGAAAAAAAGGACCTGCCGATCGTTTCGGTGAACCTGGCCTTGAATGGCGGCATGCGGATGGAGACGGTTGCTAAAAACGGCCTGTCCGAACTTACGTCGCGGTTATGGGCCCGGGAAACAAAGACCCGTTCTAAATTCGATCTCAGCAAAATGATCGAAGAGAAAGCGATGAGTTTCGGGGCTTTTTCCGGCCGCAACAGCGTTGGGCTTCGCATGGAATTTCTTTCCGAAGATCTGGATTTCGGGCTGGATCTTTTGGAAGATGTCATCAAGAATCCGCTTTTTTCCGAAGCTGAGTTCTTAAAGGAGAAGGAAAAGATCAAACAGGATATCATCGCCAAAAAGGACAGTGTCTCTGAGCTCGCTGTTAAGACAGTAAAAGAGACTTTGTTCCAGGCGCATTATTTTCGCTTGGACAATCTGGGCACAGCCGAGTCCATTGACCAGATCACGCACAAAGATGTGATTGATTTTTATTCCTCGGTTCTATCATCAAGAAATATGGTCTTGTCTATTATCGGCGACATCAATGCCCGGGAATTGATAGAGAAGCTTAAAAAGAAATTCGGAGGCCTGGCATCGAAAGAGGTCGTTATCCAGGAGAATAAAGAACCCGCGCCTGAGGCCACACGCAAAGTCGAAATATCGTCCGAAAAAGAACAGGCCATCTTAGTCATCGGGTTTCAGGGCCCGGTGATCAACAGCCCGGACCGTCACGGTGTTGAAATGATCACGTCGATCTTGGGGTCTTCCTTGAGCGGCCGGATGTTCAATAAGATACGGGATGAATTAGGCCAGGCGTATACGCTGGGCGTGCAGTATGTCCCGGGGATCGATATGGGGCTGATCTATTTTTACGTCAATACGACAAATGAAAATCTGGATAAAGTCGAGGATATCCTTCGTAAACAGCTTGACGAGATCCGGACATCGGATATTTCGGACCAGGAGTTAACGGAGTCCAGGGCTCAGTTAAAAGGCGACTTTGAAATGGACCTGGAGACTAATGCCTCGTTAGGTTTTACCGTTACGCTTGATGAGCTATACGGATTAGGGTATGCGCACTATAAAACTTTTCATGAGCGGACCGACGCAGTCACAAAGGAAGATATCCGGCGGATCGCGCAGGATTATCTGGACATCAATAAGGCGGCGGTTGTTAAGCTACGCGCGAAAGAGGATTCAAGTCCCAAAGTAGATAAATGAGCGGTCGGGGAATTTTTAGAATTCCCCGACCGCTCATCCTGACGAGCAAAGTGAGGAAGGATCACAACAATATATTTACACAGCTTTAAAAGAATGATAAACTGGCCCAAAACATGAGCGAATATAATAATAAATACCTGGAATTGGAATCCACCCTGGTTGAACGCCTGTATGGACGGCTCACGCTTCTTCAGGAATATGAAGAGAAGATCTCCGTGGTCGAGCAGACCTTGATCGAATTATTGAAAAATGATGCCGCCGGCCAATTCAGGTCCGCCAAAGAAGAATTCAGCAATACCGAGGCCCGCCTTAAATTCGTGACGGAGTTCCTTTCCTACGGCCTGGTCAAAGAGCTTTTGGGGCAGTTTGACGTCGAGGATATCATCATCAATTCCCTCAAGCCGATCTACATCCACCATGCGCAGAGAGGGTTCGTGGTCACGGACAAGAAGTTCAAGCACCAGAAAGAACTGGAATTGTTCATCAAAAAACTCGTCCTGTTCTCGGGCCGCCATAAAATGACCAAGATCATGAACTTAGAGCTTCCGAATTTGGAGGGCCGGGTCAATATCGCGATGTCAACGTTCGGCCCGCAGATCACGATCACCAAGGCAAAATCGTCGCCTTTAAGCATCCTTGACTTGGTCAAAATGGGCAGTTTGACCTACGAAGTAGCGGCGCATCTTTGGTTATATTTGGAAGGGCTTTCCATACGGCCGGCGAACCTTATGATCGCGGGCGGGCCGGGTGTCGGGAAAACCACTCTTTTAAACGCGTTGTTAAGTTTTATCCCGACCACGGATCGGGTGGTGGTCATTGAGGATACCCTGGAGTTGAATACCTTTATGGATGACAGCTGTTCACGCCTGGAAAGTGATGAGGACTTAAGTTTGGCGGATCTGGTGAAGAATAGTTTGCGCATGCGCCCCGAGAGGATCGTGGTGGGTGAGGTCAGAGGGGAAGAAGCGCGGGACATGATGACCGCTTGTAACATCGGGAAATATTGTATCGGGACCATGCACGCCTTGACGTCGCGCGAGGCCATTATCCGCCTGCAGAATGAGCCGATGAACATCCCGGAGATGCTGGTCAACCTGATCGATGTCTTTATTGTCCTGAAACGGTACCATGTGGAGGATAAAGTTTATAGAATGATCGAAGAGGTCAGTGAAACGAGCGGTATGGAGCACGTCAAGATTTTATTGTCTCAGATCTATAAATACGATTATGAAACAAGAAAATTGAAAGCTGTTGCCCCCAGCACGGTGTACCGTGACCGTCTGGCCCATGCGGCCGGGATTTTGCCCAAGGATGTCATTGATGAGATCAAGATCCGGGCTTTTGCGCTGGAGCATCTGGCTCAGCGCGGGCACACGACGATGACGGAGGTCACCAATTTTTGCCGGGCTTACAACCGTCATCCGAAGGAAACACTCGCCAGTTTAGGCTTTGACCGCGATCAGTTGCTCGGTCTAAAGAAACGTTAATGATTCAGAAGCCTGAAGTAAGATGTCAGAAGTCGGAAAAGGTCTTTCTGGCTTCGTGCTTCCAGTTTCCGGCTTCCCATCCCTGAAATATTTTGCGCCTATAGCTTCCGCCACAAGGCATGGCGGACCCGCCAAGTAGTTTGGCGGGCAATTGGTAGTAACTGAAAATTTGCAGTTGTTCTGATGTGTAAGATTTTGCGCCCATAGCTCAATTGGATAGAGCATCAGCCTACGGAGCTGAGGGTTACAGGTTCGACTCCTGTTGGGCGCGCCAGTTTTCGTACTAATAATTTAGAAAGCGAAAACTGTTGTCCTGCGAAGCCGAACGCGAAAGCAATTCGGCGAAGCAGGATTTTTATAATATGCTAGACCCCGACAAAACATTCATGCTGGAAGCCTTAAAGCAGGCCCAGTCAGCCGCCAAAGCGGACGAAGTCCCTATCGGCGCTGTCATTACCCATAAAAATAAGATCATTGCCAAGGCGCACAATCAAGTGGAAATGCTCAAAGACCCCACTGCCCACGCGGAGATGATCGCCATTACCCAGGCCACCAGCATGTTAGGTACAAAATGGCTGGACGGCTGCTGCCTTTATGTGACGATCGAACCCTGCAGTATGTGCGCGGGGGCGTTGGTCCTGGCGAGGATCAAGCGGATCTGTTTTGCGGCCGCTGACCCGAAGACCGGGGCCTGCGGCTCGGTCTTTAATATCGCGCGCAGCAACAAATTAAACCATAATATCGAGATCAAAAAAGGGACCTTGGAACAGGAATGCGGTGAGCTGGTCAGCCTTTTTTTTAAAGAGAAAAGGAAAAAGGAATCCTCTCGGAAGCAATATATGCCGCCGTCGCTTAACTAAACGGTGAAATGTGTTGTAAGATTTTTTCAATTTCTATATAATACGCAGCATAAATGGACCAGCGGATAAAAAACGAGATACGGCACGGCGAAGTTCTTAAGGCCCTGGACCCGGGCAAGGTTTGGTCCTGGAAAACGCCCGCCGGGAATAAACGGTTAAAGAGAAGGGCGCAGCTGCTCGCTTCCAGTATCACGGCGGAGATGTCGGTGCTGGAGGTCGGGTGCGGCGCCGGTTTTTTTACCTGCGAGATCGCCAAGACAGGGGCGAAGATCACGGCCGTTGATATCTCTCCCGATCTTTTGAAGCTCGCGTACCGGCAGGTCAAGGATAAGAATGTCACCTTCATGGTGGGGGACGCGCATAACCTTAATTTCATCGACAATTATTTTGATATCATCGTGGGAAGTTCGATCCTGCATCACTTGGAGGTCGAGCAGGCCCTGAAGGAATTTTACCGCGTTCTGAAACCCGGCGGGAGCATCTGTTTTACGGAGCCCAACATGCTTAATCCGCAGATCTTCCTGGAAAGGAATGTCAGTGTCCTTCGCGAAAAAATGCACAATTCCCCGGATGAGACGGCATTCATCCGATGGCGGTTGAAAAAACAGCTTGCAGAGCACGGGTTTTCGGATATCCGCATTGTCCCGTTTGATTTTCTTCACCCCTTGGTTTCAGTGAATTTGATCCCCGCATTCGAGAGGATCGGCGGCTTTCTGGAAAGGGTGCCGGGTGTGTCGGAGATCGCCGGGTCGCTGTATATCACGGCGGTGAAGGGGTGATTTTAATGGAGGAGAGCCTAAGCGCCAAAGGCGCGAGGGTCGCGAGGAACGCAGGGACGAGAGACCTGGGGATTTCTCACTACGTTCGAAATCCCTCAGATTTTTCTAAATTGAAATGTTGTAATCTTTCGGGAGAGGTGGCAGAGTGGCTGAATGCAACTGCCTGCTAAGCAGTTGGCTGCGTAAGCGGCCCCCGGGTTCGAATCCCGGCCTCTCCGCCATTGATACCAATTCGAACCCTTGGGGTCGTTTATTTGGCCCCCTGGGTTCGTTTGTTGACGCGTCCGTTTTTTTTCGCCAACGGGCTTTCGCCTTTGGCTTTGAAGGAACGGTTGGATTGGGAAAGTCTTACTCACCCTTTCAAAGTATGAAAAATTTATTCAAGGGAAACGAAGGTGTCTCGCGTAGGCAGCCAACTATTTTCTTTGTTGGCTGGATGGTGTGTTGTGCCTCTTTCATGTTTTTAAATGTAACGGCCAGGGCTGAGGAGATTATTTTAAAGAATGGTCATCGTTTTACAGGACGTATTCTTGAAGAAAATGCTTATGAGTTAAAGATTGATCGAGGCCGTGGTGTTATCAGGATTGACAAGAAGCACATTGAGCGTATCGTTAAGGACCCTTTAAAGGCAGAGAAAAACTTAGAGTCTAAAGCATCCCGCCCCAGTTCAAAAGTTGAAACACAAGCACCCGCCGTAGAATCCCAAGCACCCGTCTTAAAATTCAAACAAGATGCGCAATCGGTTTTTCAAAGAGTAAGCGATGCCGTTGTCGTACTATTCGCGATTTCACCCAACGGATCGAGTCAAGGAAGCGGTGTTTTATTGTCGGACGGAATTGTTCTGACCAACTTTCATGTTGTCGCTGGTGCGCAGGATATCACCGTGAAGAATAAGAATAGCGAGAAATATGATGTTTTAGGAGTTGTATTTTATGATCTCGGTGAGGATATTTGTATATTAAAAACCAATGCGAATAATAGTCGTATTGCTCAGTTAGGGGATTCAAATAAAGTAACTGCCGGTGATAAGGTTTTTGTTATCGGAGCTCCGTTAGGGCTCGAGTATAGTATTACCGACGGTTTGATCAGTGCAATAAGAAGTGATCTTGGACAAAAAATTATTCAATTTTCCG
>MHFY01000009.1:29705-32130 GCA_001805375.1 Omnitrophica WOR_2 bacterium GWA2_47_8 | reverse complement strand
TCATCTATATTAATGGCCTCCAGGGGATTTTTATCGACCCGCTCGAATGTACCGGTCCTTTTGTTCATGGGCGGATTTAAGATCAAGGGCGGATACAAAAGAAGCTGGCGGATCATTAAGATCGAATTCAGCCTCTCATATGTTTTGTCCGCAAAGGGGATCTTCTTGGGAAGAGATATCGTGGCGACCTCCGCGGCGGCCGTGACCTGACGATAGATCCTCGGATGATTGCCGCTTATGCTTTCCTGAATGTCCCGGTAAACTCCGCGCACGAGGCCTGATAACACACCGATCGTGGCGTTGAACGTGCGGAAGGGCCGTTTATCCATTTGCTCACCGGTCGAATCACAGACCACAAAACGGTCAAAGCCGCGCCAAAAATTATAAAGATATTCCACAAAATCGTTTAAGATATGCGGGTCCCTTAAAAAAACATCGGCCCCTTTGACAACATTGGGCACCAAGTGGCTGGGCATCTTTGCCAGGAATAAAAAAGTTTGGATCAGCGTATCAATACTTTGATTGTTGATCTCCTGATCGCCAAAGATCCCCAGAAGGAGAGAATTTCTTTTTTTAAGCGCTTCAATGCCTTTCTTAACGATCTCACGGAACAGATCACTTAGGACAAGCTCTTCTGCCGTCTCACAAATTTTATTATGGATACGGATAATGACCTTATTCTCATAAAACTTTGATGTTCCTATCTGCATGCTGAATTCTACTCCTGTATGGGCGGCGGGGCTTCTGCGGCCTTGATGTTATTGTCCTGAACTTCTTCCAGCCGGACCTTGATCTCGTCCGGGCTGAAATACTCTATCACTAAATCTTTCGGGTACGTCAAATTATCGGAATGCATTTTAACTCTTTGCACGCCCCTTTTCAACTTAGGTTGTAAAAATAATTTTAGCTGTTCGTCCTTAAGCAAATAGAAGGCGCTCCGAGGGGCGTGGAACGTCACATCAACGTCCTTAGGCGAAATATCCATCACTTTAAAGGTCGCAGGAATTTCCCCTAAATTGATCGGCAAGGTATATGTCTTGGAAGTAACTTTTGCGCCATGCACCAAGACAAACCATAAGGTCAGCGCGAGCAAAACAGCGTAAACTTTTTCCAAAGAATTACGGGCCAAAAATTCTAGCAGCGGCGCATCTCTGCGCCGGGGGTAGACTTCCTTATAAAATCTTTCTAAGACCAAAGTGACCTTTTCCGCATCGGGAACCTGTTCGATCTCCGAATGCCGGGCGATAGAGACCGCGCCCTTTTCTTCCGAAACAACGATGCATAACGCATCGGTCAATTCGGATAACCCCAGGGCCGCTGCATGCCGCGTCCCCCGGTCCTGGATCTTTCTTACATTCTTCGATAAAGGCAGCATCGTCGAGAATTGCGTGACATGGTTTCCTTCGATAATAACGGCGCCGTCGTGGCCGGCCGAATGCGGATCAAAGAGGCTTTTTAACAGCGGCCCGCTTAATTGCCCGTTTAAAATAACACCGCCCTGCAAATGCCTGGCCAGGATGTCTCTTCCCCTAATGACGATCAAGGCCCCTATTTTCTCTTTGGCCAGATCCATCACGGTGCGGACCAAAATTTCGACCTCTTCCCGCGAGATAAAGGCCTTTTTACTTGGAGACCTCTGATTTAAACTAAAAAGGGCCACCTGCTCAAAAAAGTGCCGCAATTCTTCTTGAAAAATAACGACCAGCGCGATCAGGATAATGGCAAAGAACTGCTCAAACACCTCCGTTGCCATGATAAGATTGAACTGACGGATCAACAGGTAAACAAACCCTACGATAAAGATCCCTTTTAAGATAAAAGCCGCGCGCGTCCGCTTGAACCAGACGAGGATCGTATAGATCAAGAACGTCATGATAATAATATCGATAAGCCCGATCAGCTCGATTTCCATAAACCACGCATGAAAACCCGTCCGGAAAATTCCGAGATAATATTTAAAATATTCAAAAATCGTATTTACCATGGCTAAAACAATTGTTTAAAGAGGTCAAAAGGGCAGGACTTCTTTATCAAGGATACTGGGACTTCATTGAAGAATCTTTATTTTCTTTTTTGTAACCTTCTTCCCGTATCGTCGGAGCCGGGATCTCCTTTTTCTCTTCTCCCTTCTTTTCTTCCGACGCTTCCGGGATGACCAATTCCGCTTCCTTGGTCCCGCCTTCGCTGCAATAAACCGTGACGCGTATCGCATCGCCCGTTTTCGCTTCTAAAGGAAACTCCTCGACAAACCGGTAAGGGGCTGACTGGCGGTTAAAAAAATGCTCATCCGGTGTTTTCGTGCCCTGAGCAATGACAATTTTTCGGATGTAATGTTTATTGAGCTTATTCGAAGTGTGCGCGATCTCAACCTTCAGTACTTTTTTTTCGGCATTATAAGTTAAATTCAGCTCCTGCGGAGGGGTGG
>MHFY01000009.1:29120-29698 GCA_001805375.1 Omnitrophica WOR_2 bacterium GWA2_47_8 | reverse complement strand
AATGATCGCAGAGGAAAGGATAAAAGATATTGTTAAAAGTATTTTTTTCATTTTTTAAAAAAAGATTAATAATAGAAATTTATTATAACTATGAAGGGTACGATAAACAAGATGAATTTCAAATGCTGATCGTTACTTCCCGCGGACTGACCTTACTTCATCAGCACTTGGAAAAGCCGCAGTTGTGGCATTTTAGGCAGCTTTCTTCATGGTGCAGCGGATCACCACAGTCAGGACAAATGCCGACCATGTTGATCTTTTTAACCCGGGAAACACCACCGCCGGATTCATTCATCTGCTGACCGTGAACCGCAAGGACCGGTGCGGGAGAAGAAATTTGTTTAAGCCGATTGGCCAAAACCTGTGAAATCGCATCTGCGCAGGAAAAAACGCGTTTTCCTTTATTCCAGGCAGGAGCGGGGCAACGGATACCGCGCAGTTGTTCAGAAATGGCTTTGGGGTCAATCCCTGAACGTAACGCCAAGGAAACCAAACGGGCGATCGCTTCCAGCTGGCTTGCGGCACAACCGCCGGTTTTTCCCATTTGAGCAAATAATTCAAAGGGATCCCCTTCCCTA
>MHFY01000009.1:25539-29088 GCA_001805375.1 Omnitrophica WOR_2 bacterium GWA2_47_8 | reverse complement strand
CATTTAACACTTGATCCTCGCGGCTCCCATCCCGATAAACGGTGATCCCTTTACATCCCGATTGATAGGACAGCTCATAGGCCTTTTTAACATCCTCGGGCGTGGCGTGATGAGAGAAATTAATTGTCTTTGAGACCGCGTTATCCGTATATTTTTGAAAAGCCGCCTGCATCTTAACATGCCACTCCGGCTCAATATCATGCGCCGTGACAAAGGCCATTTTTATAGAGTCGGGAATGTCTTTAATATTCTTAATTGTGCCTTCGCTGGCGATCTGTTCCATCAGCTTTTGGCTGTAAAAACCCTTTTCCTTGGCGATCTCCTCGAACACCGGATCCACCTCTACTAATTTTGTCTGATCCATAACATTGCGGTAATAACAGATAGAAAAGATCGGCTCTATCCCCGAAGAGCACGGGCCCGCGATGATGCTGATCGTTCCCGTAGGAGCAATGGTCGTTAAAGTGGCGTTACGGAACCGTGTTTTATCGCCCCCTGCGGCATAAATACTTTTTTCAAAGGCCGGGAATGTCCCCTTATAACGGGCCAGCTCCAGCGATTTCATTTTTGCTTCTGTTAAAATGAACGACATCACTCTTTCGGCTAATTCAATAGCCTCTGTCGAATCATATGGAATCCCCAACCGCGCGAGAAGAGAGGCCCACCCCATCACGCCTAAACCGATCTTACGGGTCAACTTAGTCTTTGTTTCGATCTCTTTAATAGGGTGCCGATTGGCATCGATCACATTGTCCAAAAAATGGACCGCCCGGCGGGTTGTTAACTTCAGTTTTTCCCAATCGACCTCATAACCATCCTCGTTCTTTTTAATGATGCGCAGAAGGTTGATCGACCCCAAATTACAGCTTTCGAAAGGCAAAAGCGGCTGTTCCCCGCAGGGATTGGTGGCTTCAAAGCGGCCCAGCACAGGTGTGGGGTTATGCTCATTGATCCGGTCGATAAAAATGATCCCCGGTTCGCCGTTTCGGTGCGCGCTTTTAACGATCAGGTTAAAAACATCCCGGCTGTTCAATTTTCCGGTAACCTGACCTGACTTGGGAGAAACCAATTCGTAATCCTGATCCTTCTCCAAGGCCTGCCAAAATTTATCCGTAATGGCGACCGACAGATTAAAATTGCTGATCTCTTTATCTGTCTCCTTGCAGTTGATGAATTCTAAAATGTCCGGATGGTCGATCCGCAGAACACCCATATTCGCCCCCCGACGGGTCCCTCCCTGTTTAACCGCCTGCGTGGCGCCGTCAAACACTTTCAAAAATGAAACAGGCCCTGACGCCTTCCCGCCGGAAGAATTCACGAGGCTGTTTTTCTCCCGAAGGCGCGAGAACGAAAATCCCGTTCCTCCGCCGGATTTATGAATGACCGCTGTCGCCTTCAGCGTGTCAAAAATAGATTCCATCGTGTCCTCGATAGGCAGGACAAAACAAGCGCTCAATTGCCCTAAAGGCCGCCCCGCGTTCATCAATGTAGGAGAATTCGGCATAAATTCCAAATTGGCCATCATCTGATAAAAGGATTCCTCCAAGCACGCCACTTCCTGTAAATTTGTTCCATATACTTTTTCAGCGTCCGCTATGGCCTTAGCGACCCGACGGAACAATTCTTCCGGGGTTTCCGTGACTTTGCCGTCGATATCTTTCCTGAGATACCTTTTTTCTAAAACTTTTAATGAATTCTCCGAAAAAGGAATTGCCATACTCGTCACCTCCGTTTAACAAAATGGTAATTTTCGCACACAACCATGCCGCAATTTTGTGGTTTTTGAACTAAAAGGCATAATAGGTTTCCGTTCCCGTTCATAGACGGTAACGGCCGGTAGATCTAAAAAATATTCTTTGATTTGAGAAAGCTCATTGAAATTAAGAGGCAGAACAGAACAAAAACGCAAAGGTGTATTGAGCTGAACTTCGTCCGCGCCGATGTCTCTGATCAGGCTGGCGAGTTTAGGCGCAGAAGCGACATTCTCTTTAATGAACATGACCTGAATGGCTAATCGCCCGTGATATTGGCGACGGAAAGTTTTAAGCCCCTCGATGACCTTCTTAAAACTTGAACCCGTCATAGGTTTATCAACCAGGGAAAAAGACCTTTCATCATACGCGTCCAATTTTGCCACCACGAGATCACTTAAACTCAGGTCATTGCGCACCTCCGGCAAATGCAGCAACGTGGAATTCGTAATGACCGCGATCTTTTCTTCTCTGATCTGACGGATAGACAGGATCATATCCCCTAAATTCTTAGCCAATGTCGGTTCTCCCCGTCCGGAAAAGGTCAGGTAATCGATATTTTCTATCATTAGGGGATTTTCAAACCCGACCCATTCAAAAAATTGGCTGATCTCATGGATGATAATATTTGTCGGGACGTACGCTTTGCGTTCCTCTGTTAATCCGTGGGCCTTTCCCAACTGACAATAAACACAGTCGAGATTGCATACTTTGTCTCGATGGGAGATTGGATCGATCCCCAGCGATTTCCCCATGCGCCAAGACTCCACCGGGCCATATATGTATTGAAAATTCATGTGTATCGACGCATCCTTTCTATGATCTTTTGATCCTTAAACTTACGTGCTGCTCCACCTGCTGGTGCATCTTTGCGAATTCGTCTTCCTGCGGGACCTTCAAAAGAGAGGGGAAAATAAAAATGAGCCAGCTGACAGCGGCGATCAGCCAAAAGGTCGCTGCCCCTCCTAAAACATGGAAATATTTATCTGGGAAAAAGGCGACCATGGCCCGCTCCAAAAAAGATATCGTTAACCCGATCGCGACGACCCACAAAATCCCCAGCGGTCTTTTTAACCGCTGAGCTTCCCCCGCGTGCGAAAAAACGACCATGGTGGCAATGGCAAAGGTCATCAAACTGAATCCTCCGATGAAGGTGATGTGCAGCATCATTTTCTGATAATCGATAAATAACGCGGCACCCCAATAACCGACGGCTGTCAGCCAGACGGAGATCCACGCTAAACGGACATAAAAATCACACGGCTGCAGAAGAAATTTCAAGACCCCTGCGCCGGCAAACTGATATGTGATAACGGCGGCACGCAAACCATAGGCCAGCGCTGAAAATTCCAAACCCTCAAGCCAAAAGCTGGCAAACAATATGACCGCGCACAAAAAATGGGCCATGATGCTCCGGTTTTTAACAGCCAAACCTAGTTTGGACTCGGTCGTACACGCGGCCTCATGATCGTCCGATTGATATGTCCCCATCAGGCGAGGGATCAAAAATCCCCCGATGCCGATAACGACACACAACAAAAACCCTTGGTCCATCATCGGCTTGCCGACTTTGATGCTCCAGGCCGGCAGCAAACCCGTCTCACCCAGGATAAGCAATACCGTCCCTACTATTCCGTGCAGTAATCCCATGGGGACCCAGATCAATTCTTTCGGCGCTTTTCCGGGGGCAGCCGTCCTAACGCGATGCTTTAAACGAAGCAAGACAAACCGTATCAACATCCCTAAAAAGACAATATATAGGACCTGCGCAATCACCCACTTCTGTTCGATAAGAAAA
>MHFY01000009.1:23949-25530 GCA_001805375.1 Omnitrophica WOR_2 bacterium GWA2_47_8 | reverse complement strand
GCCAGCAATAAAAAGAAAAAACTGCCCACCTCAAACTTGGTGGCATGAGAACTGGCGGTGAATCTTGGGATCGCGGTCGAGAGGAACCCGACGATAAAACAATTCATGTAGACCAAGATCTGGAGGGAAGAATGAAAAAAACCGGAATAAGATTTACTGAGACCGACGGCATACCACACCCAATGACTGACACCCCATACGCCCATTAATATGCCCAGCGGGAAGAATAATCGATATGGCTCTTTACAGATATTATCGAGACATTCCATTATTCTTCCCTCTAGTTAAACATTCAAATTATTTTTACGGATGGACTAAACATCCCTTGCAGGGGGTCGTATCCTGGTCGGAAACATAAATATTATGATTCGGCTCTCCGTCCACGTGCAGGAAACCGACTGCGCCTTTTTCGACCCTGAAGATCGCATGATCGACCAAGGTAAAATCACCCGGGACCTCTAAACCGAATTCTACTACGGTCGCTCCCCCCGGAGGGACTAATGTGGTTTGGATACTTCTTCCCGGCGGGCTGATCAGATCCGCTTCTCGATACACGTTGTCAAAAATCTCTCCAATCACGTGAAAGGAAGCGATGAGATTAGGGCCTCCATTACCAAAAAAGATCCGCACCCTTTCCCCCACCTTCGCTTTTAACGACCCCTCTCCCAAATGTTTTCCGTATTGGCCGTTAAAAACAACAAACGTGGGATGTTCCGCCAAACCTTCTTCATGGGAGAACTCTAATTGTGTCGGCCCAGCCGACCCACCCGCCTCCTCACCCCAAAAAGCATCATCTTCAGATTTTGCCGGAGGGAACGCAGCATTAGTTGGCAGAGCATTTGGATCGCTTTCCATGTGATGCTGGTGGCCTTCAACGGCGGGCGCTGCTTGAGCGATCTTTTTCGTATAAAATTCGCTCTGAAAAACATAAAATTCCCGATCCACTTTGGGTAGACCTTTTTCCGGTTCAACCAGGATCAAACCGTACATGCCGTTCGCAATGTGATCCATGACCGGCGGGGCGGCGCAATGATAGACATATAACCCTGGATGAAGAAGTTTAAACCAGGCAACCCGTTCTTCTCCTTTGACGACAGTCGTCACCGGAGCTCCTCCGCCGGGCCCGGTTACGGCATGAAAATCGACATTATGCGGCATTCCACTGGCATCCGAATTGGTGTGGTGGATCTCCAATGTGTCGCCAACGCGTGCTCTGATAAAAGGGCCTGGGACATGCTCATCAAAGGTCCAGAAGGTATAATTAATGCCGGTTTTTATTTCCATCGTTTTCACGCTGGAATTTAAATGCACTTCGACAACCGCCGGCTGTTTGCGTGTAATAGGCGGGGGGACTTCCGGAGCAAAGGTTGTGATCGCCTTTTCTCTCAGCGCAGGCAACTTAATGTGGACTTTTTTAACTTCTCCTTTTTCTTCCGCTTTTTCCTCGGCCAGGGCCAATGAACTAATAAAAAATGAAATGATCACTGCCGTAAAAAGAAACGTTGACCTTTTTATAAGCATCCGAATTTTCATACTCCCCCTCTTTCATTAAACCGCAAACTGTGAATTATTCTCTACGAG
>MHFY01000009.1:14545-23936 GCA_001805375.1 Omnitrophica WOR_2 bacterium GWA2_47_8 | reverse complement strand
TTCATAGCTCCTTTGATTCTATCAAATTATAATTTCGTTTCCGTTAAAACTTTAACCCCGACATTGTATCCATTCTTACTGTCTGCCGGCTTGAACCATCTTACCTCAACCTCCAGCAGGACTTTATCCTTCTTGCTCAATTCGACCTGGATCTGCCCCTTCATCTTCGGCTTGACCTTATGCTGAGAAATAAAACATAACCCTTCCGGGGTCATGTTAATGACCGTTGATTCAAAAAATTTATAGGCCGCAGGGCCCTTGAGCCGATACAGCGCCGGCATATTGGTGGGGATCCGCTCATAAGTCCGCCTCTCCATCACCGTTTTTTTACTTTCTTTTGTCTGCATGGTCAATATTATAACTTCTTTCTTAAGTTTAAGGCAAATTGTTGCAGTTCCTTGAACTGCCCATCGATCTCGTTTAAAACATCCTTGATCAACGCTGTGTCGCCTGTTTCCGTTAAATGCGATTCGATGAGCATAAAACAACTTTGCATTGAAGCAATGGATAGATTTCCGGCCTCGCCTTTCAAAGAATGGGCCAAATATTTGACCTGATCGAATTTCTTTTCCTTGAGGGCCTTTTCGATCAATTTCCTTTTTTTCGTGTAATCTTTTTGAAAATCTGCGATCAATTCAAAAAGAAGGCCATAATCGTTCTGCAGGCGCTCTAAAACATCTTCCAGGTCGATGATATAAGCCATACGTCCTTAATTTTTCTTCAGCCGGTTTTTCAACTTATTTAAATATTCTCCGTCTTCAAAGGCATATCCCATGTCCTTGGCTTTCACGGCATTTTCAAACGCATTATTATAGTCACGAATCGCCTGAAATGCTAATGAACGCTTAAAAAATATGCGCGCCTGGCTGTCAAACTGCAGGGCCCTTGAAAAATCCTCGATCGCCTTGCCGTATTCCTTCTTTCGCATATAAAGTTCGCCGCGGTGTTCATGGGCCTCGGCGATATTGGGACTAAGCGCCAGGACAGTCGTATAATCCGCGATCGCTGAATCGACCTCTCCGTTTTTGCTATAGGCCAAGCCCCGGTTCAGGTAAGCAATAGGCCACTTCGGATAGATCGCGATGCTTCGATTATAATCGTCGATAGCCCGGGCAAACTGTTCATTCAGGTAATATAAATACCCCCTGTTGATATAGGTCCTAAATTCATAAGGATCTAAAGTAATTGCCTGATTATAATCGTTCATGGCCTTATCGTATTCTCGGTTGAGAGCAAAGGCATTTCCCCGGCTGATATATCCGATGGTCAATCGAGGGGATTTCATAAGCACATCGGTCCATAACGTTTGCGCATCCTTCCAGACCCTGCAGCGCTCGACGGTAAGAACAGCCAGAAATGCTAAATAAAAGATCAGTATCCAGCGCACATCCGGCAAGCTCAACAAAGACAGGGGTTGCTTTTTATTCATCCAATACTCCAAACCGCAGGCCAACATAAAGAAAAGACCCAAATAAGGGATATACGTATTATGGTCCGCCATGATCGCGTTTGACATCGGGATAAAGCCCAAGACCAAAAAGATCGTCGACATATAAAATAAAAACCCGAAACGCAGGTAAGGGTTCGCCTTGACCTTGATCCAGGCAAAGCCACCCAGCAGGACAAATAAAAACGGCGCCATATAATAATAGTACGGGTACAGCCCATTGACCTTCTCCGGGTAAGGATAGTACGCCGATAATTGAAAAGGAACGACCGCCTTCACGAAATACATGACAAAAGAAAAACTTCCGAAGAGGATCCGGTCAAGGGCCGAATAAATATCGATCGTCATCGGCGTCTTTTGGACACAGGCTAAGCATCCAAAGAGCAAAGAAAGAGCAAAGAACGGGATTTTTTCTGGAACGCATTTCTTAAAAGGCCTTTTCTTCAAATAATCGTCTACCGCCAATAGAACGACCGGCAAAATAACTCCGGCGAGTTTTGATATCAAAGAAAGCAGAAAAAAAAGATAGGTAAAGCCGAACCATTTCCTTGAATAATCCTTTGAATAATATTTAAGATAACTTAGCAATGCCGATAAGAAAAAAAGGCTGTAAAGAAGGTCCTTCCTCTCCGGGATCCAAACCACAGACTCCACCCGCATCGGATGGATACCGAACAAGACCATCACGATCATTGATATATTCAAATTTTTGGTTAGCCCATAGATAAAGCCAAAAACCAAGAACGTATTGATAAGATGCAAAATAATATTATCCCGGATATAAACCTGAGGGTTCAGCTGAAAAAAATGATATTCAACCGCGTAGGATAATATCGTTAAGGGCGAATAAAGACGGGCAACCGGCAGAAAATCCGTAAAGACCTTAACGATATTCTCCCCGGACAGGCTGCGGACAGCCGGATTATCGATCACGTACTTATTATCGTCCCAATAGGTAAATTGGTTATTTAAAGCTGGGGAGAATATGATAAAAATAAGGCATAAAATACCCGCGATACCGATCAAAGGCTTATGTTCCGTTTTTAACATTATTGTCCCATGCTTAAACGGTAGGCGAGGATCTCAGGCAGGCCAGCGGCTAAAATTTTTTCTTGGGTCGTGTCAATATCATAACTGACCCGGTGGATATCCACGCGTCTATGCTGTGTGTCGTATACGGCAAAACACGCCTGGGAGTTCCCATCTCTCGGCTGGCCGACACTGCCCGCGTTGACAATATATTTAAAAGGATCCTTTAAAATAAAACTTTTTTCCAAAGAAAAATCCACTTCGTTTTTAAAACTGAAAACGATCGAGCGGTGGGTATGCCCCACAAAACAGATGCGTTTCTTTAATAAATCAAATGTGGGTAAGGCGTCCTCCTGGCTGTCAACATAATGCCATTCCTGAGGTTCATTCAAACTGGCGTGAACAACCGAAAAATCGTCTTCATGATCAACAAGCTTCAAGCTTTCCAGAAAATCTTTTTCATCCCGGCTAAGCTGACTTTGGGTCCACACGATCGCCTTTTTCGCCGCCCAGTTAAAATATTGGATATCCAACAATCCGCAGGCCGCGTGATCGTGATTGCCGGCCACACACAAGCACCCCTTGGTTATGAGATCCTGCAGGATCTCTAAACATTTCTTAGGGTCCGCGCCGTAACCGACCAGATCGCCGAGAAAAACATATTGATCGACCTTTTCCTTTTTAAGCTCTCCCAAAACAGCTTCAAAGGCCTCTAAGTTGGCGTGGACATCGGAAAAAATACCGTATTTCATATTCTCTATTATAAGGGATTACTAAAAAAGAGGAGTGAATTATCGGAAATATTTGGGAGGGCTATTTACCTAAAACACATACCTTGTCTCGGCCGCTGTTTTTGGCCATATACAAGGCGCGGTCGGCTTTCGAGATCAGTTCCCGACGGGACATATTGGGGGCATACTGCGCCAATCCGATACTGATGGTGACCATTTTCCCAAATGCGATCTCCTTGACCCTTGCTCTAATTTTCTCAGCCACGATCTGCGCGCCGGATAAACTGGCATCAAAAAGCACGACCACAAACTCATCTCCCGCATAACGGCAAACGATATCAATTTCCCGTAAATTGTCCTTAAGGACTTGGCCTACTTTTTTAAGCAAGATATCCCCTTCCAAATGACCCAAGGTATCATTGTAAGCTTTAAAATGATCAATATCGCACATCAAAAGATACAGCGGCTCTGTCGAGCGGTTGGCCCGTGCGATCTCGTGATCCAGGCTTTTAATGAAATAACGGTAGTTATAAAGATTTGTCATTGAGTCGGTCACCGTTAAATATTGCAATTCTTTATACATTTGCACATTTTCGATAGCGATGGCCGCCTGCCGGACGATCGCGGTCAAGATCTTTAGGTCCAGTTCATTATACTCACTCTGGCTCGTTGACCTTTTATCAGTGATGTTAACAACCCCGATCAATTTGCTGTCGAATTTAATAGGGACACTGATAAACGACCTGCTTTTATAGGAATTGTTCTCTTTAAACAAAAAGCGCTTATCCATCAGCGTGTCTTTGACTAAAATAGGCCCCGCTGACTCAACGACCTTGCCGCTGATCCCCTCTCCGACCCTTAACTTGCATTGGCTCATGATCTCATCATTGAGACCGACAGCGCCTTTCAGGCACAATTCCTGTGTATTCTCGTCAAAGAGCATTAAGGAACATCGGTCAGACTCTAGGATATCGCATGCCTTTTCTATAAAAAAATCGACTAATTTATGCAGATCCGTGATGGTGGATATCTTTTCGTCAAAATCCAGGATCTGCTCTAATTTATACTTCTCAAAGGCCAGTTCCTGATTCAGGCTTTGTAATTTATCCTCAAATATTTTGCGCTCTGTGATGTCCTTTAGAATGGAAACAAAGCAATGCATTTCACCCTTCTCATTCTTTAGAGGGGTTATGGTTTGGTCGCAATAAAAAAGTTCACCGTTTTTCTTTTTATTGGTCGTGATCGAGCGGAAGGTATCGCCTCTCAATACGGTTTCCCATAGATTTCGATAATACTCACTGGGATGGTAGCCGGATTTTAAAATGCGCGGGGTCTTATTTACGACATCGTCTTTGGTAAATCCCGTTGTGCGCTCAAAGGCAGAATTGACATACTGTATGATCCCTTCTTTATTCGTGACCACCACGCTATCGGCGGTCTGTTCTATGGCCTCACTTAACACTTCAGAATGCTGCCGTAAATGTTTTAATTCCGTAACATCGTATACAACCCCCTCAACACCGATCACCTGCTCGCGGTCATCGCGGATAAAATTACTGGTGACGGATAAAATGACGATATTACCGTCTTTCCCTTTATTTTTAATTTCATAATCCTTCACAAAGCCGGTCTTGCTCATGGCCTTGAGGAATTCTTCCCTATCCGTGGGGTCTGCGTATAGCTCCTTGGCGAGGTTTCGGCCGATCAACTCATCCTTTGTGTTATAGCCTAAAATACTGACAAAGGCATGATTGACATAAAAAAGATTCCCCTCTTGGTCCGCCACATAAAACCCCACACGCACCGCCTCCACCAGACGGCGGAACATATCCTGGCCCTCTTCTCTTAAATAATTAAAACTTTTATTTAACCCCAAAGATGATGCCATTCCGAACACCTCTTTTGAAAGCCAGCCGGGGTTATGTTGAAGACCGTTTTTTTTATTCTAACCCGCAGCAACCGCTGGTTTTCCCATGTGCCTCTTCCTTATTGGCCTCTGCCTTACAGCCGCAGCCTTCCGAAGCCACGATCTTTTCCGCTTCAAACCAATCCTGCCAATCGCTGCCATCGCAGCAGCCTCGCTGTTGATAAAGTTCATAAGCCTTTAAAGCGACTTTTTGGTAGTATTCTTCACCCTTGGGCCGCTTCCCTTCTTTCGGTTTGCCATCTCCCATGGCCTGCAGAATATTTTTCCTCGGTTTTTTGATCAGGCTTTTCATTGTGACCTCCCTTATTTAATATATCTTTCCAAAGTTGGTATTAATTTCTCATACAACTCACTTTTGCCTATGTATTCGTTAATGTCGTTCGTCTTAAATACCTTACGAAAACTTTCCGTTTCAAACATCGTAAGAGCAATAACAGTACAATTAGGCAAACATTGTTTGATCTCACTGGCGGCTTCAAGGCCGTTTAAACCTTCCATCCGAATATCTGTCAAAACAATATCCGGTTTCTCTTTAAGAGCTATCGCAACGCCTAGATCACCGTCTGATGCCTCCAGGATCGCCAGATCAAAATTCTCTTTCTGGATATATTCTCTGACGACCTCCCTAAAATCGTCGTTGTCTTCGATAATCAATATTTTCAATCTCATCTTTGGGGATCCTCTTTCATTCCTCAGTCCTAGAATAGCGCTTTCTCCATAAACTATAAATTGGCTGTTATACGCAAAAATGTACGTAGTATTACGTAAATAAACGGATCTAAAATTGATTTTTTCACAAGTGGATTAAAAAGGAACAGGTGGAACGGAGACTACACTAACCCTTTGGAAACAGCATACTTAACTAAACTGGCGGTATTTCTTAGGCCTAACTTATTGGCGAGATTGGCCCGGTGGGTTTCTACCGTACGAACGCTGATCTTTAGTTTGGAAGCAATGTTCTTATTGGGTAAGCCGTTAGCGATAAGCTTCAGGATCTCCCCTTCCCGCCTGGTGAGGATATTCAAGGACGGCGCGTCGACCTCATCAAGGGACCGGACATAACGCTCCGTAAATACAGTGGCAACCGAGGAAGAAACGAACTGTTTGCCTCTCAGGACAGTCTTGATAGCCAAAACAAGTTGTTCATAAGCATCCTCTTTCAGGATAAAACCTCTGGCTCCGGATGCCATCGCATATTTAAAATGCTCATGGTCTTTTTGCATGGTTAAGACAATGACCTTTATTTTCGGGTATTTTAGATGAATATCCCTTAATGCGGAGATCCCATCCATATTAGGCATGGATAGATCAAGGATAATGACATTACACCTGGTAGATTTCAAAAGCGACAACAAAACTTCGCCGTCCTTGGCTTGCGCGACGACTTTAAAACCAGCCTCCTTATCGATCATGGCCTTCAGGCCTGACCGGAACATTTCGTGATCATCGGCTAAGATTATTTTACACGGAGGCATTTTATTGTCCCTCCGCAACCGGCACCGCAAAGGAGATCGTTGTCCCTTTGCCGGGTTCAGAATAGATCTGCAGATCGCCGCCTAACAAACGCGCCCGTTCTTTCATTGTTGATAAGCCTAAGCCGACCGTCCGCCGCTTTTTCCGGGCATTTTCCTTGAAGCCCCGGCCGTTATCTTGGATGGACACTTGAAGCTTATCGCTGCCCAATTCGATCTTAATATCAACTTGCGTGGCTTTCGCGTGTTTAAGCACATTCGTCAGGGACTCCTGAATGATACGGTACAAATTAATGACCTCACCCTGAAAGGTCAATTTATCCAATTTCTCCAACATACGATCGCTTATTAAGATCCGCAGATCCCTCTGCCGGAATTCATCGATCATCAGTTTAATGGCGCTCGAAACACCTAAAACCTCCAACGTGGATGGCCTTAATACATAGGAAAGGTTCCTTGCCTTTTGAATGGTTATGTCGTGGTACTGGATAGCCTTTTGGCATTTTTCTTTCAGGTGCGGCTTATGCTTCTCGATCTCAGAGAGAAGGGATTGTACCAGCATCTTGGAAGTGACCAAGGATTGCCCCAGATCGTCGTGAATATCCCGGGCGATCCGCTCCCGCTCCTGCTCTTGGGCCTGGATGATATGCTGGGGTAACTTTTTGACCTGCTCTTCCATCTGTTTACGCGGGGTGATATCGTGACGGATAGAGACATATTGATAAGGCTGTCCTTTCTTGTTTAAAAAAGGGACGATCGTTGTATCCACCCAATAAAATGTGCCGTCCTTGGCCCGGTTACGGATCTCACCCTTCCACACTTTTCCCTTGGCGATGGTCTGCCACATATTTCTAAAGAATTCCTTAGGATGATACCCCGAATTAATGATCCGATGGTCCTGCCCTAACAACTCCTTTCGAGAATATTTCGAAATACTACAAAATTTATCATTGGCATAAATGATCTTCCCTTTTTGATCGGTCACCGCAACGATCGTAGAAACATCCAGGGCGAATTTTATATTGGCTAATTCTTTTAAGGATTCCTCAAGGGAATCTTCGATGATCTGATATCGTTTTTGCAGTTGGCTTGTCTTCGGCATAGATGAATTTATCTTAATCGTTAATTCGTGTATTTTCTACAACCTCTTTAAAAAACTGTCGGGACATTTCATTTTGCGGTTCGGTCTGCCTATGCGCAATACCGGGAATGATCTCAAGACGGACATCGACCTTGGCTTCTTTTGCGGAATTATAATAAGCCTGGGCCCATTCAACGCGGGTGATGGGATCATTATCTTTTTCACCGACAGTGATCAAGATCTTAGCCGGGGTATAGGCAACAGGCAGATCATATCCGCCGGGAGCATGAGCAGCAACGGCCTTAGTCATTTCGGGACGAAAAGCGGAAAATCTTACGCCAAACTGCGCCCCGGCTGAAATCCCCAAAAAATACAACTCTTTCGGATCGATCGGATATTCATCCTTAAGGATGTCTAAAATCTTGAGAACAGCACCGCCGGACCAAGCCTGAGGGAATTGATAACTTTCCTGCGCACCCCAATCTTCCTGTATAAAGGTAAACCCGACCCCTAAGATCGCGAATCCATTCTCATCCGCAAACTTATTCCAATTGTCCTCATAACATTCCCGCGGCCCTGAGGGAAGCCCCCCCACGCAAACGATGACGGGATAAAGTTTATCTTTCTGAGGCTTGTAATCGGCCGGCAAATAAAGAGCATAAGTGACTTTTTGCGGATTTCCTTTATGATCCACAGAAATTTCCCGTTCGGGAGGTTCCTGCGCAAAAACAGCGGGCACCATTGCTATCAAAAAGACAATCGCGAGGAGACCCTTTTGAAAATATGTTTTTAAATTAGCGTGCAATGTTTTCGATCGCTTGGCTTTCAACCCAGCCTAATTTCCCGTCGAAACGGCTGATTTTAACCCAAGCCCCTTCTTTTTCCTGGATGGCAACGGGTGTGCCTTCAGATAATTTAAAATGTGCGGTGGCATTCTCCCGTGGTTCAAATCGCGCGTCTGTGTCTTTTAAAATAATAGCGGTTTTATTGTCGTCATTTATTTTGTAAACGAATGCCGCTGTCAGGATCAATAAGACACAAGAAAGACCTGCGCATAACAGCATGATATTTTTCCTGGACCCAGCCACAAAAAACCGGCTTAAATGCACAAGGCCTGTTAGAAGATACAATATCATAAGCGCAATAATATATTCCCCCTCGGTCACGGACTGGATGAGTTGTTTAAGCCAGACCTTCCAGGCAGGCTCTAGGTCAGACGAATAATTTCTGACCTGAGACAGCACGAATTTATAATTGGCGCCCAGATCCCCGTCGCGCGGGATAAGACGTTTAGCCCTTTCATAATTTAAAATCGCTTTCCCTAACTGCCCGTCTTTAAAATAACTATTAGCTAAATTATAATACACCGCTCCACTTTCCGAATCCCTCGAAAGGATTGATTCATATTCCTGGATAGCATTCTTATAGTCCCCCTGCCGATAAAAATCGCCCGCCGCCTTAAATGGTCCCTCTATACCGAGTCGATTTGCGAAAACAGCTGTCGTGGTAAACAATAACATGATTGTTAATATAATCATCTTCATGACTTTATCGTCCTCTCAAAATAATCGATGATCTCTTCGCAGCGCTTGACACTTTCCTGGGCGCTCTTGGAATCCTGTTTAAATGTCGTAAAGCGCACCACATCACATTCATCAAAAAGGATCTTTAACTGGTCCATGGTCCGGGCGTCGACATTCTTTT
>MHFY01000009.1:0-14511 GCA_001805375.1 Omnitrophica WOR_2 bacterium GWA2_47_8 | reverse complement strand
CAGCCAAACCCGCCCTAGCCTTAGCCGGGGCCCGCAGTCGCCGGGCATAAGCGACATCGGTCCTCAACCGATTCCTCCTTAAATAAAACATATTGAGGATGACAAAAATAATGGTGATACCAAGAAAACAGAAAATATAAAAAAGATTTTCGTAAGATTGAGAGGATTTGGCCCATTGAATAACCTGTCCCGGCGACTCTTTAATATAGATGATATCACGACCCAAATCTTCTTTTCTTTTTTCTTGGGGCAGATCAGGTTCTTTTTTCTTATCCGTCATATCCATGACCCTAAATTCGTCCTGACTACTGGGGGCAGAGACCTTGAGCGGGAACGGCCCTTTGACAATGGTCTCATAGTGTTTGGTTTGCGGATTAAAATAATTAAAGGGAATCGCGGGGATCTCTTTGATGTTCTCAGAGCGGAGGATGATCACCTGCTCGAGGACCTTTTCGCCGTTTTCTTCCTTGATCTGCGGGTCATAAACCTTAAACTGCTCATTTTCTTTAAAGGCCGGAAGTTCAATGCTTTTAAGATCCCCCGCTCCCCACACCCGCATCCGCGCCGTAACAGGATCCCCCACCTTCACTTCTTGCGGGCTTACCGTGACATCAAAATCAAATAATCCGACCGCTTTTGAAAAACCCTCCGGCTTTCCTTCATCAGGCAAAGGCAATACATTGATCGGGATGTCCGAAGATTTTAAGGTTAACGGTTCTTTTTGGATCTGGTCGAAGAATCCGCCCTGGCCGTCTTCATCAAAAAAGTCATCAGAGAAAAATTGGTCAAAATTGCCGAAGAGCGTTCTTCTATTACTGGGGATCCGCTGGATGATATTGCAGAAAAGCTCTGCCGGGCCTAAGACGCTTTCACCGCTGCGCGTGGGATACAGATCGACATTAAACTCGATCACGTGATAACGCAATCCTCCGAAAACCTCCTGATATTGGGTCGGCCGTTTAAATGGATCCGCAGAAAAACCCGGGCTGTCGATCTGCGGAAGATCAATATCCCGCACCGCTAGATCCTGCACATAAAGCTTGATGGTGACCGGGACCTTTTCATACAAATAAACCTCTTTTTTAGGTGTTTCCAAAGTTAAAAATATCTTATCCTCGATCTTGGTGGCCGTCCCATTCTGCCCACCTGATTGGGCCTGCGACTGTTCCACCACTTCAACTTCAACCGGATTGGACGCATAATCCTTACCATCGATCGTTACGTGGACCGTAGGGACAGTGAATTTTCCCACCTGCGAAGGATATAAACTATAAATGTAAGAATTGGTCCGTGAATACTGGCCATTAATGATCGTGATCTGCGTGGAAGGGCCTAAATAACGGACTTGAACATTGGCGATGTCAGGCGTTTCAATGTCCGGCGTAGTTTCCGTACCCCTAACCGCTAACGTCAACTGGACCGTTGAGCCTAGGGGAACTCGGCTTTTGTTGACGCTGGCTTCAAAGGTAATATCCGCTGCAAGCACCGCATGACATAAAAATCCCGCGCTGAGGGCAAGACTGAGCCCAATAAAAAATAAATTTCTCAATTTTGGCATAGGGAATATCTTAATCATTTTACCAATCTTTTTCAACCTCTGTTGTTTTGGGCTTTTGCGGGGTCAGGATCAATAACCCCCTGGGTTCTTCATTCTGCGAATAATTCTCTAAAAGCTTTTTTGCCTCTTCTTCAGACAATTCTTTGGCATCGGCCTTATAAGAAGAACCATGCCGCGGCGGCTGATCCTGCTGATTTTGCTGATTCTGCTGTTGCGATCCCTGTTTGTTCTTCTCTAAATCTTCCTGATTCTGTTCTTGTGCGGTCGACGGCTCTTGTTTTTCTTTCTCCTCATTAAACTGTCCCAACTGACCACCCTTCTTTTCTTCCTTGTCCTTTGGCTGTTCATTCTGCTTTTGGTCACCGGACTGTTGATCCTTTTGCTGGTCCTGTTGCTGCTGTGGCTCTTTGGATTGTTGATTTTTCTGCTGTTCCTGAAGCTTTTTCTTTAAACGCTCCAATTCTTTTCCCACAAAGGCCTGATTTTGCTTCGTGTCCGGGTCCTCCGGGGTAACGCTTAGATCTTCCTTATATTCCTCCAAGGCCTTTTCCAGAGAAGCGATGGCTGATTTTAAATCTGAATTTTCTTTTTTGATGCCGGAGCGGTACAGCGTATTGCCCAAATTATAATGGACGTTCTCCTTGATCTTCTGGTCGTGGCCTAAAAGGGCCCTTTGATAATGGGTCAACGCCCCCGCATAATCTTCCTTCTTATAGAGAGAAGCGCCTAAATTAAAATTAACGATATCCGAGTTTGCGTCCTTTTTTAACGCATCGGTATATTTCTCCATGGCTTCGTTATATTTGCCTTGAGCATATAATTTATTCCCTTCCCGCACATCCCTGACCTTAGAGGCCTGCGCTGGGAAAACAAACGCGCCTAAGATCAAAATTGTTAGGAATATTCTTTTCACCTGATCCTTCTCACGGTTAGCAGTGTTTCCCAAAGCAAGAACACGAAGGCCAAAAATAAAGGGATCTGAAAACGCTCAAAGTAACGCTTTTCCATTTGCGCTTTGATCTCCCGTTTTTCCATTTTGCTTAAATGTTCATCGTAGATCACATCCAACCCGAACCGCGCCCCGCCGGAACGTACATAGACCCCGCCGGTCGTGGCCGCGGTCTCCTGCAGGACATTCTCATTCAGCCGGGATTTAACAAAATTACCCTGTCTGTCCTTTAAAAATTCTTTTTCTCCTGTTTCGTTCGTCAACTGTATAAGCTCCCCTTCCTTGGTGCCGATACCGACGGTAAATATTTTCAATCCTTCCTCTTTCGCCTTCTTAGCCCATTGTGCAACATCGCCTTCCAGATCTTCCCCATCGGTCAAGATCACCAGCGCCTTGTAACGGCCGGGGGTACTTTTAAAACTCCGGCTCGCCTCGCTGATGGCAGCGGAGATCGATGTCCCGCCCTGAGATACAATGTCCGGCGATAAACTATCCAATGTCATGAGAAAACCCGGATAATCGATGGTCAACGGACAAACCAAAAAGGCATCCCCTGCAAAGGCAACCAATCCGATACGATCGCCTTCCAGACGCTTAACCAGATCCTTAACCGCCAATTTTGAACGCTCCAAGCGGTTTGGTTTAACATCCTGGGTGAGCATGCTTTTCGAAACATCGACCGCCACCAAGATATCCAGCCCCATCCGTTTGACCTCTCTCCAGGTAAAACCCCATTGCGGCCGCATAAGGCTGATAATAGAAAATATCCCGACCAAAGCGATCAAAATGATCCGCGTGACCTCGGTTTTATCATCGGCCCCGCTTATCAGCTGGTTGAAAAGATTTTCCTGGGCAAATTTATTTCTTAAACTTTCCCGCCGTCTCTTTGCCCATAAAAGAAAGAAAACAGCCGCCAAGCTCACCCCAAGCCAATACACCATGGGCCATTCCGCAAAACGCATTAAGGGATCCTCATCAATACCGTATGTGTTAAGACAAGCTCTGCCAACAAAAGCAAAAGGGCTGCAACAAAAAAATACGGGAATAATTCTTTATATTCCTTATAACCGAACTGCTCGATCTTTGTTTTTTCCAGGCGGTCGATCTGCTGATAAATTTCCTTTAAAGATTCTGTGTCCGTGGCCCGAAAATATTCGGCGCCTGTTTCCTGGGCTATCCTTTTGAGCAAGGCCTCATCCATATCGATCTGGACGTTCTGATAAACCGTGCGGCCCCAAAGATCCTGGGCCGGAAACGGTACCAGATCCTTAGACCCGGCCCCGATCGTATAAATTTTGATACCGAATGTCTTTGCGGCTTTCGCGGCGGTCAACGGATCGATGGTCCCCGCGTTATTAACGCCATCGGTCAAAAGAATGACCACCTTAGATTTGGCCTTGCTTGTTTTAAGTCGGCCGACGGCGGAGCTGATCGAGGAACCAATGGCGGTCCCGTCTTGACCGAGGCTGCCCAGTTCCACCCTCTCTAAGTTGCTTTTAAGCCATTCATGGTCCGTGGTCACGGGACAGACCGTAAACGCATGCGCGGCAAAAACCACCAGCCCGATACGGTCCGCCTTGCGCTGATCGATAAATTCCTCAACCACATTTTTTACGACCTCCAGGCGATTGACCCGGCGGTTATTGATCCTAAAATCCTCTGCCGCCATACTGCCTGAGGCATCGACCGCCAGAACAATATCGATCCCTTCCGCTGATGTTTCGGTTTTCTCTAACACTTTACGCGGCCCGGCCAACGATATTAAAAATAGCGCCAGGACGATCAACCGTAAAAAGATCATCCGCTCGCTTACGAGAACCTTCCAACTGTTCCCGATCTTGGAAAACGAATCCACGGAGGAGAAACGCAGGGTGGGCTGTGTATTGGCTCGATAGAAATAATAAACGACCCCCAAACAGACAGGGATCAATAATAATATCCAGGGATCTTTAAATTCCATCTCTTGTTTCCTCCAAGAATCGCTTCGCCAACTGAAAGGCCTCTTCTATTTCTTTTGCGGCTGGACTGTATTTCGCGAATTTTACCTGATCACAAACGTTTAAGAATTCCTTCAAAAGCTGTTTATGTTCAGATTTAAGCTCTTGACCGTGGCTGATCTTTTCCAAGAATTCCTGGGTGGTCATCTCCGGCGCCTTCAAATAAAAACGCTCTTCAATATAACGGCGGATGATGTCCGCAAGCTCGCTGAAATATTCTTTGATCTTTCCCTGGGCGGGGTAATTTTTCTGGACTAAAAGGCTTAAGCGTTTACTGGCGATCTCAAAGGCGGAAAATTTGACGGGCACGGTAGGAGGTTCTTTCTTTTGTTGCAGAAAGTATTTAAGAAGAAAAAACGCCGCGGCGGCGAAGACCAGGAATAAAATGACATACAAAAGCGTATAATCCGGCGGGAAATCAACCGGCGGTTTGATATCTTTGAGCGCGTCAGGGTTCATAGTGTACCGTTAGCGGAATTAGCGAAATCGTTTTTGTCTTTGCTTAAAAAACTTGACCAAGGCCTGGGAATAAGGCTTATCCGTGGCGACATCGATCCGGTCGACCCTCACCGAATTTAAAAGCGCCTCCCGTTCCTGGATGCGTTTTTTTGCGATCTCGGCGAATTCTTGACGGATGCGCGGGTCCGATGAGTCGATATAAACCCGTTTTCCAGTTTCAGCGTCTTCTAAAATGATCAACCCGGAATTCTCCAAGGCCATTTCTTTCGGGTCATTCAGAGTGATTGCGATCAGGTCATGCCGTTTATTGGCGAGCACCAGCGTTTGTTTTAAAGGATTTTTTGAATTCTTATCTCTTCTCCGCCCCGCTTCATCCTGCAGAAAATCTGAAATGAGAAAAGACACCGTCTTATGCCGGGTGACTTTATTAAGATAATCCAGCGCCGCCGGAATGTTGGTCCCTTTGCCTTTGGGTTTGAAGTAAAGGATCTCCCGGATGACCCTTAGCACATGACGGGAACCTTTGCGCGGGGGAATAAATCTCTCGATCCCGTCACTAAAAATGATCAAGCCCACCTTATCGTTATTGCGGATGGCGGAAAACGCCAATACCGCGGCGATCTCGGCGGCCAAACTGCTTTTCAACTGATTGACCGTGCCGAAATATGAGGACCCCGACGCGTCAACCAGGACCATGACGGTCAATTCTCTCTCTTCGACGTATTTTTTGACATGGACGGTGCCGGTGCGGGCCGTGACGTTCCAATCAATGGAGCGGATATCATCACCAGGATTGTATTCCCGGACCTCATCGAATTCAATGCCCTGGCCTTTGAAAACACTATGATACTGCCCGGCAAAGACATCCGTCACCAAATGAGAGGTGGTGATCTCGATACGGCGGATCTTTTTAAGGATTTCTTTGGGGATCATATAAATCTTGAAGCGAGAAGCCAGAAGTCAGAAGCCAGAAACAAACGGTAAAAACTTTTAGTAGCTGTCTATTTTTTTCTGACCTCTGGCTTCCGACTTCTTTCGCTAATTATGGTACTTCCACTTCGCTAAAAATTCTTTGAATGATGTCTTCGGAGGATTTTTCTTCGGCTTCAGCTTCGTAACTGACAATGACGCGATGCCGTAAAACATCCATGCCGATAGTTTTAACGTCCTGCGGGGTGACATAACCTCGGCCCTGGATAAAGGCGTAGGCTTTGGAAGCTAAAGTTAAATTAATCGTGGCACGCGGAGAAGCCCCGTAGAGGATCAGACCTTTGAGGTCAGCCAATTTATAATTTTGCGGGTTACGCGTCGCGTCCACGATATCGACGATATAACGTTCGATCTTTTCATCCATATAAACTTCATCCACCACCCGGCGGGCGCGAAGGATATCTTTGGGGTCGATGACTTTCCTGATATCAAATTCTTTATCCGTGAACGACATTCGTTTTAAGATCTTAAGTTCTTCTTCTTTGTTCGGGTAGCTCACCTTGACCTTCAGCATAAATCGGTCCACCTGCGCTTCCGGCAAGGGATACGTCCCTTCCTGTTCGATCGGGTTTTGGGTGGCCAAAACCAAGAACGGATCGTCCAAAATTAAAGTTTCCTCGCCGATGGTGACTTGCCGCTCCTGCATCGACTCCAAAAGCGCGCTCTGCACCTTGGCCGGCGCGCGGTTGATCTCATCCGCTAAGATCAGATTGGCAAAGATCGGGCCTTTTTTTATTTTAAAACTTCCGGTTTTTTGATCGTAGATAAGCGTCCCGATGAGGTCCGCCGGGAGCATGTCAGGCGTGAATTGGATCCTTTGAAATTTCGATTGGATAATAGAAGCTAAGGTCTTAACCGCCATGGTCTTAGCCAGGCCGGGAACGCCTTCGATCAGGATATGGCCGTTGGCCAGTAAACCGACCAACAAACGTTCCAAAAGAACACGCTGGCCGACAATGACCTTTTCCATCTCCATGAAGATCGCTTCGACAACGGCGCTTTCTTTCTTTACCTTTTCATTAATGGCTGTAATGCCGCTTTCGCCCATAGGATAGTCCTTTCATAACTTATTCTTAAAGAAGCCAGAGGCCAGATATCAGAAGCCTGAGAAAAATATAAAATTTAATCTTCCCGACTTCTTACATCTGGCCTCTGACTTCGATCTTTATCAATACTCCGGCATCGGCGGATGGGCGTGGCCCGCGTGTTTTTCCTTTTCGGGTTTGTCAGCGATCAATGCTTCGGTCGTCAAAAGCAGACCCGAAATACTGGCCGCGTTCTGCAAAGCCATGCGCGTTACTTTAGCCGGATCAATGACCCCGGATTCAAGCATGTCCACATAATCATTTTTATTGATATCAAAACCTATGTTGGTTTTTTCTTTCTTCAATCGCTCAACGATGACGGAACCTTCCAGCCCGGCATTGAAGGCCAATTGGCGAAGAGGCTCTTCAATGGCACGTTTAATGATCGCGACACCGGTTTGTTCGTCACCTTTTAAATTCAATTTATCTAAAACCCCTAATGTCCTCAGGAGAGCGACCCCGCCGCCCGGGACAATACCTTCCTCAACCGCGGCGCGGGTGGCATGCAGGGCATCTTCAACACGGGCCTTCTTTTCTTTCATCTCGGTTTCCGTGGCCGCCCCGACATTAACAATAGCCACACCGCCGGCTAATTTGGCCAACCGTTCCTGCAATTTTTCTTTATCGTAGCTGGACTCGGTACTTTCCATTTGATTCTTGATCTGTTTGATGCGGGCTTCGATGTCTTTAGTTTTTCCGGCACCTTCCACAATGGTGGTGTTATCCTTATCGATCTTAACTTTTTTAGCGCGGCCGAGATCCGCCAAGGCTACGGTTTCCAATTTTAGACCTAATTCTTCGGTAATAGCCTTTCCGCCGGTTAGAACAGAAATATCTTCCAGCATGGCTTTGCGGCGGTCGCCGTAACCCGGGGCTTTGACAGCGGCGCAGGAAAATGTCCCGCGGATCTTATTCACGACCAAGGTCGCCAAGGCTTCGCCTTCAACATCTTCACAAATAATGATGAGCGGTTTTCCGCTTTGAGCGACTTTTTCCAAAAGCGGCAGGATCTCTTTGATGTTAGAGATCTTCTTGTCATAAAGGAGAATGAACGGGTCCTCCAGCTCGCAGACCATTTTTGCCGTATCCGTGACAAAATACGGGGACAGATATCCCTGATCGAACTGCATCCCCTCAACGATCTTCAATTCAGTGGCTAAAGACTTTCCCTCTTCAACCGTGATAACACCGTCTTTGCCGACCTTTTCAATGGCTTCGGCAATGATCTTACCGACGGAAACATCCCCGTTGGCTGAGATCGTGGCGACCTGTTCCACCTCTTTGGTGTTGCGGTTATCGATCTTTTTGGAAAGTTTCTTAAGTTCATTGATGACCTCTTCGACCGCGCGGTCGATCCCGCGTTTTAAGGCCATGGGATTAGCCCCGGCCGTGACATTTTTTAAACCTTCCTTATATATCGCCTCAGCCAAGATCGTGGCGGTCGTGGTCCCGTCTCCGGCATTATCGGATGTCTTTTCCGCGACCTCTTTGACCATCTGCGCGCCCATGTTTTCATAAGGGTCTTCCAGGTCGATCTCTTTGGCTACGGTCACGCCGTCTTTGGTGATCGTTGGAGAACCGAATTTTTTATCTAAAATAACATTGCGGCCTTTAGGCCCCAAGGTGATCTTCACCGCTCTGGCCAACTTTTCCACGCCTGCCAGAACAGCACGCCTTGCTTCTTCATTAAAAATCAATTGCTTTGCCATAACCGATTCCTTTCAAGTATCAAACATTTATTTTACAACAGCTAAGATTTCTTCTTCCTTCATGATCAAAACTTCATCCGCATCATCGATCTTAAATTCCGTCCCGCTGTATTTCCCGTAGAGGACTTTGTCGCCGATCTTGACCTCGGGAGACTGTGTCGTCCCGCTGTTTAAAACCTTTCCTTTTCCCACCGCTATCACTTGGCCTTCCTGCGGTTTTTCTTTTGCCGTATCCGGCAAAACGATGCCACCCTTTGTTTTTGCCTCTGCCTTCAAAGGTTTGATGACCACTCGGTCCGCTAATGGTTGTAATTTCATACAAGTCCTCCTGTCTTAGAAAATTCTATGATTGTTTATACGCACTGGCACTCACATTAAAAGAGTGCTAAATCTAAACCAAAAAATAAGAAGGGACTTTTTCCCTTCTCTCCTCTAGGTTGGCTATTATACAAATTTTAAAAATTTTGTCAAGTAGGGTATGGAGAAAACGACTAAGATTCTTTCAAAAGTTTCTTTATTCTTCCTAAGAGATCATTTGTGTTAAAAGGTTTAGCAATATAATCCTTAACCCCTTCTATCTCAAAGATATCCTGCATCTCGTCCTTAGCTGTCAAAACGATGATGGGAGTTTTATCAAACGCTCCCACCTTCTTTAATTCTTGAACAAAAGTGAACCCATCCATCTCCGGCATCGCGATATCAAGGATGATGAGGTCCGGCTTTTCCGCCTGAACCTTTTTTAATCCTGCTTCTCCGTCAGAAGCAGTCACAACTGCATATCCGGCCTCTTTTAAACGCGGAGTAACGATCTTTAAGCTATTTGCATCATCATCAATGATCAAAACTTTCTTCGTCATAATAGGTTCCTTAGTTGACCGTGCCTTACCATTCTTTGAAAATAAAAAATACCGCTAGGATAATAAATAAAAATCCGACAGCATAGTTCCATTTCATCGGCTCTTTTAAATACCACACCGAAAATCCACAAAACACAATCAATGTAATGACCTCCTGGATCGTTTTAAGCTGGGCGGCGGTGAATTGATAATGTCCGATCCGGTTCGCCGGCACTTGAAAACAATATTCCACCGAGGCGATCAGCCAACTGATGACAATGGCCTTCCACAGCGGCGAATCCTCATATTTCAGATGCCCATACCAGGCGATCGTCATAAAGACATTGGAGATCGTTAAGAAAATGATCGTTGTCATAAGTTTCTCTCCCTTTCCTCATAGTCTTTTATGTATTTTATGTTATGATAACTACAAAAAAGTTTAAAGCAATTTTTCCACTATTTATATCCCGACTGTATGAAGCCCCGTATTTTCATATTCGATTTTGACGGCACGATCGCCGATACCTACCGCCATTCTGTCGAGATCTTCAACCAACTGGCGGAAGAATTTCATTATAAACCTATCCTGCCCGAGGAGGTCGCAAAGCTCAAAAATAAAAGCTCCCTGGAACTTATCCGTTATTTTAGAATCCCCATACTGAAGCTCCCGGCCATTATTGCCAAAGGCAAAAAAAAATTTGAAAAAAGGGTCTCGGTCATTGAACCCATATCCGGAATAAAAGAATGCTTGACCCAACTTAAAAACTCCGGCACTCAACTTGGCATCCTTTCGTCAAATTCCCGCGAACTGATCATCGGGTTCTTAAACAATCATCGGATGGACATGTTTGATTTTGTCCATACGACCTCGAAGGTTTGGAGTAAAAACATCTCATTGCAGAAGCTCATTTTTAAGAATAGATTCAGAAAAGAGCAAATTGTTTATGTCGGCGATGAAGTGCGGGACATTCTTGCGGCCCAAAAGCTGGGGATCAAGATCGCCGCGGTCACGTGGGGCTACAATTCCGCACAAAACCTTCAGCAATACAACCCGGATTTCCTGATCCACAAACCCGAAGAGTTAACAGCTCTGGCCGGCCTATAACTTTTTTATTCAAAGGTACTAGAAAAACACCTGCCCTCTGATATAATTTTTAGTATTCCTTACAATTCCCTCAAAAAATCTTTGCACGTTATTCCCAAAAAGAAAGGGCATGCATGGGGCGTAATAAACTTAAGCCGAAATTGATAACTGTTTTAAAGGAAGGTTATTCCATAAAAAAATTTATTCCCGACCTGATCGCCGGGATCATCGTAGGGATCGTGGCCTTACCGCTAGCCATCGCCTTCGCCATTGCCTCCGGGGTCAAACCGGAACAGGGCTTGTATACCGCTGTTGTCGCCGGATTCTTGATTTCATGTTTAAGCGGAAGCCGGGTCCAGATCGGAGGGCCGACGGGGGCATTCATTGTCATCGTTTACGGCATCATTCAGAAGTACGGCTATGACGGCTTGGCAACCGCCACATTAATGGCTGGGATTTTGCTTATTTTAATGGGAATAGCCCGCTTTGGTGATATCATAAAATATATTCCTTATCCTGTAACCGTAGGCTTTACCGCGGGGATCGCTTTGATCATTTTTGCGGCACAGATCAGGGACTTCCTGGGATTGACCGGAGGGACTGTCCCGGCGGAATTTGTTGAAAAGTTCAAATATTATGCCAAGCATATTAATACGCTTAATGTTCCCACCCTCCTTGTAGGTCTTTTGACCTTATTTATTATTATCTATTGGCCAAAGGTTACGCGAAGGGTCCCGGGGTCATTTATCGCGATCATTCTTACGACATTAGCGGTCCAGATATTTCATCTCCCGGTTGAAACGATCGGCAGCCGGTTTGGCGGAGTCCCCAATACTTTGCCCATGCCCCATTTACCGCATATTAGCGTAGAACTGATAACAAAACTAAGTTCCCCCGCATTAACGATCGCCATACTCGCAGGGATCGAGTCCCTGCTCTCCGCGGTTGTCGCCGACGGTATGACCGGCAACCGGCACCGTTCGAACATGGAACTGATCGCGCAGGGTGTGGCAAATATCGCTTCCCCTATCATGGGAGGGATCCCCGCCACCGGGGCCATCGCCCGGACCGCGACCAATATCAAGAACGGCGGACGGACACCGTTCGCGGGCATCATCCACGCGATTACATTGTTACTCATATTGGTTTTCTTTGGCCCCTGGGCCTCGCTCATCCCCATGGCGGCCCTCGCCGGCATATTGATCATTGTTGCGTATAACATGAGCGAGTGGCATTTATTCGTTAAAATATTCCGGAGCCCGGCGCGGGACATTGTTGTTTTGTTGACGACATTTTTCTTGACCGTATTCGTTGACCTTACGGTAGCCATCAAGTTCGGGATCGTTTTAGCGGCGCTTTTGTTCATGCGGAGAATGGCCGACGCGACTCAGGTGGGATATGTCACGGACTCTTTGATCGAAGAGGCGGATGAGGAAGATGTTGTTGATGAGAACCGCATTTCACAGAAGGATATCCCGGAAGGCATTGAAGTATTCGAGATCAACGGGCCGTTTTTCTTCGGGGCGACCGACAAATTTAAAGATACGATCCGCGGCCTTGAAAAAAAACCCAAGGTCCTCATCCTTCGTATGCGGCATGTCCCTACCATCGATGCCACTGCGCTGAGCGCTTTAGAAAATGTTTTTAACCTTTCTAAACACGACGGGACACAGATCATCCTCTCCGGCCTTCAACCACGGCCTCTTGAAAAGATCAAGCGGGCAGGATTATTAAAATATATCGGAGAGAAAAATATTCAACCGAACATCGACCAAGCGCTTAACCGGGCTGGCCAGATCCTCAAAGAAAGCAAGTAAAGATGGAACTGTCGACCAATGACATCATTAAAAATTTCGCTGTTTCAGAGGAAACAGTAAACAGATGGATCGAAAAAAAGGACATGCCCTGCATTAAGGCCAATGGGCAATACCGCTTTAATTATATCGAATTGCTGGATTGGGCTTTAAAGAAAAAGATCAAACTGACCCCCGAAGTCCTGGCTTTAGGCGACAGAGTGAGCCAGGACACGGGTATCTTATATCACGCCATAAAGAACGGCCAGATCCATTATGATATTCCCGGCGACAAAAAAGAGGATGTCCTGCGGGCCGTGGTGGATGTCTTGCCTCTCCCTCCGAAACAAAGCAGAGAATCTCTCTGGCAGATGTTGATCGCCAGAGAAAAGATCATGTCAACGGCTATCGGCAACGGTGTCGCTATTCCCCACGCCCGTAATCCGGTCGTCCTGCATATTAATGATCCATCCATCACCGTATGCTTTTTAAAGAATCCCGTTGATTTCAAGGCCATTGACGGCTTGCCGGTCTTTGTCCTCTTTACCCTTCTAAGCCCCTCTGTCAAAAAACATTTGGCTATCTTAAGCCGATTAGCGTTTTGTTTGCAAAATGCCAAATTGCAGGAATGCTTGCGCCGTAAAGCGCCTCCTGAGGAGATACTGGCTGAGATCAGGATCCTTGAGTCAAACTTATCACCGGCCGTACAAGGGAATAAAGGAAAAATCCAATAGGTTATGAATCTTCTTCTCAATAGTCTGGGCATATTGTCTGTTTCTATCCTGTTGATATTATTAACAGCGCGAGACCGAAAGATCAGCGCGGGTATTTTCCTGATCTCGCTGACAGCAGGATGCGCTTTGGCATTCCTCTCGGCCGTCGATGTCCTGGTGAGCCGGATACCCGTTGATTGCCGGTTAAACTTGCGGATGCCGATCGGGGAATTCCATATTGGGATGGACCTCTTAAGCGCTTTCTTTTTATTGACGATCATCATTTTATTTTTCTTAGCCGGTGTATACGGCTACGGTTATTTAAAAGATCATCAGGAAAAGAACCCCTGTGTTCATTTTGCCCTCTATCATCTCGCGCTTATTTCTCTGATGCTGGTCGTCACCGCCCAAAATGCCATCTTGTTCTTGATAGCATGGGAGATGATGACCATAACCTCGTATTTTCTCATCACATTTTATGATGAAAGAAAAGCCGTCCGGAAGGCCGGATACCTTTATTTGATAGCAACGCATACCGGGACCTTCTGTTTATGGATCATGTTCCTTTTGATGGACCAGCATGCGGGGTCCATGAATTTCGATCAAATGGCGCTCACCTCATTCCCCCTCCCCTTAGCGGCGATGCTTTTTGTTTTCGGCATCATCGGTTTTGGTGTTAAGGCCGGGTTCATTCCTCTCCACATTTGGCTGCCGCATGCCCATCCCGCGGCCCCGAGCCATATCTCAGCGGTTTTATCCGGGGTCATGATCAAGGCAGGGATCTATGGATTGCTGCGGCTCATCTTGATCGTTAAAAATTTTCCCGAATGGTGCGCGGCGGCGCTCCTGTTCATCGGGATGATATCGGGGGTGGGAGGCGTTTTATATGCTTTAGGCCAGCATGAAATAAAAAAATTACTCGCTTACCATTCCATCGAAAACATCGGGATCATCACCTTGGGCATGGGAGTCGGCCTGTGGGGCCAAATATATCAGAATGAATTTGTCACTTTGATCGGATATGCCGGCGCGCTTCTGCATGTTTTTAATCACGCCATCTTTAAAGGGCTTTTGTTCTTAAGCGCGGGGTCGGTCATCCGCGCGACGCATACGGGCGAGATCGACCATTTGGGAGGACTTTTGAAATATCTGCCCTGGACAGGGCATCTATTCTTAATCGGTTGTTTATCCATCTGCGGGCTGCCTCTTTTTAACGGTTTTGTCAGTGAATGGCTTGTTTTTCGGGCTCTCTTTGAAGGGATATCTCATTTTCAAGTCAATGCTATCGTCGTCAGCGGCTTAGGGATCATTGCGCTGGCGCTGATCGGCGGGCTGGCC
>MHFY01000008.1:8305-17131 GCA_001805375.1 Omnitrophica WOR_2 bacterium GWA2_47_8 | reverse complement strand
CGGAAGATCTCGCCCTGCCGAAGGTCTCCTTCCTTTTTAACGAAAAATTCGACCACCACGGCCAAACGGTCTTGCCCCTCATTCAGCGAGGACATGTCGGTGGAAAGTTTTTCCGGGAGCATGGGAAAGATCTCAACTCCCGTATAAACAGAAGTCGCGTTCATGGAGGCGTGCCGGTCGACGCGGGAACCTTTTTTGACATAATGATCGACATCGGCGATGGCGACCAAAACCCTGATCTCGCGATTGGCGGTCCTTTCACAGAATTCCAATTGGTCCAGGTCCCTGGAATCAACGTTGTCGATGGAAGACCATAATAACGGGCGCAGGTCCCGGAGGGTGTGGTCAAAGTTCCCTAATACGGCTTCTCTGTGCAGCCGCCTGGTTTCCTTGATGACGGGAGGAGGAAAAGTGATGAGAAAGCCGTAATTTCTCACGGCTTCACGGGCGATCGACTTTAAGTTAAAGTTTTTTCTTCTTGGCTGACGAGGCATGCGGGCTCATTCTTGACAAATTTTAATAGATACCCTTTCCCTGGAGATCTTTCGCAACCACTATTTAAGATTTTTGTAAAATATATAAGTTATCTTATTCTATTTAAAAAACTTATAAAGGATTTTTTATATTTATTTACAGGTGATAACAAGGAAAATAAGATCAAAATGAATCTTAGATCAACTTTCAGAGGGATCTGCTGAGGCCCTTGGGGAGGGCCCTGAGGATAAGAAAGATTATCGAAGAAGCCTATCGCCCGTTTCTCTTGCGAAGGATCGGATGGCGCCTAAGCCATTCTCTCGCGAAACGGTTCAGCCAGTCTTCCGCGGCGCGTTCGAATCCGATGTCGCAGCCGGCCTTTTCGCTTTCGATCCATTTGTGGCGATTGATCTCTTCGACAACTTCTTTGTTGCTGAGAAGGGTGTTCTTTTCTTGTTCAGTCATGCGGGCCTTTTTCCTTTTTTTTAAAAAACTGATTGATTTAAGTTTACTTCATAAAACCAAAAATGGGAAGAAAAAAATTTATGAGAAATGATAACGCAGATTTTGAAATTGATTACACAGATAAACCGCCATTACATCTGTGTAATCTTCCACCATCTGTGCAATCAACAGCCCCTGAATAAATTTTATAAGGGGCTGTATCATATATCCAAGACAACCATCGCTTCCCACCCGCCTTCCATTTGGGAAACACTAAAAAGGTGCATGGTCACGGCCTTTACATCCACATTGAGGTGGTGTTTATGTGTCTTCAGCATTTCTCCTTTAAGGAAAGCCTTTAAAAAATAACGGTTGTTATCTTTCTTGATCTGAATATCTTCCGGTAAGAGCAGCAGCTGTTTCGCGTCTTTATAAAATACCAGCTCCTGCAGGAAATCAAACAGCAGGTTCTCGATCGTTTCCGCGGCAAGCTCAATGGGTTGTGTTGTTTCGCTCGCGATCGCGCTCAAATTCTCGACCATGACATTCATGGTCGCCCGGGCCGCGGAGGCGAACATCTCTTCCAATGTAGCGCCCCACGCCTTGAACGCCACATCCGCGGTGACCATATCTGGGAGGAATTGATAAGGCATAATGGATTAAGATACAATAACCAAGAACCAAGATACAAATAAATCACAAAACTTAAAATTCAAACAATAAATTTGGTTTATTGGTCATTCTAATTTATTTGGTTATTGTTTCTTGTATCTTGTTTCTTTATTACTCTATCCCTTTATATTTCCTATCGGAATAAACCTCGCCACGCGCCTGCTGATACCGGAGAGTTCCGTCGCTTCGGTCACATCGTCGATATTTTTATATGCCATGCCGGCTTCTTCCGCTAACCCGGCATAAGAGGAGGTCTGCACATAGATCCCGCGCGCTTTTAAACGATCCTGCAACTCTCTTCCACTGTTTTGCTGGCGAGCCTTGGAACGGCTCATGGTGCGCCCGCTGCCGTGCGCGGTCGAAAAAAACGTCTCGGCGCCGGCTTGTTCGCCGACGAGCAGATAAGAACCCGTTTCCATGCTGCCGCCGATAATCACCGGCTGGCCGATCTTTTTATAAATATCCGGGATACCTTCCATGCCGGGCCCAAAGGCGCGGGTCGCGCCTTTGCGATGGACCAACACTTCGCGCTCTTCTCCGTCAATGATATGTTTTTCTAATTTGGCGATATTGTGTGCCACATCATAAACCTGATGCATGCCCAATTGCTGCGGCGTTTTTCCAAACACTTCTGAAAAAACCTCTCTGACCCGGTGCAGGATCACCTGGCGGTTCGCAAAGGCCATGTTGACCGCGCATTTCATGGCGCTAAAATACGCCTGCCCTTCCGGAGAAGAAAAAGGCGCGCAAGCCAGTTCGCGGTCTATAATTTTAATATTATATTTTTTCTGCATGACACTTAAAAAAAGCTGCAGATAATCCGTCGCCACCTGATGGCCGAACCCGCGGCTGCCGCAATGGAACATGATGACAACTTGATCGGGGATCGTGATCCCAAAGGCCTTGGCCAATTTTTCATCAAAAATATTTTCCTGTTTGGCGACCTGGATCTCCAAATAATGATTGCCCGAACCCAATGTCCCGATCTGATGGTAGCCGCGCTCAATGGCCTTGTCGCTGACCTTCGATGGATCAGCCCCGCTGACGCAGCCGCCTTCTTCTGTCCTTTCCAGATCCTCAGCCCAACCGTATCCTTTCTTCACGCACCATTTCGCCCCTTCACGGGCCACGTCTTCAAATTCCTTTTTCGAAATATTCACAAACCCTTTGACCCCCACCCCGCAGGGGACTTTACGGAACAGCTGGTCGACTAATTCCTTTAACCGCGGCTGAACATCCTCCTGGATGAGATTTGTCAAAACCAGGCGCATCCCGCAGTTGATATCAAACCCGATCCCGCCCGGAGAGATCACGCCTGTCTTGGCATCCATCGCCGCCACGCCGCCGATCGGAAACCCGTAACCCCAATGCCCGTCCGGCATGCAGAAAGAATATTTTAAGATCCCCGGAAGTTTGGACACATTGATGGCCTGCTGGAACACCGCCTCATCCATGTCCATAATGAGCTTATGGGTCGCGAAAATACGCACCGGCACCAGCATCCCTTCGCTGGCACGCCTGGGGATTTCCCAGATAGTTTCAGAAATTCTTTTTAAATTAGCAGGTAACGCCATGGGCTTACTTTACGCAGTTTGATCGCTCTTTTCAAGGGAAATATCTTTATAAGAACCCTGAATGTTCGGGAACAACTATTTGACAGGCAGAACACACAATGTTAGGATAATTTCGCTTAAAATAATTCTCCGCACAAAACTTATTTGTTTCTAACGAGTTATACATAAGGATAGACATGCCCGAAGTTTTGATCTTACCTGAGATCCACAATACCGTCATCACCCCTCCCAAAAAACTTAAGGTTGTCTTAGTCGGCCTTTGCAGTTATAGAAACTTTCCGGTCCGGGTCATGCACCCGATGTTGGAAAAGATCCCGGGCGTTGAAGTGCACAGCATTTTTGTGAAAGAATTTGAAGGCCGTCTTTATCATCAGCTCACAGAAAAAGAGAAGAAATATTTCTGCGATCTTATTCAGCGGTTTGAACCTGACCTGGTCGCGTTCAGCGTGCTGTATCCCTTTTTCCCCATCACCAAAACCTTAATGAAATTGATCAAACAGGTAGCGCCTTCCGCGCATATCCTTTTGGGAGGGCATCATCCCACGACCTGCCCTGAGTTATGCGTTAAACAAGCCCCGGAAGCCGACATCCTTTGCGTCGGCGAAGGTGATTACGCCATCGTTAAACTTGTCGAAGCCCTGCGCGACAATAAACCTTATCACAATATCGAAAATCTATGGGTCCGGCACAATGGTACAGTTGTTCAAAACCAGCGCGGCGCCCTTTTGGAAGATCTGGATTCGCTTCCCTTTCCCGCTTACAGCAAAGATGAATTTTATTTTATCGATAAAAATACCTTAAGCCAGCACGATCCGCTCCCGCAATACAAAGACCTCTACGTGATGGGTTCACGCGGCTGTCCGTTTTTGTGCACCTTCTGCGGCAACACGGTTTTGCGTGGCGATTTTAAAGGGTTAGGAAAATTTATCCGCCGCCGCTCGGTTGACAGTTTATTGGCCGAGATCAAAGAACACCTTTCTCTGCCCAACAATAAAACGCAATTTGTTTTCTTTTTTGATGAAAATTTCAGCCTGGAAATGGATTGGCTGGATGAATTTTGCACCAAATATAAAAAAGAGATCGGGCTTCCCTTTCAGGTGAGCTACAATCCGCACCGCCTGGGGCCGGAATTGATCGAAAAGCTCGTTGACGCGGGCCTTGATTCTTTAAGGATCGGCATCCAGACCGGTTCGGATTTTATCCGCAGAAAAGTCTATAACCGTCCCGGCAAGAACAGCGATCTTATTGAGATCACCCGAAACTCGGCCAAGCACAATATCAGCATGCGCCACGACATCATTCTGGATAATCCTTACGAAACCGAAGAACATATTAAAGAGGCCATTGATCTCCTCCTTCAGCTCCCCAAGGCCTCGCATACCGACCTTTATTCCTTGCAGTATTATCCCAATTTCCCCTTAACGAAAAAGGCCCTGGAAGACAAGATCATCCCTCCTCTCGAAGAGATCAGTGATGAGGACATTGAAAAGACATCAACTGATGTGGCTTATGTGCCCTTCCTCTTTCCTTTTACCCAAAAACAATGGCTGCAGAATACCCTATGGCTGATCAAAGGCGACCATGTGAGCCATAAGTTAGTAAAATATGCCGCCTTTGGAAATTCTTTTGGTTCAAAGATTTGCCTTCAGTACATGAACCTAAAGGCCGTATTGTTAGGTAAGATCGTTGGGGATGGCGGATTAGTGGATAAATATCCCTGGCTGATGTTTACCATCAAAGGGCTGGCGTTTATCATTAAAGGGGATTTCAAAGGTTTTTGGAAAAGGGTCGAACGTCGATTGGCCTTAAAACGAGACTTTGCTTTTGCCCAGAGCTTTGAAAAAGGCAAAGGCCCCGGCATCAAAAGCGTTATGCCCTGGTCACGCCATTATCAGTCTTCTTAAAATCTCATCCTTACATCTTTAAATTAAACAATTACTTCGCTTTTTTGATCTGGTCTTGCAGCATGGAGTCTGCACTAGCAGGGTCAAAGCCTTCTTCTTTGACTTCGAAGATAAGAATATAGTCATTCTTTGCGGAATACTCTTCGTTGATAGTGAATTGATCGGAGACAGCAGCGGTTTTTAATTTTTCGCGGATCATATTGGAAAGTTTTGTTAAATCCTCGGCTGAACCTTTGATGGTCATGCAATCCACCAGCGGCTCATCCCACGTCTCAATTTGTAAATACTGATACGGTCCATAAGCCTGATGTTCCGAGATATTCTTATTGTCCGGATCGGCAACAAAGGCATCCAGGATATCGCAGAACTTTAAAAGCCCGGAAACGGAACCGACAAATCTCCAGCAGCCGTTCTTATCATCATGGTCATAATAAAAACCGAACTTGCGCCATTCGTCGGTGGTGGACTGATTGATGTTGAGAGCTTTGTTCATAATTTTGTGCTATCGTAGCAATTTATTTTAACTCTGTCTAGTCTTTTGCCTCTGCCCGATCAAAGCCCATCGGGCAGAGGGCATTACTGTGCCTACAATTCTTTAACACTAAATTAAGCTTGCTAATATAAACCATATTTGATAGAAAGTTAGGTAATGTTGAAGGCCCCTTTTTCTCTATCGCAGCTATATCCCCGGCACTTTGAGGTCCCGCTGGTCCTTTTGACCTCAGCGGTCCTTTTGTTTTTCGGCCTTTTCTTGCCGGTCATTACTTTAAAAGAACTGGTTTTTTGGACACATACGTTTTCGGTGTTAACAGGGATTACCAGTCTTTTCCATGAAAAACAGTACTTTTTAGGCGTTATTATATTTTTCTTCTCGATCGTTTTTCCGATCTTTAAATTAGCCATACTGGCCATTATCTGGTTTTCCAAGCTTGTAGAAGAGCAACGGGCGTCTTTTCTGTACTGGCTGGGGGTCTTGGGAAAATGGTCGATGCTGGACGTGTTTGTTATCGCGGTCACGATCGTCGTGACCAAGATCTCGACCTTCGCCGAGGCCCAAGCAGAGACCGGGATCTATTTTTTCGGCGGGTCTATCCTCCTGGCGATGCTGATCACCGAACGTATCGAACGGTTGCTGCGCCAAAGAACTAAATAACGAACACGGGCCCGATGCTCTATGCTTTTACTTCGAAAAATCTTTTTCTATTCATTCTTGGTCATCTATCTTATCCTTTGCCCCCTGATCATTTTTTATGCCTTGGGGATCACCTTCCGACCCAAGACACAAACCCTTCTTAAAACAGGCCTCATTCATATAACCACCATCCCCGATGGGGCAAAAATTTATATCAACAGAAGGATATGGAAAGAAAAAACCCCCTCTTCGATCCGTAATTTGATCCCGGGAGAATATTGGCTCCAACTGAGCAAACGCGATTATCAGACCTGGTCCCGCCTTCTGCCGGTTGTCGAAGAAAAGGCCACCACCCTTGAAAATATTATTCTTATCCCTAAGGTCTGGCCCTCGAAAGCACTGTTATCCCGGACATTTGAAAATCTCATCCCCCTGGAAGGCGAACCTTTTCTTTTATTAAAAAACGGGGCCTCCCTCAAGGATCATTTTATTTTTTCACTCAGCCAGGGGTCGAATTCCCCTTTTCGGCAGAATAATCCTTCGGCAAGTGGATCTCTAAAACTTCTCAAACCCATTGATATTGTTGATACGCTCTCGGAAAAAATGAAAATAAAACGTTTTTTTTCCGTTAAAAAAAGCCCTTTTCTCCTTCTGGAGATCGAAGATGGGTGGAATGTTTATCGATATTTCTGGGTAAACTTGAGATCCGATGCCTCTCCGTCCAAAGAAGTGACCAGCCTCTTTCCTAAACCTCCGCAAGAAGTTATCTGGGGCCATGACCAGGACCACATCCTCTTCTCAAGGGATGGAGAAACGATAACCCAGATCGATACTCAAATGATGAGTGCTTACGCCAAGATCATCCAAAAGGTTCACGGTTTTACCGTCTTTAACGATCAGCTGTATGTCTTGACCTCCGATCACATCTTAAAACGTTTTAATTATACGGACCAAGCTCCGGAGATCCTCTTAGATGATAAACAGCTGAGCCGGGAACTCTTTGGCAAGGATCAGGACTGGCAGATACATATCCTGGCCCCCTCTCTCATGATCTTTACAAATAAAGACGGAGCTTTGATCAGCGATCAGCTGCCGTATCTTCTGATGGAAAAAGGGGTCAAAGGTTTTTCGTTCGACAAACAAAATGAACGCTTATTGATCTGGACGAATAATCAGATCGCCATTATCGACTTTGTGAAAAGTTCAGAAGAGACATCTTTTGAAAAGGGTCCGCGGGTCACATTCTTAATGGGTAAAGGCAAGCGGATCGAACAGGCCTTCTGGATCGAAAAGACTCCCTATGTCCTTTTCCGGGATAACAACCGCGTTTATCTTCTGGAAGCCTTTACGGATCTTCCAGACCCTCAAATCCAGCAAATTCCCGGCCTGATAACCAGGTCGTTTATCAGTTATTCTTCCAGGGATGGTCTTTTGTTCTTTCTCGATGCCGAGACAAAAAAATTATCCTTTATCGAAATTTTGCCGTCAGAAGATGTGCGAGATATGCTTTTAGAAGAAAAGAAAGTGAAAGAGAAAAATGCGCTTTAATTTCAGCAGACAAAACCTAAGCCCGAAAGAGCAGGCCCTTCAGCGCCTGCTGGAAATTGTGCCCGGCGCGTTATCCTGGTCCATCCTGATCAGCATGACGGTGATCTCGTTTACCATTCCCTGGGTGGCGGCCATTGTCATCATTGCGTTCTTATTTTATTGGTTCTTAAAACTTATCTACTTAACGCTTTTTCTGACATTATCCTATTATGTGCTTTTGAGCGAGGGGGAGACCGACTGGATGAAACGGGTCGATGGCATTGACCATTTGGACGATTATTTGCCCAAACTTGACCAAAGATCAAAAAGGCGCACCTTCAGAGAACAGATATCCTTATCGATCCATCGAAAACACCTGGAGATCCTGCAAAAAAATAAAAACCATCCTCCGCTTTCCGGCGATATCTATCATCTCGTCATTCTGCCCATCATTAAAGAATCACGGGAAGTGGTTGAACCGGGCGTGGAAAGTATCAGCCGTCAGAGATTTCCTACCGGCCGCATTGTCGTTATCTTTGCCCTGGAAGAACGCGCCAGCGAGGAAATCAAAGAATCCGTTTTCAAACTTCAGGAAAAATATAAAAATCATTTTTTACACATCACAACGGTCATCCATCCCGCCAACCTGCCCGGTGAAGCGCGGGTGAAAGGCGCCAATACGACCTTTGCGGCCAAACACGCGGCCGCTTACTTTACATCGAAGAATATCCCCCATGAAAATGTGATCCTCTCCTGCTTTGACGCCGATACTGTGGTCGGATCAGACTATTTTTCCGCTTTGACCTATTATTTTATGATAACCCCGCATCGGCTGAGAGCCAGTTATCAGCCGATCCCGGTTTATCACAATAATATCTGGGACGTCCCCGGATTTGCCCGCGTGATCGAGACCGGTTCTTCCTTTTTTCAACTGATGGAGGCGACAAATTCGGAAAAACTGGTCACGTTTTCCAGCCACAGCATGAGCTTTAAGGCCTTGGTCGATGTGGATTACTGGCCGGTGGACATGATCTCGGATGATTCGGCCATTTATTGGAAGTCCTTTATTCATTATGACGGCGATTATCGGGTTGTGCCC
>MHFY01000008.1:7231-8283 GCA_001805375.1 Omnitrophica WOR_2 bacterium GWA2_47_8 | reverse complement strand
ACATCGCTGCGACCCATCGTTTAGGGACGACCATAAAAAGTGTTTATAAACAAAAACGCCGATGGGCCTGGGGGGTGGAGAATTTTCCCCTTGTGACCCGCGCGTTCTTGAAGAATAACAAGATCTCTTTATACAATAAGGTCCGTTACGATTTTAAATTACTGGAAGGCCATATCTCGTGGGCGACGTGGGGGTTTATTTTAGGGGTCATCGGATGGATCCCCGCCCTTTTTACCGAACAGGAATTTATAACGTCCGTTGTGTATTATAACGCGCCCCAGATCATGCACACGATCTTCAATCTGTCGCTGTTGTGTTTACTGATCTCGATCGTTTTAAGTATGGGGCTGCTTCCCAAGGGAAGGCATAAAAATCCGCTGTTGAAAAGACTGGGCTTTGCCCTGGAATGGCTCTTTATGCCGTTTATTCTGGTCTTCTTCAGCTCTCTGCCTGCCCTGGATGCCCAGACAAGGCTCATGCTGGGAAGATACATGGAATTTTGGGTCACAGATAAACAACGGAAAACCTAAGGTTGTCGGGAAAAGAACTACATCCCCTGCTGGACCTGGCTGGGATCTTGATACGTTTTGAGCCGTTGTTCTTGCTGCATCCTTTGCTGCTCTAAAATTTCCTGCTGTTGATCCTTCAAGGCCTTTTGTTTCTTTTCTAGATCGGTATCCGGCGGTAGGACCATGCTCTCGACGGCAGGCTCTTCTGCTTTTGGAGGAACCTTCCCAAATTTTACTGCCGCAAAAATAAGAATAAGGCAGACAATAAAGATCAGGCTTTTCATATCTTTTATTTATTGGTCTTTTCCAAATTAACTGAACAAAGGAAACCAATATTAGACTTTTTCTCTAGGAGAAAAGACCTAATATTGACTACCACCGTTCATTTATTAAGGAAAAAGTCAATAAAGATCTCTTGAAAAAAGCTGAGCATGTCAGCCCAGGATCTTTTATCGGCATCCGCGTTATAAGCGATCGGCATACCGAACTTTTTTGCTAATTCATCCGCATCGGGATTGGTAAAGCTGTGTGTGGCTCCCGGAT
>MHFY01000008.1:0-7213 GCA_001805375.1 Omnitrophica WOR_2 bacterium GWA2_47_8 | reverse complement strand
CATTGCTTTTCAATCCGCCGTGAAAACTCACCACCCCTTTTAGGTCCGCGCCTTCCCGGGCCATCGTCAAAACAGTTGACCCGCCGAAACAGTAACCGATTGCCGCGATCCTTTCGGGATCGGCCAGCGGCTGTTTTTTCAAGAATTCCCACGCCGCGTTAAAACGGGACTGCATCATCGGGAGGTTCGTGGAAACTTCCGTCGCGAATTTACCCGCGTCATCCGGATGCTCCGCCTTTTTGCCGTCCCCGTACATATCCACCGCCAAAGCGATATACCCTTCCCGGGCCAGCATGTCGGCGCGTTTCCTTACATAACTATTGTGGCCCCACCATTCATGGACGACCAAAATCCCTGGCCGCTGACCTTGGACCGCATCATCATAAGCTAAATAACCTTTTAAATTAACGCCATCCGACGATGTATATTGCACTTCCTTACCGACAATGTCAGCTGACGCTGATAAAACTAATACATTTAAAATAAACAATCCCAACAAAACTTTTTTCATAACGATCTCCCTATTTTAAACTATCAGCTGCTGAAGGCTGAAAGCTGAGAACTGATAGCTTTTTTGTACGAAGTATTCTATCGTATGCTACAATATTTTCAACTATGAATATCCCATCCATCCCCATATCTCTTACTCAAAAAGACATTTTAATCCTTCTTTTGTGTTCCGTTGTCGTTATCGCCCTCATCCGGGTCTTCTTATTAAGCCGTTCCTTAAAGAAAGAAATAGAGCGCAAAAATGTGCCGCTGTTATCCCTAAAATTAGTCGCTGAGCTGCCCAACATCGGCCTCTATTTGGAAAACCAAAGCGATTTCCCTGGGAGCGATATCCTCATCCAAAATATGGAGGTCGCGGTGGAATCGGACTTTCGTGGGACATTGACATTAAAATTTGAACCGGTGAGCAATTTAGATCCGCACAAATTCGAAAAGCTGAAATTTAAGGTCTTTAACGGTGAGTTTGAATTATTTCATATATCCACGGATAGCCTGATGCCGCATTTATTAAGCCTGCCCCTGGAAATACATCTTACCTTTTCAAATTCGGACGGAGTCTCTTTTTCATCCCTGATCAAAAAAGAAAAAAACCAGAATAAATTCATTATCAAAGAGATCAAGGAAGCACAATAACTTCGGCGGCTGCGGGATTTCGTTCCACGAAATCCCGCAGCAATGTTTAGTATTTGACTGAACAGCCGTAAGACTTGGTCGTTGAAACACTGACCGGTTTGCCGGCCATGGCCTCATCAAGAACGGCACGTACGTAATTCTTGGCCGTTTGAACATCGGCCGGGTCAACACTCGGCTTATCATCGATCGCCCCCTGATAAAGCAGGACCCCTTCCGGGTCAATGACGTACATATGCGGTGTTGTCTGCGCCCCGTACATTTTGCCTACGGTTCCGTCGGGATCCAAAAGGACCGCTGTCGGCGATGCGCCTTTTTCTTTTGTCAATTCATCGGCCTTATCAGGCGGATAATTACCCTGCTTATTGACAGCGGAGGAATTGATCGAAAGCCAAATCACATCTTTGGCCCGATACTCTTTTTGCAGCGCCTGCATATTCCCGGAATCATAATGTTTTCTTACAAAAGGACAATCATGATTGACCCACTCCAGAACAACGAATTTTCCCCTATAATCGGACAGGGCATGTTCCCTCCCTCTTGTATCACGGAGTTTAAGATCCCCCGCAGGCTGCCCGGTTATTTGTTCAGCTGACGCGAGAGTACTCATTACCAGCATGCAACTTAGAATTAATAATTTCTTAAGCATTACGAACCTCCTGTTGTGAGCGCATAACTTATGGCGTCTAAAAACGCCATAAGTTATAGGCGCGAGTTACATCCAGCACTAATTTTGATTAACAAAATTAGTGCTGGATCAAATTCCGACTCACACCTTGCGTCACTTTGTTTCCGCAAGCTGTGTCGTCATTTGATGATTTTGTTTAAGTGGTCTATTATCGCGGATGGTGTCAGAACCTCCGGCAAAACATCTTGTTCTATCTTGCCGTTCACCGGATAGATAAAGACATAAACAGGGACACTGTTCCTGCCGAGATCTGCCAAGGCCTTGCTTATATTTTCATCACGGTTAGTCCAATCGGCCTTGATCGTCACGACATTCAATTCTTTGAACTTCCGAATGATTTCCGGCTGAGCTAAAACGAATCTCTCGTTAACCTGACAAGTTAAACACCAGCGGGCCGTAAAATCAATAAAAATAATCTTTTTGTCTTTCTTGGCCTGCTCTAAAAGGCCTTTTTCGTAAGGGATCCAGGCCATACCGCGCGTGTTTTCTTCCACGGGGATCGTTTTATTTTCTGCCAAGCCGACATACTTAAACGGCAGGATGACCGCGCTTACGATGCAGGTCCAGCTGAAAAATCTTAAAAACATTCCCGCTGCGCCCCTTTTTGCGGCAATATTATTCAGCCAAAGGCCTAAGCTGACAAGAAAAAGTCCCAAGACAACGATCCAGACAGCCTTGGCATCCTTTTGTCCGGCCAGCACCCATAACAGCCAAATGACGGTGGCCAACAACGGAAAACCTAAGAATTTCTTGAAATCTTCCATCCAGGCGCCTGGTTTGGGCAAGAATTTTAACAGCCCCGGCGATAAACACAGCACAACAAATGGGAACGCCATCCCTAAACCTAAAAATATAAAGATCAACATATTCACTGCGGCCGTCTGTGTCAGCGCAAAACTCAAGGCCGTCCCCATAAAAGGCGCCGTGCAGGGAGTGGCCACGATCGTTGCCAAAACCCCGCTCAAGAACGCTTCATTAAAATTCATTTGAGTGATTTTTTCCCTTGGCACAAAAAATGGGATATTAAAAGAAGAAATTCCGAACAAATTAAGGGCCATAATAAATAAAAGGAAAGTGATCCCTACCACAAAATAAGGGGACTGGAATTGAAACCCCCATCCTATCTTTTCACCGCTTTCGCGAAGGACGATCAACACACCTGCCAACGCGGCAAAGCTTAAAACAACTCCCAGACTGTAGCCAAAGGCTGATCTCAAAAGAACTGTTTTCTTTTGAGCATATCGGACAAAGGTCAAAACTTTTAAAGAAAGGACCGGAAAGACACAGGGCATTAAATTCAAGATCACCCCACCTAAGAAGGCGAAGGCCAACATAACCAAAAGAGGTGCTGTGCTTTGAGGTGAAGACGTTTCCTTGGGGAATACTATTGGGGTTTCAATCTGCCACGCCACGACAGAATTATCGTCTTTAGTAACAACTGCCACTCCTTCTAATTTTTTAATATCAGGCTGGCTTCCTCTTTTGTTACGGCTTAAAGTAAATTGATATCCATCTCCCACAGATTCAAATTTCTGTTCCGCGGAATGAGTGACAATATTTTCATAAAAAGGAAAGAATTCTATTTTCCGGATCGCTTGGGGAATATCATCCGGATAAAAAATTAAATGAATAAAGTCATCATCCGCTTTCGCTTTGACCCTATAAGGAAAAAACTCAACCGGAATTTTCGTCCGCGCAGTATTAAAAATTTCTTGCGTCTCTTTTTCCACTGCTATTTGCGGTTCGTTTAAAACCGCTAACCTCAATGAAAATTCTGCCTTACCCGGAACGCACGGCACTTCACAGGCCAGCCAATCCGCGCGCGCTTTAATGGTCACCGTAGACTCTGAAATCTGCGCGGCAGGCGTAATTTTCGCCAAAAGAACAACTTCATCCAGATAACCGTAACTGGTGATCCCTTCCGAGTCATGAAGCCGTGTTGGATACTGCCAATAAATTTCACTGGCAGAAAAACCCTCCGGCAATGTCCAGGTAATTTTTGTTGGAATACCGGAATCCCCAGGATTCTGCCAATAGGTATGCCAGCCTTTATCGTGCTTTAAAAGAAGGCCTACCCAAAATGTCTGGCCGGGCGCAATAGATATATTTTCGCTGATGAGTTCCGCTTTTGTGTGGGCGTCATAAACAACTTGGGCTGAGGCGAAAAATGCCGGATAGAAAAATAAAAGACTGCCTATCAATAATTTAAAGAATAGCTTTTTCATCGATACAAATTTTAACAGTTTTACTGTCAATTGTCGAAAATAGAAATTATAAAATAACAAAGGGGGCAACTCCCTTCCGGGAGTTGCCCCCTTCAACCGCTTTTACAGCGGATAATCATAACTAAAACTTATTGCTGCACCACGTCAGCATTCACTGTTTTTCGTTTATACACGATCTCCATGGATTTTACTTCTTGACCGCTGGCATCTGTGCCATAACCTTCAAGAACATAATTATTATCGTCGATGATCTTGGTCTCCCAGCGGAAAGACATTTTTCCCTTGATAGGACAGGTAAAATCACCCTTTTCAGTAAAAGTTTTAGTCGCCGGATCATAGGTCCCTTTTGCGATCATCATCCCGGTCCCTATATTATCGAACCAGGTTGAGACATATTCTTTTTCCGCGTTGTCATAACCGGAGACCAATTGACCGGTAAAAGGTTGTCCCTTGGACATGCCCTGTGTTGTCTGTTCAACAAAACGGCCGTCCATGATCCATTTCGTTTCGGCGGTGCCGGTTGATTCTTCGGCAGGTCCTTGCGGATCCATCCACATCTTTAAACTATAATCCCAGCTTCCGACTAACGGCTGTAAGGCTTTGTGATTTTCGTTAGGGGTTGAATACTCCTGCATTTTGGCCATCATTTCTTCACTCATGGCCCCTGCTGCCGGAGCTTGGGCCTCGGCTGCTGGAGCTGCTGCCTCTACCGGAGCTTCAGCTGCTTTTTTGCCATATCCTGCCACGGCAAGAGAAGACATCCCGACCACCAATCCTAACGTGGCGGCAAAAATAACTGCTTTTGATTTTTTCTGCAACATACCTTCCTCCTGTTTTGTTAATGTTATTTGTTGGTTATCTTGCTTAATCTGCATGTAAAAACCATCCTTATGAAAAAAGCAGTATACACCAAGAAGGATTATCGGGTCAAGATTCAACATGAATCAATATTGCGCCATTTTAGGGTCTATCTCTTTAGCCCAGGCCTTGATCCCGCCCTTAATATTAACCAAATTATTCTTATACCCTTTGGATTTCAAAAATTGGATAGCGGAAGAACTCCTTCCCCCGCCTTTACAATGAAAGTAGACGGTCCGGTCTTTGGGGATATCCTGGTAATTCTCTTCCAGCGTGCTCGTCGGCTTTAAAACAGCGCCGTTGATATGAGCCATATCCCATTCATTCTGTTCACGCACGTCAATAATGCAAACGTCCAATGGTTTCTTGTCTAAAAGTTTTTTAAGTTCCTGTACGGTGATCTCCGGGACATCCGCCATTTTCTTTCCTATTCTGGTCTGGCACACCGAACCTTCTTCAACCAATTTATTGATCTTTGGATCTTGCCCGCACATACGACACCCCTTATCCTTTTTGATCTGAATTTCACGAAAACGTGTCGAAAGCCCGTCAAAGATCAGGAGCCTACCCTTTAACGGCTCGCCGATACCACAGATCATCTTGATAACTTCATTGGCCTGAAGTAAACCGACGATCCCGGGTAAAACCCCCACCACTCCCGCCTCGACACAGGATGGGACATCGCCCGCTTGGGGCGGTTCTTGGAAAAAACAACGGTAACAAGGGCCATCAGGAAGACCAAAAACACTGCATTGGCCTTCAAAACGAAAAATCCCGCCGAATACAAAAGGCTTCTTTAGCATGACCGCAGCATCGTTGATCAAATAACGGGAAGGAAAATTATCGGTCCCATCGACAATAAGGTCGTATTGTTCAAAGATCTCTAAGGCATTCTTCGCATTCAGCCGTTCTGGGTAGGTAACAACTTTGACGTGCGGGTTTAGATGTTTGATCTTTTCTTTGGCGGAAGAGACCTTTTGTTTACCCTCATCTTCTGTAAAGTGAACGACTTGCCTGTGCAGGTTAGAAACTTCAACCTTATCGCTGTCGATAACACCCAGAGTCCCCACTCCGGCGGCGGACAGATAAATGATGGCCGGACACCCAAGCCCGCCCGCGCCGACGATCAAGACTTTAGCGGCTTTCAGCTTTAGCTGGCCTTCTTCGCCGATCTGCGGCAAGATCATCTGCCGCTGATAACGTTCTATCTCTTTAGGGTTTAATTTCATGCCTTCGTATAACGCACTGACCCGCCGACGACGATCGCGGCGCTCACTAATACCAAATTTTTTATAATATATTGGCCTTCGATCGTTAAACCAAAAGGGAATTGGGTAAAACACACACCCGGCAAGACCACCAACGGCAGCATGGTCCCCGGCATCTGCAAAAATAAAAGCAATAACGCCACCCGTATCAAAGGCCTGACTAAAAGCCCAACGCCGATGGCGACTTCCCACCAGCCCAGGATCGGGATGAACACTTTCGGTTCAATCCAGTATACGGTATGTTCGATCAGCTGATTGGCCGGGCTTAACCCATAAACTTTCAATAACCCGAACCAAATAAAAATAACTCCCAAGGATACCCTGAGAAAAAGCCGGCCGTTTTTATGCATCCAGTCGGCAATAAAATAATCTACTTTATCCACCCATTTAAAGAATTTTTTCATCCTGATTTTCCTGAAATATTATCTCAGTTCATTGTCTAGGTAAGATCGAGTTAAATCCTTAGGGTTAGGATTGTAGCATGTAAAGAAAAAAGGGGCAACTCCTCGGCACGAGGAGTTGCCCCTTAAAATTATCCGACTCCTTAATCCGTTTTAGGCTCGCAGGTATAACAGGTCAAATATTCTTTATCTTGAGAATGATAGAAGAGAAATACTCCGACCTTTTGGCAGGATTCACCGTCCTTGCAGGAAGAACAATCGCGGTTATAACCTTCCCCGACGCATTCAGTTCTTCCCATGGGCATATCGCAGCGGAAACATTGCTCGACATCATTGGCCTTTTTATCAGCCACACAATTGGTACATTTATATTCGCACTCAGAAGCGCTCAGCAAACCTAACCCGGGGCAGAGATCGGTCTTTTCTTTGCAAAGATAACATTGTTTGCCCTCTTTGGTTTTGGCGCCCGGCTCGCAAAAGGTCTGCGGATCCTTATTGCATTCATTGCATTGGTCCTGATTGATCAAGCCGAGGTCAGGACAATCCTGCGGTTTATCAACGCATTGATAACATTGCTTCTTTTCTTTGGTCTGCCGGTCCGCGATACAGGCGGTTTTAGGATTGCTGTCGCAT
>MHFY01000007.1:21062-28575 GCA_001805375.1 Omnitrophica WOR_2 bacterium GWA2_47_8 | reverse complement strand
CCGTAACGCGATCCTGTGCTGGGGCATGCGGATCCCGACGGTGTCCTGCTGGGCCACATCCGGGACCACGACCGTCAGCGGCCCCGGCCAAAATTCATCGATGATCTTGTAAACGACCGGGTCATTGCTGGAGGTGTAGTTGGAGATGAGCTCTTTTTGCGAGATCAGGATGGAGAATTTCTTTTCCGGCGAACGTTTCTTGGCGTCCCGCAGGCGTTCCATGGCCTTGGGGTTATTGACATTGGCCGCGATCCCGTACACCGTATCCGTCGGAAAGACGACCAATCCGCCTTGGCGGATGATCTTAGCGCAGTAACTTATCTTATCGTGTTCAGGGAATTCCGGGTCGACCTTTATGATCTCTGTTTTCAAATCAAAACCTGATGACGCAGATTAAAAAATGATTACACAGATAAACGCATCTGCGTAATCCTCTTGAATAATCTGTGTAATCATTAAATCCTTTCTTCTAAGATTCTCCGGCGCTGGTCATCGTTGAATTTTTCCAACTTCTTTTCGATATCTTTATCGTACGTGCTTAAGATCCGCAAGGCCAAAAGCCCGGCGTTCTTTGCCCCGCCTTTGCCGATGGCCACCGCAGCTACCGGAACACCCGGCGGCATCTGCACCGTTGACAGGAGCGAATCCAGGCCGTTCAAAACCGATTCGATCGGGATCCCGATCACGGGAAGCGTTGTGTGCGCGGCGACCACACCGGCTAACGCGGCTGACCCGCCGGCCCCGCAGATAACGACCTTCACACCATTGCCTTTTAATCCTTCCGCATATTTGGCCGTTTCTTTCGGCGTGCGGTGCGCGGACAGGACTTTCATTTCATAAGCCACACCGAATTCTTTTAAGATCTTTGCGGCCTCTTCCATCGTCGGAAGATCGGTCTTACTGCCCATCATGATCGCGACTTTTATGTCATTCATATTAATCTCTCCTTTATAAGGGGGAAGGGATAATTATTTTTTCTTACCCCTTACCTCTTATCCCTTATCTCTTTACCTCATGGGAACCGTGCGGCGGGTCGCTTTACGGATCGCCTTGGCGGCAATATCCCGCCGAAAAAAACAACGGTAAAATTTGATCTTATCCACGGCCTTATAGACCTTTTCGATCGCATCGGCGATACCGTCGCCTAAACTGGCCACGCTTAACACCCGTCCGCCGTTGGTCAGGAACTTACTGTTCTGCCTTTTTGTCCCGGCATGAAATACAAATATGTCCTTGTCGTTGGATGCCTCCAGCCCGGTGATCTCTTTGCCGGTCTCGAACTGCCCCGGATACCCGCCGGCGCACATCACCACGGAGACACAGGACCTTTTGTCCCAGATCAAACGGATGGTATTTAAACGGCGTTCACAGCTGGCTAAAAGGATCTCGACCAGGTCAGATTTTAAACGCGGCAACACCGCCTGCGCTTCCGGGTCGCCGAAACGCACGTTGTATTCCAACACGACCGGCCCGTCGATCGTGATCATCAGCCCCACATAGAGGACCCCCTTGAACGGATGGCCTTCCTTATGCATGCCCCGGATGGTCGGCTCAACGATGCGCGCGTCTATTTTGCCTAAAATGTCCTTAGTAATGAACGGCGTGGGGGAATACGCGCCCATGCCGCCGGTATTCGGGCCCTGGTCATCGTCGAAGATCCGCTTATGGTCCTGCGAAGATTCCAAGATCACATAATCCTTGCCGTCGCTGACCACCAAGATCGACGCCTCTTCGCCTATTAAGCATTCTTCGATCACGACCTTATTGCCGGAATCCTTAAAAACCTTCTGCTGCATAATCTGTTCCAGCGCTTCGATCCCTTCTTCAAATTTCTGGCAGATAAAAACACCTTTGCCCCCCGCTAATCCATCCGCCTTAATGACGATGGGGAACGGCACGTTGTGCAGGAATTCTTTGGCTTTTTTAATATCATCAAAGGTCTTATAAACCGCCGTGGGGATATTAAAACGGTGCATAAAATCTTTCGCGAAGGCCTTGCTCCCCTCCAACTGGGCGGCCGCCCGGCTGGGGCCGAAGATCTTAAGGCTATGCTTTTCAAATTCATCGACGATGCCGGCCGTCAAAGGCGCTTCCGGCCCGACCACGGTCAGGTCGATCTTTTTCTCTTTGGCAAATTTAAGCAAAGCAGGGATATCCGTCGCCTGAATATCAACGCATTCGGCCACATCCGAAATGCCGCCGTTCCCCGGCGCGCAATAAAGCTCTTTGACCTTAGCACTTTGCTTCATTTTCCAGGCCAGCACGTGTTCCCGCCCGCCGGAACCGACGAGTAAAATCTTCATATTTGAAACTCCTTTTGAAGATACAATAACCAAAAAACAATAACCAAACAATTTTTAATCTTTAAAATTCTAAACCATTGAAAATTGAATTTTGAAATTTATTTGGTAATTGGTTATTGGTCGATTGGTTATTTTATATAATTATTTTTCTCTTCTCTCCCTTGATCACTTGTCCGATCTCAAAAGAGGCAACGCCTTCCGCCTTTAAAACAGCCTGGATAGGTTTTACATCTTTTTTACTCACCACCAGCGCCATCCCGATGCCCATATTAAAGGTGCGGAACATTTCATAGCTGCTTATTCTACCTTTTTTTTGGATCATTTGAAATATTTTCGGTAGCGGCCACGCCTCTTTGTAGATCAAAAAAGATTTACCCTTTGGCAAAACCTTGGTCAATTTCTCATAAAACGCGCCGCCCGTGATATGGGCCATACCCTTGACGTTGAATTTCTCCAAAACTTTCAAGACCGGCTTCACATAGATCCGTGTGGGCTTTAATAATTCAGCTGCATATTTTTTTTGTTCTGCGGGTGAAAAAACTTTTCTAACCAGGGAATAACCGTTGGAATGAATGCCGCTGGAAGCGAGCCCGATCACGTGGTCACCCTCGCGAATGGCTGACCCATCGATAATTTTATCCTTCTCTACCACGCCGACGGTAAAACCGGCCAGGTCATAATCGCCTTTTTTGTAAAGGCCCGGCATTTCCGCGGTCTCGCCGCCGATCAGGCTGCAGTCCGCCTGTTCACACCCCTTCGCGATACCGCGCATGACCGCGTTTAAAACTTTTAGGTCCACCTTACCGCAGGCCACATAATCCAAAAAGAACAACGGCTTCGCCCCCGCGCACAAGACATCGTTCACGTTCATGGCCACCAGATCGATGCCGATGGTATCGTGCTTGCCGGCCAGTTTGGCAACAAGAAGCTTTGTACCCACGCCGTCGGTGGAAGAAACCAGGACCGGGTCTTTATATTTTTTATCCAAGCCGTACAGCGAGCCAAAAGAACCTTTACGCAGGATCACGTTCTTATCCATCGTTCCCTTGGCTAAACGCTTGATCCCTTCGACAAACACATTCGCCTTGTCGATGTCAACGCCGGCGGTTTTGTAGGTAATTGATCTCGTCATACGTCGCTCGTCTCTCGTGAAGCGTATCTCGAACGACGCTTCACGCTTCACGATTTACAATAATTTTTCTTTTACGTACCTTATGCCGTTTTCAAAAATCTTCGCCCCATCTCCGAATTCACCGTTCTTGGGCTGTCGTGTCCAAGAAGGATGCTGAATAAAAAGAAAATGCCTTTCCGGATGCGGCATCAATCCTAAAACCCTTCCGGTCTTATCCGTGATCCCGGCGATATGTTCCCAAGAACCGTTCGGATTGTCCGGATACCGGGGGCTGTTGCCGGAGGATTGCGAATAACGGAACGCGATCTGTTTGTTATTCTTTAATTTCTTTAAGATCTCTTCGTTCTGGGGGACGAATTTCCCCTCGCCGTGCGCGACCGGCAGATAAATGATCTCCCTTAACCCCTTGGTCCAGGGGCTGTCGTTCCTTTCAACCTTCAAATGGATCCAGCGGTCTTCGAACTTTCCCGAATCGTTATTCATCAGCGTCACGGTCTGATCAAAACTGCTTTCTGCCTCTGCGTTTAACGAGCCCGGCAAGATCCCGGCCTTGGCCAAGATCTGAAACCCGTTGCAGATCCCGATGATCAATTTTCTGTCCTTTATAAATTGAGCGATGTCTTTGCCTAATCGGATGCGCAATTCATTACCCAAGATCCGGCCGGCCTCGATATCATCCCCGTACGAAAACCCGCCGGGGATCGCCAGGATATGGTAATCCGAAAGCGCGACCTCTTTTTTAAATAGCCGGTTGATGTGCACGAGATCGACTTGCGCGCCTAATTTATGAAAGGCAAAGACCGTTTCCTGGTCGCAATTGGTGCCGGCGGTGCGCAAAACCAAAACTTTTACTGGTTGAGACATCCCTATTTCTTTTTCCTTTTCTTCCCGTAAAACTTTTTAATAATTTTTACGACGTCTTCCGGTTTGTCCACAACTTTAAAAATAGCTATATCTTCTTCTTCAATATTTCTTTCCTTTGCGACCGTATTATGCAGCCATTCGATCATTCCTTTCCAATACGAACTGCCGACCAGAATGACCGGAAAACGGTCCATCCTTTTTGTCTGGATCAGCGTTAAACTTTCAAAAAGTTCGTCCAATGTCCCGAAACCGCCGGGAAAGATCACGAAGGCCTTGGCGTACTTAACGAACATGACCTTGCGGCAGAAAAAATAATGAAAATTGATCAGCAGCTTCACATACTGATTGGATTTCTGCTCGAACGGAAGGTCGATATTCAGGCCGATGGAATTCCCATGCGCTTCCATGGCCCCTTTGTTGCCGGCTTCCATAATACTGGGGCCGCCGCCGGTGATGATGGCGTAGCCTTCTTTGGCCAAAAGATACGCTGTCTTCTCGGCCATCTGATAATATTTATGCCCGACCGGTATACGGGCTGACCCGAAGATACTGACCGCCTTGCCTATCTGTCCCAATTCTTCAAACCCGTCGACGAATTCGGCCATGATCTTAAAGACCCGCCAGGGATCTTCCATTTGCAGGTCTTCAATGATGCGTTTCGTGTGGTTGGACATTTTTAAAAACTCCTTTTGGTTTAAGAGGTCAGAGGGGAGAAGCCAGAAGTCCGAAAAATCTGACTTCCGACTTCTTGCCTCCGGCTTCTTTTTATTACCATCTCAACGGCTTCTGCCACGCCTCTTTCAGATCATTAATATCAGCCTTGATACAAACCTTATGATCCACACCCTCCAGAATAAAATCTTTCGTGCTTTCCACTTTACCGATGACGGCAAAAGGCAGGCCCTTTAAATTCTTTTCCAATTTCTTTAGATCCTGCGGTGCCACCTCCGCGATAAAACGCGAATTGGATTCGGAGAATAAAATCGAATCATTGCGTTTTTCTTTTCCTTGAAACCCCGTTAGAGAATTCTTAATGGTCTTCTCTAGCGGGGTAAAAGGGACCGCGTTGAGCTCTGCGTTCACTCCCAGCCCGCCGGCAAACGCCATTTCCGCTAACGCCACCGCTATTCCGCCGTCAGAAACATCATGCATGGACCGGATCAAGCCCTGTTTAACCGAAAGCTCTAAGGCTTTAAAGATCTTGACCGCCTTTAGTGGCGAAACTTCCGGCACGGCGCCGTCCAGTAAACCAAAAGTATCCAAATAAACCGACCCGCCCAATTCCTCTTTTGTTTCTCCGATGATGCAAATCAAATTCCCCGGCTTTTTAAGGTCCATGGACACGCACCTTCGCACATCATCCACGATCCCGATGGCGGAAATCAACAGCGTTCCGGGGATCGCGATGGATTTGTTCTTTTCCGTATATTCATTATAAAGGCTGTCTTTGCCGGAGATAAAAGGGACCTTGTAAGCCAAAGCGATCTTGTAACACCCCTCGGCACAGCGCACCAGGCTTCCCAAGCGGTCCGCCTTATCCGGATTGCCCCAGCAGAAATTATCCAAGATCGCGATCCGGTCCAAACTCCCGCCGACGCTAATGATCTGGCGGATCGCTTCGTCAATGCACGAGGCCGCCATCCAAAACGGGTCCAAACTCCCGTAGCGCGGGTTAATTCCGTTTGAGATCGCGATACCTTTATACGACCCTAATCTCGGCGTGATCACGGCGGCATCCGATGGCCCATCGCAATTGACACCCACTAAAGGTTTTAGAACCGTTGCGCCCTGCACCTCATGATCGTATTGACGGATCACAGATTCTTTGGAACAGACATTGTAATGCGACAGGACTTGCTTTAATTTCGGTGTCAGGTCAGACGCTGAAAAGATTTTTTTGACTTTTAATTTCGGCGCAGCCCAAACCGCGTCTTTGACCACCTTCGGCGGCCCGGCGTGCAGGAATTCCATGTCCAAATTACAAACCTGCTTGCCTTCGTAAGAGAGTTCCAATCTTTTCGTGCCGGTAAATTCCCCGATGGCGGTGGCTTCCACATTTTCGTCGTTAAAGACCTTTTTTAATTTCTCGATATTCTGCGGCGGGACGGCGATGACCATCCGCTCCTGCGATTCCGATATCCAGATCTCCGTATAGTTTAAACCCTGATATTTCAAAGGCACTTTTTCTAAATCTACGCGCGCGCCCAGATCCTGGCCCATTTCGCCCACCGCGCTGGATAAACCGCCGGCCCCGCAATCCGTGACCGCGCAGTAGAGATCCAGATCTCTAGCTCGAAGCAGCGCGTCCATTGTCTTCTTCTCTTGAATGGGGTTGCCGATCTGCACAGCGCCGGATGAGATCACCTCCGACTCGCTGGTCAATTCGCCGGAGGAAAACGTGGCACCGTGAATGCCGTCGCGGCCGGTCCGGCCGCCTAAAACCACCACCAAGTCCCCTTTGTGCACGGTCTTTTTGACCTTATCTTTGGGCAAAAGCCCCACGTTGCCGCAATACACCAACGGATTGCCTACATACTTTTTATCGAACACGATCGCGCCGTTGACCGTCGGGATCCCCATTTTATTTCCGTAATCCCTCACCCCGCTGACCACGCCTTTCATAATTCTTTTAGGGTGCAGCGTGCCGGGCGGCAATTCATCAAAGGGCATATCCGGCGGCGCGAAACAAAAAATATCGGTATTGCAGATCGGTTTTCCGCCTAACCCTGTTCCTAAAGTATCGCGGATAACGCCGCCCACGCCCGTGTTGGCCCCGCCAAACGGTTCTAAGGCGGACGGATGATTGTGCGTTTCCACTTTAAAGCAGACATTCATCTCATTATCAAATTTGATCACGCCGGCGTTGTCGTGGAACACCGACACGCACCATGGCTTTTTAAGCGTGTACGTGACCTTGGCGATGGTGGATCTTAAAAGGCTATCAATGACCTTGGTCTTTGTCCTGCCGTTCTCTTTGTAACGGTAACGGATCTTGCCGCGGAAAGTTTTGTGGTAGCAATGCTCACTCCAGGTTTGGGCGATCGTTTCCAGCTCACAGTCGGTCGGATTGCGTTTTAATTTCTTAAAATATTTCTGAATGGCCAGCATCTCGTTGAGATTTAAAAAGAGCTGCCCCTTTTGGCTGATCTCAAGGAGTTTTTTGGAAGACGCGGCAATAATGTCGACCGTTGTCAACTTAAAGTGAGGTTTACCG
>MHFY01000007.1:14464-21049 GCA_001805375.1 Omnitrophica WOR_2 bacterium GWA2_47_8 | reverse complement strand
AGGTACGCACCCGGTCGATCCCGGTGACACCCAGGTCATTGATCCCTTTGACCGTTGATCCCTCCACCGGGTCCATGACACCGGCGTGATACGCGATCTCGATCACGCGGGCATTATCCGGCTGAGGCTCATCCGCATTCTCGGAAAAATAGGCGTACTCCTGGGCGATCGGGTTGACTAAAAGCTCTTTGCAGATGGTTTGGATCTGGGATTCGGAGATATTTCCTTCGAGGGTGAAGACATTCTGTGTCTCGACCCTGGAGATGGATTTTATCCCCAAGTCGAGGATGTCGCGGGCAGTCGAAAGGCCCAAGGTATCCACAATACCTTGCTTTTCCTTTATTTCAACACGCCAGGTCATGGTAGGTAAAGATTGTCGTGAATGGTCAATGTGATTATCTATCAATGAAAAACTAGCGGTACTATGCGGCTTGAACATAGATATTAAAAGAGTATCAGAAAATCAGAGAATCGGGTTGTAGAAAATCAGAAACCAGATAATAAAAATAATCCTATCTGAATTCGGATCCTCTGATCCCCTGCCATCTGATGTCCTGGTTCTCTGATATTCTTTTATTTTGTTACTCGGCTCAAAACCTCTTGATATGCTTCGGCAATGTTGCCGAGGTCTTGCCGGAAGCGGTCTTTATCCAGTTTTTTACCGGTGCCGACTTCCCACAAACGGCACGTGTCCGGAGAGATCTCATCGGCTAAAATGATCTTTCCTTTAAAGCGCCCGAACTCCAGCTTGAAATCGATCAATTCCAAATTAAGTTTCAGGAAAAATTTCGACATCAGTTCATTGATCTTAAACGCGTACTTTTTCATGGTCTCAAGTTCCTGCTCAGAGGCGAATTTCAAAGCCCTGATGTGATATTCATTGATCATGGGATCATTTAATTTATCTTCTTTAAAACAAAATTCCAGGACCGGGCAGGCCAATGCGAGGCCTTCTTTTAAACCCAACAGCCGGCACAAAGAACCGGCGGCTTTATTCCGGATAATGACCTCCAGAGGGACGATCTGCACGCGTTTGACCAGCATCTCACGGTCGCCAAGCATCTTTTCGAAATGGGTCTCAATACCCTGCGACTGCAAAAATTCAAAAATGCGGCTGGAGATCTTGTTATTCATGACACCTTTATCCTGGATCGTGCCTTTTTTCGCGGCGTTAAAAGCCGTGGCATCGTCTTTAAAATACTGAATAATATGATCCGGCGAGTCGGTGGTATAAAGGATCTTGGCCTTACCTTCGTAGATCTGGTCTCTCTTTTGCATCTTTATAACCCCACACGTTTAAAGATCTTATCACGATGGCGAGTGTAGTATTTGATATCAAAACAGGCGTCGATCTCGCTTGGCCTTAAGTATTTTCTGACCTGCCGATCGCGGTAAAGAACGTCTTTGAAATCGGAAGTTTCCTGCCACACCTGCATGGCGCATTGCTGAATAATATCATACGCCGCTTCGCGGGTAAGGCCTTTTTTCATCAATTCCAGAAGCACGCGCTGAGAATAAATAAGCCCGCGGGTTTTGGTTAGATTATTGACCATATGTTTAGGATAAACCAATAAGCCTTCCACGATCGGGATGAGCTTGTGCAGCATATAATTCAAGGTAATGGTGCTGTCCGGCAGGATCACGCGTTCCACGGACGAATGGCTGATATCACGCTCATGCCAGAGGCAGATATTCTCAAAGGCGGCCTGGGCGTTGGCGCGCAGAAGCCTAGATAACCCGGTGATCCTTTCGCAGGTGACCGGGTTTCTCTTATGAGGCATCGCGGATGAACCGATCTGCCCTTTAAAAAAGGGCTCTTCGACTTCCAAGACCTCGGTTTTCTGCAAAAGGCGGATCTCAGTCGCGAATTTACTTAACGAAGACCCAACCAGAGCGATGGAGGAAATATATTCCGCGTGATGATCGCGCTGAATGATCTGGGGGGCGATGTTCGCCGGCTTTAAACCTAATTTGTCACAGACATATTCTTCGACATAAGGGTCGATATTGGCGAATGTCCCAACGGCACCGGAAAGTTTTCCGATGCGCATATTTTCACGGGCACGCTCCAAACGCTCTAAATTACGGGTTGTTTCATCATACCAGACAGCCAATTTCAGACCAAAGGTGGTCGGTTCGGCATGGACACCGTGTGTGCGGGCGATACAGGTCGTATCTTTATATTTTTTGGCTTTAACCTTCAGGATAGCTAAAAGTTTTTTCATGTCAGCGATCAAAATGTCACTGGCTTCGACGCATTGGACGGATACGGAGGTATCCAAAAGATCCGAAGAGGTTAAACCGACGTGCAAATATCTGGCTTCCGGGCCGATCGATTGTCCGATATTATTGATGAAGGCGACCACATCATGCTTGGTCTTTTCTTCCAGGCGCCTGATCTCTTCAATATCGAATTTCGCGCTCTTTTTTATTTTTTCCAATGACTTTTTAGGAATGATCCCTAATTTTGTCATGGCCTCACAGGCGAGTATTTCAATTTTAAGCATGATCTCAAATTTGTGCTCATCGGACCAGATCATGCCCATTTTGGATAGCGTGTAACGATCGATCATCGGCGAAGCCTCCTCTATATTGCTTTTTGTGAATTGTTTTATGCCGTTATGCGAGTTGCGGAAACGAAGTAATATAACAAATAAATTTCGGAAGGTCAAACAAAAATAAAAAATAGGTAGGGACAAAACTAGGCATCTAACTGTTTGGGAGAAAGTAAGATGCGTGCCAAGGAAAAAAGCAAGGACGATCTAAGCAAAAATGTCCATAACCATAATATTATCATATGGTTATGAAAATAACGCCTCTTTCGCCTAAAATGGCTCTATAGCGCCTTAAATACTTGGAATATATTGACTTACAATATTAATGGAGATTTGGGAAGGGTCGACTACTTCGATTCTTTGGTTTTTTCTTCAAAATACTGAACAACGACCTTTAAGCTTTCCTGGATCGTGATGGGAGTTATCTCGATCAGCTTTTGACCGGTGGAACTGCTGTAAAACGCGATCATTTCCTGCAATTCCGGCTCCGTATAATATTTATCATAGACCGGAATGACCAAATTGAGCATTTCATCCACCCGAAAAAGCAGTTGATACTGCGTGACTTTGTCTGGCGGGGCCTTGCGTATCAATTCATTAAAAACTTTCTCTATGCTTAATTTAGCGCCGTTATATTCCATAAGCTTTCGGATAAGCTCGGCTTTGGCGGGCGGGATATCGGCCAAAGGGCGGGGCGGTTTATCGGCTATTTCGTGATACGGTAAATTGCCGCTTTCTGCAACGATCTCTTTGATCTCATCCAAAAAATAAAGCGTCGGTAGTCCGCCAACATTGAGTTTGATGGCATCGGCTCGGCGCTCGATGACCTTCCCTTCGATCTTTTTTCCGTTTTTAAGGATCAAGATCTCGGCTTGGGCAGGCATTGCCAGAAACAAGAAAAATAAAATGAGAAACTTCATGGATTTAACATTCATCAATAGTCCTTTTAAGGTTTTTATTCTAAATGCTTTACTTTATGCGGTCAAATGAAATTATTGACCTTTTCTTCACTAAAATAGGTGGTAGTCAATATTAGGTCTTTTCCCTAGAGGAAAAAAGGTCTTAATATTGGTTTTCCTCTATATTTGCTTTGGGAAAGACCAATAAATGAATTGAATCCAAAAAGCTCTTGTGTTACCATAAACGCCATGATCGACAAAATTAAACAGCAGATCGATAAAAGCCTCGCCTTTTTCTTAGATAAAGTCAAAACTGACTATAAATTACACCTCGTGGACCCTGTCCTTTATGAAAGCATCCGCGAATTCACCTTACGCGAAGGCAAACGGATCCGGCCGCTTTTATTGATCCTCAGCTATAAGGGTTATTCCAAGAAAAGGATCAAGCCGCCGGAATCGCTGTTTTACGCCTCCACCTGCATGGAGCTTCTGCACAGTTTTATGCTCATCCATGATGACATCATCGACCGTTCGGACCTGCGGCGGGGAAAGCCGACTTTGCATAAACTTTTAGGTAAGGTTGCGCCTGCAGATAAAAGAGAACGGCTGGGCAGCGACTTAGGGATCATCGCCGGGGATATCGTGTATGCGTTAGCCATTGATGCCTTTTTATCGATCGATGAAGCGCCGCTGCGCAAAGAAAAGGCTCTTAAATATTTTATCCAAACCGCCACGTTCACGGCCATGGGTGAGTACATCGACACCCTGCATGGCGTTTTTCCGGTCAGTAAGATCACAGAAAAAGACGTCTTTTTGAACTATACTTTAAAAACCGCGCGCTATACCTTTGATTGCCCCTTGGTCGTGGGGGCGATCCTGGCCGGAGCGCCGGAAAAAGATATCCGATTGCTTTCCGATCTGGGGATCAAGGTCGGCCAGGCGTTCCAGATCCAGGATGATATCTTGGGGATCTTTGATTCTCAAAAGAATATCGGCAAGTCCATTCTCTGCGACCTAGCCGAATCTAAAAAAACACTTTTGGTCTGCCATGCCTACAGAAAACTCAGTGCCCAAAAGCGCAAGATATTCCTGAAATATTTCCTGAAACCTAAAAAGACTTACCAGGACCTGGTGGCGGTACGGAAGATCTTTATCCAATCGGGGAGCCTGGAGTATTGCCTGGAAGAAATTGAAAAACGGATATCCGAAGCAAAAAGCATCATCAACCGCCTGACCATCGATCAGACCTACCGCAAGATCATTGAGACGGCCCTGTTCTCTTTATTTACCCACAGCCAGAAGATCGGACAGACTAACGGACTCCATTAAACACTTATTCTTTTGGGCTCTTGGTGGACCCTTGAAGAAGCGCCTGGGCCTCTGTGATATTCTTTAAAAAACGCTCATCCTGTGGGTCTAACTGTTTTCCCTTCTGCCAAACCAATATCGCCTTATCCAAATCACCCGAATTTCCCAACGCAATGCCGTATAGAAGATAGCCCTCTCTATTTTCAGGGAATTCTTTAATAAAACTTTCCAAAAGGGGCCGCGCTGGCGCGAACCTTTGCTTTTCGAACAATAGAACGGCCAATTTAAGGATAAGAGCTTCTCTCTCTTTATGAAACGGGTCTAAATGTAATATTTCTTGATATAGATCCAGGGCCTTATCTTTTTGTTCACTCATCCAATAAAGGTCCGCGAGATTCAACATCGCAGGCATACAATAAGAATTTTTCTCTAAGGCCTTTAAAAAATATTCCCGGGCTGCTTTAAGATCTTTCTCCCGAAAAGAGACGGTCCCCAAGGCGTTGAGGGCTAGCGCAGAAGACGGATTAACCTGGAAGGCCTTTAACAAATACTGCTTGGCAGAGACAAGATCGTCCAATTCTATATAGGTTAATCCCATCTGATAGTAAACCCAATCCCAGTGGTGATGCGTTCTTTCTATGATCTGGCGAAAATATTCCAATGCCCGGGCATATTCTTTTTGCTCCATCAGGCTTTCTGCCAAATAAAATGACGCGTGAGGATTGCCGGGGGATATCCTTAACCAATCCTCACAAAAACTTTTCTGGTCCATCCATTTAGAATTATAGCCCCGGGTGATAAAAATACAGCCTAAAATCAGAAGAACAAAGACCCCCTGCCATACCCTTAATGGTATTTTCTTCTTTAAAATTAAAAACCCCTGGCTGACCAGAATAAAAAACCCTGTCGAGGAAAAGTAAAACCAATGGGGCTCAATGATGAGACCCAAAGTCGGCATAGTAAAGATGGCCAAAGACGAAGGGATAAATCCGATCATAAACAGGCTTATTCCGAGGACAAAGATCTTATTGGAGTAATTCTTAACAATTAAAAAGATAACAAAGGCTGCAATGCCGATGAATAAAAGATTCAACACCACGAGATTGCCCTGCGGCACATCAATATTCCAGATAAATGTGATATCCCGTAAGAAGATGAGCTTAAGGACATACCAGGTGTACAAATTCAACAAAGAAGGGAAATAACTCAGGAAAGACACGCCGCTTGTCTGTATCACTTTAAAGACACTCACGTACAGACTGGCATGCCAACTGCGGAACACTACAAAAAAAATAAAAACCGCCGCGAACGGCAAAATGGCCGGGAAGATCTTAGCCTTATCTTTCATGTTAAGGACCCATAATATCATTAAGAGATATAGCGGGCCTATAAAGGCGACCTCGTGACACAAGATGCTCAAGATATAAAATAAAACGCTTAAATAATAAAAGACCTTTTGCCTTTTCTTACACCAATAAATAAGCGTTATCCCGCTCAATTGCAAGAAAATCCCGTAAACGGAGACCAGGCTTCCCGTGACATACCCGGCCATCATCACATTAATGGGATGAACGGCGAACAACGATACCGCCAGAAAAGCTGATTGTTCATCCTCAAAAAGAAGAAGGATAAATTCATACATCAAGAGACAGAACATACAAAAGAAAAGGAGGCTTAAAACATGAAATCCCAAAAAACTTGCTTTTATAAACGGTGAGACAAAAATTAAAATGACGTAAAAAAAGGGCCGGAAATGCTTGTCTTGAGATGTTTGGGAAATCAAATAATCATACGACAAATACTCAATCTTACCCAAATCCCTG
>MHFY01000007.1:13151-14421 GCA_001805375.1 Omnitrophica WOR_2 bacterium GWA2_47_8 | reverse complement strand
CTTTCGCAATATACTCTGAAAAACGCGCGTCCTTGGGGTCCAGTTTCGCCCCCCGCTCCCATACGCTCACAGCTTCGTTAAAACGGTCCTGATTGCCCAAAGAAATCCCATAAAGCAGATACATTTCCTTATTTTTAGGAAATTCTTTGATGGCCTTCTTAAGCAATATTTCTGCTTCTTTATTCCGGTTTATCTGCACATAAAGAGCGGATAATTTTCCCAGTGTGTTTTCCTTTTCCGAATGGGCGGGATCCGTCTGCAAGGCCCGCTCATACCATGCAATGGCATCCTGAACCTGCCCTTCCTGAAGAAGCAGATCCGCGACATTTAACATACTGATGACCGCGGCAGGATTTTTTCTTAAGGCTTCTTCAAAATATGATTTTGCAATTTTTGTATCCCCCTCCTTGACCGCGATGGTCCCCAACGCGTTGTCGATAGAATCGAATACGGGATTTATAGCCTGTGCTTCGGCAAGATATTGCTTGGCCAAAGGCAAATCACCCCGCTCGATATACATTTGTCCCATACCATAAAGAATGCATTCTCGTTCATAAGAACTTTCGCGCATGATCTCTTTAAAATACTCTAGCGCCCTTTCATATTCTTTTTCTTTTAAACAGGCTAAGGCAAACCTCATGCGGGGGATAGGATTTTGCGGCCGCAACTTCATCCAATATTCACAATAATGCCGGTCATTTTTGAATACACTGGCAAGAGCGATCGATTTTAAATAAAAAAATGCCGCAAGACAGAGAATAACGAACACCCAGATCTTTTTGTCCCAATATTCCCGCAGCCCGGAAAGATACACCGCAACCAGCAAAAAGTATCCGACAGAGGGAAAAATAAACCAATTCGGCTCAATAATAAATCCTATACTAGGCATGGTAAATATCCCTAACCCTGCCGGGACAAGCCCGATCAAAAATAAAAGCAGGGCAAAACTTTTAATATCTCGACGCCAATAAAAAAGCAGACCTCCAATCGCCCCGGCAGCGGACCAAAACCCCAAATTCCGGGCCGCAACATGATCAATGGCATTCGTATTCCACATAAACAGGATATTATCCGGGTAGATCAATTTGGATAAATACCATGTGTTAAGCTGGGCAAAGACGGCCACATACTTCCATAGGGACATACTTAAAAATCCTTCGTGATGGGTGATCCCCGCAGTTACTTTTGCGACAAAAAGCCGCAATACAAAATATCCCCCGGCCAGAAGGCCATACGGTATCAGGTGCAGAAAAAACCTCTTTCTCTCCCT
>MHFY01000007.1:10303-13108 GCA_001805375.1 Omnitrophica WOR_2 bacterium GWA2_47_8 | reverse complement strand
AATATCATGTGGATCTCATGGGAAAGAAGCGCCATAAAGTACGCTGTAATGCTCAAGATATAAAATTTATACAGGCCTTTTTGATAGAACATAAACAGCAATAAGACACTCAACCATGAGAACATCGCCGCTGAGAGCGATTCTCCTATCGTGACATGGTGAACTGTGAGCATGTTAACAGGGTGCAGCGCGAATAAAACCGCCGTTAACAATGAAACAGTCTCATCCTTTGAGATCCGCCGGACAAAATAATAGATCAGCAGAATATAAATATAATAAATAATAAGGTTAAATAAGCGGTAATAGAAAGCCTCTGCATGAAAAACGGCGTAAAGTAAAGTCCGCACAACTCCCGACAAGGGCCGATAGTGCGGGTGGTGGGTCTTGATCGGGTCGATAAAAAATGACGGGATGCTGCTTAAACTGTGGACTTTCGCGTTGTCGATAATGAGCGGATAATCGTCCATCACAAAGCCGTGATTTAAATGCGGGACATACGCCAAGACACACAAGAAAAGAATCAACGGAGCAAAAATATTCTGGAATTTAAACACCGGGTTTAGCATCTCCTCTTTTTTTGAGATTTTCGGCTTGGGAGATCAATGATTTAAATTGCTCCTCGTCAGGGTCGATCCTCATCCCTTCCCGCCACACGGCGATCGCCCGGTCAAATTGGTTCAAATTGCCGTAAAGTTTCCCAAGCTCGAGATAGGTATCCTTATTCTTGGGCTCCAGCCGCAAGGCCCGTGTATATAACGCCAGGGCCGTGCCGGTCATCTTTTTTTCGGCATAAACCCCGGCCGTATTGTTTAAGACCTGGACCTGCCTTCCCTGTTTCAGCAAACGTTGAGCCAGAGGATCAGCCTTCTCAGCCTGATCCGTCAAAAGATACACCCTTATCGCGATATCGATCGTCTCTTCATGGATCGGATCAAGCTTAAGATTGTCCTCATAAAGGGTGATTGCCTCAGAAAACCTCTTTTCCGCATGATAAATAACCGCCAGGTTTAATCGTGATTCTAAAAGATAGGGTTCCGTCTCTATGGCTTTTTCGAAATATTTTTTTGCCTCCGCGAAGTTATTCTGCAGATAATAAATAATGCCGATATTGTTATAAACCAGGGCGGAACGCGGATTAAAACTCAGCGCCTTCTCATTAAAATAGAGCGCCTTGGGATAATTTCTTTTCATAGTTTCCATGAGCGCCAAATTCGCGTAAGCTTTCACATCGACCGCGTGATTCGATAACGACTTATAATAAAACTCCGCTGCCTTATCTGTCTTCCCCTCTCCGGAATAAATATTCCCTAATAAAAAATTGGCCAGCCGGTTATTCGGGCTCCATCTCACCCAATTCTCACAATACTGTTTTTCACTTTGCCAAAAGACAAGATAGCCCTGCGCTTGTTTTAAAATAAACAAGACCGTTAACACCGTAAGGACGATCCCCAGCCGGTACGGCAACCGCTCCGCCATCCGCCCTAACACAAGCGCCAAGAACAGAAAATACCCGATCGATGAAAAAATAAACCAATGGGTTTCAATGACCAGCCCCTGGTCCGGCATAATAAAAACAGCCAGAACGATCGGGAAAAAACCTATAACCAACCATAGAAAACTGACCAGCCATACTTTATCCCTTGAAGATTGGCTGAGTTTCCAGCTCGCCGCTATAAAAACTACAGCACCCAGAATAAAGAAAATGATCCCTGTCAAGGAAGCCGGCGAAAGATTGGTAATAAAAGCAAAATCAACCGGGTATATGAGCTTCTGAATAAGCCAGTTCACACCCTGAATGACGGAAGCCGTATAGTCGGGAAAAGAAATAGTACGGAACCGGGGATTCTCCCCGATAATGGACAAAAATTCGACAAAAAACAAACGAAAAGAAAAATAAGCTAATGCCAGATAAAAATAGGGCTTTACAAAAGACCAAGCAGCAGCGAACTTCAGATCCTTATGATAATAATAGAAAATAAGGACGGCATATAACGGAAAGACCAGATTGATCTCCTGAAAAAGGATAGCGGCGCCGTAAAGAGCGACACTTAAGACCCGATAAGAACGCCCCCCTGCCTGTAAAAAGCGCCAGCCATAAAGTGTGCTGAAGATCAAACATATGCACGCCCACACCATCTCAAAAGTCCCGGTATGAAAGATATACAGGCTATTTAAGGGGTGCATGGCAAAAATGACAGCCGCCAACAGGGCCGCGTAGTAATTCTTAAAGATCTCATAGAGCATGGCAAAGACCAGCAAAGAGCAAAGGCTGAAGACCAAAAGCTGCATGACACGATAATACACAAGCTTGTCTTGGAAGAAGTGATACTGGATCACCCGGACAACACTGGATAACGGACGGTAATGATAGGCCTCGGTCTTGCCGACGGCAAAAAGCACGGGGATAGTTTTTAAAGTATAAAACCGTATATCTTTTATCAGATCGTGATCATCGATGAAGAATTCATTGTTAAGCTTGGGCCCATAAAGCAGAAAGGGGACAACGAACAATAGAACGGCCGCTAATATTTCCTTTTTATATTTTGAGGTCAGATCAGGCGAGAACATATTTCATCCAGGATCAATTTTCCTTTAAGCGTGGCCTTTAACCGATCTCCCTTAAGAGACAAAAGACCGGCTTTCGCGAATTCCTTGACCTTTTCTAAAAATCCGTCCGGAAACGGAAATCGGAAAGTTTTTTGCAAATCCATGACATTCACTCCTTCATTCATCCGAAGGCCGACCAATAATGTTTCCATCAATCTTTCCTGGGGGGACAATGCTTCAAAACCCTCTTCCGCGCTT
>MHFY01000007.1:4501-10291 GCA_001805375.1 Omnitrophica WOR_2 bacterium GWA2_47_8 | reverse complement strand
ATCCTTTTGATGTAATCGGTCAACCGCGCGATGTTCCAAGACCGCCGCCCACTTTTATGCGAATGTGCCCCTATCCCTAAGCCGATATAATCCCCGCCGGTCCAATAATTGAGGTTATGTTTCGACTGTTTTCCCTTCTTTGAAAAATTACTGATCTCGTACTGCTGATACCCGTTTTTTTCTAGAGTGGCGGCCACCAGCTCGTAACGGTCTTTTTGAACTGCATCCTTTTGTAATTTCAAATTTTGAACAAAGAACTTACTGTTCTCCTCAATGGTCAGGGCATACAAAGAAACGTGATCGGCCCCTAAGGCGGTCATGTCCTTTAGGTCCTTTTTGAGTTCCGCCATGCTCTGCTGAGGGAAATCATACATCAGGTCCACGCTGACATTCTTAAAACCGGCTTTGCGCAGCAGGACAAAGGCCTTCCTTGCCTTTGCCGCGTCATGCACCCGGCCTAAAAATTTTAAATACTTGTCATTTAACGATTGTACCCCCAAACTCACGCGATTAAAACCCAAATCCCGTAAACATTTTATCTTTTCCTCATCCAATCCTTCCGGGTTGGATTCGATGGTGACTTCAGCCTCTTCGCTGAATTTAAAAGACTGCTTGATGATCTTTTGCAGCTTTTTTAAATGCGGGATGTCAAGCAGGGTCGGCGTCCCCCCGCCGATATAAACTGTTTTAACCGGCGTATGGGCATGCGGCTGCGCTTCTTTCTTGAGGCAATCGAGATACGCATCCATCCGCTGTTCCTGGCCGATGGAAACAACGAAAGAACAATAAGAACATTTCTTCCGGCAGAAAGGAACATGGATATAAAGGGAAGGCAGAAATTGTTTCATTTCTCCTAACTTTATTTTCATAGTACAATGGTATCAATTTATGGCCATAAAAGCGAATTCCGCGGTAAAAATCATCTCCATCAGCCTGGTATTTTTCCTGATCCTGGTCCAGCTCATCTACCTTTTAAATCTCTTTGTGATCTTTGAAAAGGGCAAGACCTCCCCGGTCCAAGAACCAGGCTATGAATTTACCGAGCTTAAGCTCAAGCTTAAGGATACCGGCCGCGTCGGGTTTATCACGGATAAGGATATGTCCCCCGAAGGCAATGACGGAAAATTTCTCGAAGCCCAATACATCCTGGCCCCCATGGTCTTGGAATTGGGCAACAGCGCAAACCGGTTCACTATAGTGGATAGCTCAAATCTAACACGGGGGTTAGCCATGGCAGAAAATATCGGAGCCGTGCCGGTCCATGTCACTCCCTACGGAAAAATATTGGCTGAAAAAGGTCATTAATGGTTTTCTTCGCCTATCTTATTTCATTTTTACTCGGATATTGTGCCATCCTCAATCTCCTGAAACGTCCTTCTTCTCTCCCTCCGGGCCTGCATTGCGCGTTGGGATTGAGTTTAGGATTAGGGATCAGCGGGCTTTTGACCTTTTATGGCCTGCTCTTATACGGCCGCTTTGATCCAGCGCTTATTATTATAGAAAATCTGGGTCTATTATCCGGGCTCATCTTTTTGAGTTTTTTCCGTAAAAAATTCAATGCCTTAAAAAGCATAAGCTTTAACCCCTGGGATCCTTTTAGCATAACCGTTATTCTCTTATTCTTAACTCTAACCGTGATCCTTTCGTACTTTGCGCAGAAGCATCCCTTTGGCGAATGGGACGCGTGGTCTCTATGGAACATGAAATTAAAATTTCTAATATACGGCGCAGATCATTGGAAGGACATTTTTCAGCTTCACTGGCATACCCAGCCGGATTATCCGCTTTTACTCCCGTGTATTAACGCGTACCTTTTCGCCTTCGACACCGCGCAGGATCTAACGACCGTCACCTTAACAACATCCGTGGTCTTAGCGCTTCTTTGCGGATGGACACTCTTGGGAGGGTTAAAACTTTTTATCGATAAAAAAATAGCCCTGCTGGCGTGCGCTCTATTGCTATCCCATCCTTATTACATCATGATGGCCACGTCGCAATATACGGACATCCTTTTAGGCCTTTATCTTTTAGCAGGCTTTATCACTTTAAAATTAATGATCCCTTCCCAAGACAAAGGAACAGCGACCTTAACCGGCTTATTTTTAGGTTTATTGGCCTTTACCAAGAACGAGGGGATCGCTTTGAGCCTCTTACTGATCGGCCTTTATGCGATCGATCATTTTCTAGTCAAACGCAAGAAAAAGGACCCCTTGTTTATTCCGTTTACCGGCGGATTTTTGACAACACTCTCGGCAACGCTGGTGTTCAAATTCCTTCTCGCACCGCCCAACCGGGATATCCTCAATTTTTCCTCAACCGGCCAGCACAATTATTTTGGTTGGAATGGATTAAAAACCATTATAGAATTCTTTATCCTTGAGACCGTCAATCCCCGCTGGCATTTTCTGTGGATCTTTATCGGGATCTTGATCGCCCTCAAATTACGCGATTACTTTAGAGGAGAAAATAGAATATTGACCTTATTTTTCACTGGTTATCTGGGGATCCTTCTCTTCATTTATCTTACGACCACGCATTTTGACCTGACGTGGCGGTTGACCCGGACGGTCGAAAGGATCTTTTTTTATTTAATGCCCTCTGTGATCTTTTTATGTTTCTCTATTCATTGGCAAAAAAAAGAAAGCTAAATGACCAATATGGATCAATGCCTCAAAAAAGAAAACTTATGCGTGGCCGCTCTCCTGTGCATACTTCTCGCCATAAGTTTTTATGATGTCATATTCTTAGGAAAGACCTTCAAGGTAACGACCTCAACCGCCCAGGTCCTGGAAACCGGGCCCTATGAGCAGGCAAACAATAAACCTCGCTGGGTCCCGGTCAACGGCACCGATGGCGCTATCCTGGAAGAGCCCATCTATGAATTTATCCGCAACAATTTAAGGAAAGGGATCCTGCCTTTCTGGAACCCTCATCAGGCCTGCGGGTTTCCGCTCATTGCCATGATGGAGACGGCGATCTTTTTCCCTTTAACATTTTTGGTCTATATTCTGCCGGAAATGTACGCCTGGGATGCGCTCATGTTAAGCCGTTTCTTTGTGGCGGGGTTTCTCTGCTTTCTGTTCATGCGCCGGCTCGGCTTTAAAAAGATCCCTTCCTTGACCGCCGGGATAACGTTCATGTTAAGCGGGCCCATGGTTTTACTGCAGTACTGGACTGTCAATGTGGATATCCTGACCCCGCTTCTGCTTTTGACCCTCAATGAGCTCATTAAGAAAACAGACTTAAAGCACGCGGCTTATTTAGCCTTGACCGTCGGGTTAACGTTCTTTGCCGGGCATCCGGAACACATTTTCCTGGTCAATGTTTATGGGATCTTATTTCTTCTCTACCGGGCTTGGTCCCTGAGGAAACGCGTTGCCTCTATCCCAAAACTCGTTCTTTACACCGCGCTAGGTTACGTCTTAGGGGTGGGGCTTTCCTCCGTGGTCCTGTTTCCATTTCTCTATAATCTTTTTACTGAATTGTGGCATGGCCACCCGGATAATGTCGGGCTCTTTAACGAAGAAGTCCGTGAAAGGATCCTCTCGATCATCGTGCCGCATTTCTTCCAAAAAGAAAACTTAAAGTACAGCTTCGAATTTGCCGGCTGGTGGGGAGGATATTTAGGGGTTTTACCGATCGGACTTTCTGTTCTAAGTCTGTGGAACAATCATAAGAAAGGGTTAAACTATTTTTTCTTTATCTTGGGATTCCTTATTATCAGCAAGGCCTACGGATTTTTTTACATCAATTGGATAGGCCATCTTCCCTTATTCAGCGTCTGCCGTTATGCGATCCACACGCCGCATTTGGCGGCCTTTACTTTTGCTGTTTTAACCGGCATGGGAGTGAAAACCGCTCTTTTGAATAAAAAGGTCTTTACCAAGGGCCTCTTTTACAGCGTCGGGCTTTTGCTTGTCGTGGCCATTTACCTTTTCATTAACAGAAACGCTCCTCATTTTCCCCTCTCCGTAAAAGCAAGCCTCTTCACCGTAGGCGTTCTTTTAATACTACAGGCCATTTTATTTCTAAAAGATAAGAACATCTTAAAGAGAGAACACATCGCTCTGCTGCTTTTGGGTTTAATATTCCTGGAATTATTTCTGTATATCCACCGCGAACGGCCCAGACGCTTTAACTCTTTTACCAAACCGCCTTATATTAAATTCTTGGAAAGCCAGCCCGAACGGGGCCGCGCCTACGGTTATCTTTGGGCCTTTTATCCGGACACAGCAACGGGATTGGAAGTGGATGACCTGGGAGTTTTTTGCAGCCTATTGTCCAAACGTTTTGTTAATTTTGTCAATAATCTCATCAACAGTAATATTTTTAAGGCCGATTTACGCCCGCCCGCCTTACGCACGGTCCCCTTGACGATGGGTACGCCTTTTTTGGACCTTCTCAATGTCAAATACACGATCACTCCAAATACCGCCACGATGGCGAAGATGCTGATCCCTTTCAAAGAAGAAAACAAATTTAGAACGCCGACCGTTTATAAAAGCGAGGTGGATATTTATCCCCGCGCCGATGCCTTTCCCAGGGCCTTTATTGTCCACCGGGTCGTCTTCGAGCCCGAAGAAGAAAAAGCCTATCTTATCCTAAGGCGTTTTCAGATCTATTTACGCGAATTTGCCGTCCTTAATCACAGCACCAACCCCCTCATTCTTTCTGTCCTTAATAAAGCGCCGGTCAAAGACAATTCCACCGCCCGCATTATCACGTACAGCCCCAATGAAGTCATCATTGACGTCGAGATGGAGCATCCGGGGCTTCTGGTCTTAAGCGACACCTATCATCCGGAGTGGAAGGTCCTGGTGGATAATAAGCCCGACACCATCCTTATTACCGACACGCTTTTGCGGTCGGTTTTCTTAAATAAAGGGAAACACCGGGTGAGGTTTATTTTTTATCCCGCGTCATTTTACAAGGGGATGGCCGTTAGCGTGATCTGCCTTTTGATCATTGTTCTTTTGCTGAACGGGGCAGCTATCAAAAAAATGTCTAGATCTTCCCCATAAAAGAAAACCCCCGCTGTTTTGCCTAAAGCAAAACAGCGGGGGAAAATCCCTATAAGAAATACTTATCTGCCCTTCCTCTTGTCCTGATAACGCTGCGGCATGTGATAGCGCATCCAACCTTCGGCATAAAGCCTTATCCACTCATCCGTCGCTCTTTCAATGCCGATACTGTAACCTGCCTTTTGACTCTCGATCCATAAATGTTTATTGATCTCCTCAATAACCCTTTTATCTTTCAATAATTCACGGATATCTTCGATTTTCATATGGGATTCTCCTTTTGCAAAATCAGTATATATTAAAAAACCTCAAATTCAAGACTTTATTAACGTTTTATACATTTGTTATCCTGGCATTGGCAGTCCGCCCCGGATCCGCTGTCTTTTTCTTCGCTTCGGATGTAAATAAAATTCTTACAGCGGCCGTCTTTCTTTGACCCTGAACAATCATAATCCTCCATGCAGTATCCTTGGTCCTCAAAATACATGACTTCCGGGAAACGCGAAATAATATTTCCGTTCTTGGCATCGATCAAAAGTGTCACGCCCAATCGCTCGTCGAATAACGGGGCGCACGATCCCTTTAAGAAATATTTGACCACCCAGGCATCCTCAATGCAGGTGACCCAGCCGCTATCACAAGGCTTCTCGACCTTCTGGGAGATACAGTCTTCCCAATCCTCAATATTCAGGTTTAAGAAGGCCTTGACCTCTTTGGAATCCTCCGCGATCTTTAAAGCTTGTTCTGGGGAGACTTTATCCGTTGCGGG
>MHFY01000007.1:1650-4492 GCA_001805375.1 Omnitrophica WOR_2 bacterium GWA2_47_8 | reverse complement strand
GACCAGAATGCTGATCTCATACAGGGCAATCAGCGGGACTGTCATGACGAGCATGCTGAACATATCAGGCGGCGTGACAATAGCGCTGACTATTAAAATAAGCACAATGGCATGCCTTCGTTTCTGGATAAGGAATTCAAGCGTTGCGATACCGATCTTGTTCAGAAAGAATAAAATGACCGGCAGTTCAAAAACAACGCCGAAGGCCAAGATCATCGAGCTCACATAGGAAAAATATTTTTCTACCGTGATCATGGGGACGATCCGGTCGCTTTTAAAGGCCATCAAAAAATTAAGGGACATCGGGATGGCCGCAAAATAGGCAAACGCGGCCCCCGCGGCAAAACACAAAAAAGACAATGGCGCTATGACCGTGATATATTTTTTTTCCTTTTCTGACAAGGCCAGTGAAACGAATTGCCACACCTGATAGAGGGTAAAAGGCAGGCTCAGTAAAAACCCCCCGAACAAAGAGACACCGACCTTGGTGGCAAAGGCTTCCGAAGGTGAAGTAAAGACCAGGTAATCGACGGGTTTAATGAGAAAATCAAGGATGGGGTCAACAAATTGATAAAAAATAATAGAGGAAATAAGACCGCAAACGCATACTTGAATCATCCTATGTCTTAATTCATCAAGATGCCCGATAAAAGAAAGGTTACGCCTTGGGTCCATTCTTTTTTTCTTCGGTAATGTCTTTCACCTCATCCTGGATGTCTCTGCCCGCTTTTTTAAATTCTTTCAGGGCCTTCCCGATCGCGCTTCCGATCTCGGGAAGTTTCTGCGCCCCAAAAAGAAGAACGATCACCAGGACGATAAAAATAATTTCCGTAATGCCGATTCTGCCCATAAAGACCTCTTATTCTAAGTACCCTTGGTTGCCTTGATCTTCCTGATCTTCATGATCATCCGGACGGGTCAACGGCGTAGCAAAATTCCGCTGTATATTCCCTAAACGGCGATTGGCTTCCACATCGCCGGTGATGATCTTCGGTGTCAAAAAGATGACCAATTCGGTTTTAGTTAAAGATTTGTTAAAACTGCGGAACGCCGCACCAAAGAAGGGGATATCGCCCAAGAACGGGATCTTTTTTATCGTATCGAGCTTTTCTTCTTTGATGAGCCCGCCGATAACGATGGTGACATTATCTTTGACCGTCACGACCGTTTCGGCCTGAGATGTATCAACGATAGGGATGCTGTTATTCTGCGAGGTTTCCAGCGTGCTCGTCACGGAACTGACCTCGGGCTTGATCTTCATGGTAATGTAATCATCCTGATGGATGGTCGGCGTGACAAAGAGCTTGACCCCCACATCGATAAAGTTGATCGTTTCGGCCGTCGTGGTCGGCCCGGAAGCAGGGGTCGTTGTGGTCGTTGTCACATACGGCTGGGTGGTCCCGACCAAGATCTTCGCTTCTTTATTGTTCACCGCGGTGATGCTCGGGCTGGACAAAATATTCGTCTCCCCCACGGTTTCTAAGGCTTCTATCAAAAAGGTATAGTCATCGCTGGATAAGGTCCCGATGCTTAATTTTCCTTTTTTCTCGGTGCTGGTCAAAACATCAAAATCCGTGACCAGATCTAAATTATGATAATCCTGGACGATCGCCTCCCAATCCACGCCCATTTTATGGTCGTTATCGAGGATGATCTGGATTATTTTCGCCTCGATCAAAACCTGTTTTTCCTTGATATCAAAGGCCTTGACCAATTTCCGGATGTCCTCGATCTTGGTCTTGGTGTCGGTGACAACGATACGGTTCGAACGCTCATCAAATTTGATCCGTCCCACATTGACCGTTACGACTTCGCTTAATTTATCCGCCACGTCTTTGGCGGGCGCGTAGCTTAATTCAAACACCTCGGTCTCGATGGGAACATCGACCCGTACAATGAGATTTTCCATCTCCTGGACCTTGTCGGGGGTATCGATCAAAACCAGAGTGTTGCTCTTATGGTCAAAAATAACCTTTCCCATCGGGCTTTTCAGCTGATTCAAGACCGTGACCATATCCAGAACATTCGCGTATTTCAGCTGAAAGATCTTCGTTGTGACTTTTTCTCCGAATTTATAGCCGTATTTCAATAAATATTCCTGGGCCGGGATGATCTTAACGATGTTGCCTTCTTCCACATACGCCAGATCATTGGCCTCTAAGACGATCTGCATGGCATCACGCACGGTGACATCCTTTAAATAGATCGTCACGCGTCCCTTGGTATTGGAGCCGGCGACGATATTCAGCCCGCTCTTTTTGGCGATCAATTTCAGGAAATCCTGAATATCCATGTCCTTTAATTCCAGGACATCAATGAAGGTCTCCTGGCCTCGCGGCACACCGGCATTCTGATCAGCAGTGGCATTGCCTTGAACAAGCGGTACCGGTTCAGGAAGATTTTCTTGGACTGCTGGTTGTGTATCCTGCCGATCGTTGAGCTCCGGCCAATCCTCCGAGACCTGGGCCTGCTGGGCATTTTCGAGCTGAGGCGGCTGATTTTCAAACGCATCCAGGGCCGATTGCACATTGTTCAAATACTCATCCGGCTCGCTGAATAAAACACCTTCCCGCACAAAAAGACTTACGCCTGTCATTAAACAAATAAATAAAAATATGGATGGTTTTATTTTCATCCCAATTTTCCTTCAATGTAATCCCAACCGTTTAGATGAAATTGGGATAAGGACTGATTACATCTAATAATATTTAGAGAAAATAAGTACATCATTTTATGGGGGGGGTTAATGAAAGTTCAACACTCTGCCCCTGATAAAGGACCTTGACCTTGCTTTCCTCAATGTTTTGGACCGTCACGCCATTGGCCTCTTCGCCAAGGTGCA
>MHFY01000007.1:1147-1571 GCA_001805375.1 Omnitrophica WOR_2 bacterium GWA2_47_8 | reverse complement strand
ATTCTGCAGAGGATTCACAGCCGGCGGAGCCGCCTGCGTATTTTCAACCGGAACCGCCCCTATTGGCCCTGGGGCGTACAGGGAAGTGTTAAACAAATCTCTATTCTCAAAATCTTTTGAATATTGGTCATATTGAAGCGGTTCTATGACCGGGGATTCAACTACTGGCTCTTCCCCTTGAGAGGGAACAGAGACTTCCGCCTCCAAGGGATCCCTATCCTGGACCGGCAAACTGCCGAACAACCCCTTGATGATGATATAACCGCATAAAACAACCGATACAACGATAAGGACCCTGTTAATTAAATTTAATCCATCCACGCCCCGGGTGGAAGTTCCCCACAGCGCCTGAAGATTCGAAAAAGCAAGGTCACCTTGTTTGCCAAGATGAGCGGCGCCTTGTACAGGGGTACCCGCTTTCTTT
>MHFY01000007.1:0-1101 GCA_001805375.1 Omnitrophica WOR_2 bacterium GWA2_47_8 | reverse complement strand
AATTTGTCGAGGATAACCTAAAGTATGTTCATAAATTTTCTTTATTCCCTCATGGGAAAACAAGCTGCGCTCGGCGCTGTATCCGGCCTGTTTTAAACGAAAATTGATCATCTCGGCTGTTTCTTTTTCATCCAAGGGATTGATGATATATTTCAAACTCACCCGGTCCATGAAATTACGGATCTTTTGGATCTTGGGAAGTAACTCCATCTGCGCCATAATGATCAACTGTAGCATCTTCTGCTCATTGGTCTCGAAGTTAAGCAGGGTCCTTAAAATTTCTAATATCGGCAGGCTCAACTTTTGGCCCTCATCGATCAATAAAACAACCGTCTTTTGCTCTTCCACGCATTTTTGGAATAAATACTTCTCAATGACCTCCCGTTGATCGATGGTGGAACGAAAATAGGGGCTGACCCCGAACAATTTTGTTAAATGGGTCAAAAATTGGTATTCTGACTTAAAATCCGGGTCCAGGATCATATGAAAGATATATTCGTCCTCTTCCTCATGAAAATTCTGAAAAAGGGTCCGGGAAAGGGTCGTTTTTCCTGTACCGACATCGCCCAAGATCAAACTTAAACCCCGTTTTAAACGTATGGCAATTTCAAGCTTACTCAAGGCTGTTTTATGGCCCGAGGAAAGGTAAAAAAAGGCGGGATCCGGGCTGGTTGAAAAGGGCTCTTTCTCTAAGTGTAGGGTTGTGTAATAGCTCATTCAGCGATGCCTTCGGATAAAGTCATTTTAATGCTCTTTATATTCATTTTTTTAAGCCGCATTTCCCTTATTTGTTTGAGCCGATCAATGGTTGTATCGTCAAAATAACGGAAATTGGTGGTGGGACTTCGGCCGATTTCCTCAAATAATCCTAATTGCAGATAGTATTTCAAGGTATAGGTGGAGAAGTGACTAATTCTTGCCAGATCTTTTAGAAGGTATATGTTTTTCATATAGTTAAGAACCTGATTGAATCAACTCTCCGAGCAGAGAGTTGATTACATTCTTGCAAAAAAAAAATTTTCTGTCAAGAGATTATTTTAAACCTTGAGGACATATCTAGATTACCTCAAAGTTCATCCTCAAGTGCCGTTTAGTTATTAG
>MHFY01000006.1:11136-11432 GCA_001805375.1 Omnitrophica WOR_2 bacterium GWA2_47_8 | reverse complement strand
GCCGCTAAAAATCCGCTGATCATAAATGGCTTCACATAATTGATCACAAAAAATTTAGAGAATACAAAATCCTGATTATAGTTCAGCAGAAAGGCGCAAAAAACCTGCATCAGCCCGACGTAAAAGCCGGCCTTGATCAAATGGCTCCTAAACCGGGCGGTCTTGACCAAATACACACCGGTCAAGCTCCCGATAAAAAAAGACACCATCATCGGCAAATTGAGCCCCAGGATCAGCGAGACAAAAATACTGCTTAAAAGGGACACAATATACGCCAGCTGAAGGTCATTATAAAG
>MHFY01000006.1:968-11045 GCA_001805375.1 Omnitrophica WOR_2 bacterium GWA2_47_8 | reverse complement strand
ATCATGCAAAAACCCGTCAACAAAAAAAGCAGGACAACGCTCCAAATGACGGGCGTATAACTGGCGCCGCTTTTCTTAACCTGATTTCTCATAAGCCTCGATGATCTTTTGCACCAACTCGTGGCGGACCACATCGTCGCCGGTTAATTGAACGAATTTTATGTCCGGGATATGGGCCAGCACCTTCATCGCCTCAACCAAACCATTGGGCGCGCCTTTCGGCAGATCGCTTTGCGTGATATCGCCGGTGATGACCGTCTTGGAATCAAAACCCAGACGGGTCAAGAACATCTTCATCTGAAACGGCGTACTGTTCTGCGCTTCATCCAGGATAATAAAGGCATCGTTTAACGTGCGTCCGCGCATGTAAGCCAACGGCGCGACCTCAATGACATTGCGCTCGGTAAATTGCTCCACCTTCTCCGCTTCGATCATATCGTACAGGGCGTCGTACAAAGGCCGCAGATAGGGCAGCACCTTCTCCACCATATCTCCCGGCAAAAACCCTAAATTTTCTCCCGCCTCCAGGGCCGGCCGGGTCAAAATAATACGGCGCACCAATCCTTTTTTTAAGGCATTGACCGCCATGGCCATGGCCAAATAGGTCTTTCCGGTCCCGGCGGGGCCTATGCCGAAAACAATATCGTATTGCTTGATCGCTTCGACATATTCGATCTGGCCTTTGGTTTTCGGCGTGACCAGCCCGCCTTTAATGGAGACCTCGATCTTTTCCTTGGCCAACTGCTTAAAATCGACACCCTTCTCCGCGTCCGCCATCCTCAGGGCAAAACTGATGTCGCTTTTTTTGATCTCCCGGCCGCTTTCTAAAATATCAGACAGATAATCCAGCAGGTCTCCCACCTTGGCGATCTTATCCTGGGGCCCGCTGACCTTAAGGCCGTCATGAACGCGGAAGATCTTGACCCCCAGTTCCTGTTCGATCAATTTTAAATTCTGGTCGTATTTCCCAAAGAGCCTTTGCAGGTCTTTATTACTCGCAAAAAATATGTTCCGTTCCATAAACCCTTTTCTCTTTATTTTTCCTGCGGGATCCGGATCACTGTACCCGGCCGTAAGACGTTGGGATTTTCGATCTTTTCTTTATTGGCATCGTAGATCTTGGTCCAGCTGCTGTAATTGTCATAAAACTTTTTGGAAATTCCCTGCAGGGTGTCGTCCTTTTCCACCGTATACTGGACATAACCATCCACGACCGGATAGGACGGCCTTTCCTGAGCCGCCGTGGCCCCTTTTTCTTCATCCACCACATCAAAATGCGGCACCGACTCAACGGTCTGATAATTTAACCCGTCTTGCTTTACGGAACTGGCCGCTTTCGGGGCCGGGTTTTTTTCTTCCTGCGGTTCTTTGACAAATTCAACCACATAAACTCTTCGCGTTTTCTTGGCTGTAGCGGATTCTCCGGTTGCGGCGTAACCGCGACTGCCCGGCATATCGATGTCGACCCGGTCGCGCACCTGAGAATAGGCTTTCAGTTTATAACTGCAGCCCGTCATCGCTGTTAAAAGAATAAAACCAAAGAATATCTTTAAAAAAGATTTAAACATTTTTAGCCCCCCGCATTTTTCTTTCCGCCAAGAATTGTGGCGGACCGGCTCGTCATTAATCATTTTTTTTGACGGCCTTGTTTACTAACATTATTCCTAAATCCCGGATCTGTTTTTCGTCCACGTAGGAAGGTGCGTCGGTCAAGGGACAATTGCCTTTCTGTGTTTTGGGAAAGGCAATAGTGTCGCGTATCGAATCCAATCCCGCTAAAAGCGCGACCAACCGGTCGATCCCGTAGGCCACGCCGGCGTGCGGCGGCGCCCCATATTCAAAGGCCTTTAAAAGAAAGCTGAAACGCTTCTGTGCCTCCTCTTTGCTCAGGCCTATTATATCAAATATCTCCTGCTGCAGTTCTCTATTATGAATTCTCACCGATCCGCTGCCGATCTCATTTCCGTTCAAGACCAGGTCATAGGCGCGCGAACGCACCTTGCCCAGATCGCGTTTCTTCAAAAGTTCAACATCCTCCGGATGGACCGAGGTAAACGGATGATGCTCGCTGTCCCAGCGTTTTTCTTCCGTATTGTGCTTAAATAAAGGAAAATCCGTCACCCAGAGAAAAGCGAACTCATTTTGGTCTTCTTGATTCTTACGGATATCGGGCTTATCGCTTTTGTACTTGGCCATGGCTTCCTGATGCGTCATGCGCGGAAAAGGGATCGCAAGGTCAATGCCTTTGACCTGTTTAAAAATTTCTTTGAACAGTCTCTCGGTCAAACTAAAGATATCCTCTTCGGTGACGAAAGACATCTCCATATCCAGCTGGGTGAATTCCGGCTGGCGGTCCGCCCGCAGGTCTTCGTCACGAAAACATTTAACGATCTGAAAATACCGGTCAAAACCTGACACCATCAATATCTGTTTGAATAATTGCGGGGATTGCGGCAGGGCAAAAAATTCTCCCACATTCAATCGCGACGGCACCAAAAAATCCCGCGCGCCTTCCGGGGTTGACTTGGTCAACACGGGCGTTTCCACTTCAATAAATTTCTCCTGGTTTAGAAAATTTCGGATCACACTGCAGAGCTGATGGCGCAGCAGCATGGTCTGCAACATTTTTGTCCGCCTCAGGTCCAGATAACGGTACATCAAACGCAATTCTTCCGTGACCTCCACCGTATCATTGATCTCAAACACAGGGACTTGACTGGGGTTCAAGATTTCCAGATCCTGGGCCGTGACTTCAACTTCCCCCGTGGGAAGATTCGGGTTGACCATTTTCGGTGGACGGACGGAAACTTTTCCCGTGACCTTAACGACAAATTCCGGGCCTAATTTCTGCGCCTGTTCGTGGGCCTTGGGACTTACCGAGGGGACAAACACAACCTGAGTCAAACCATATCGGTCGCGTATATCGATAAAGATCAATTTACCGTGATCACGCCGGGCCGCGACCCAGCCGCACAATGTCACTTCGTTGTCTTTTTGTTCTTTTCTTAATTCCCCGCAGGTGTGCGTACGTAACATATTACTGCCTTTCTGATAATATAATGCACATGATTACACCGATTAAAATTTGATTACACAGATTGCTTCAATCTGCGTAATCTCTTTATAAAATCTGCGCAATCATTGTTTTAATAACAGCGTTGTCATTTTCGTGGTATCGTCCATTTTAATCTGGGTTTGTTCCCCGGTTTTCATATTTTTAAAAGTCACGACCCCTTTTTTCAATTCATCCTCGCCTAAGATCATGGTGTAACGGGCCTTGGTTTTATCCGCCTGGCGCATCTGGCTCTTCATGGATGACATGCGAAAACTGATATCGCAGCTGATGCCTTTGGCCCGCAGGTCATTTAAGATCTGGAACGCCTTCTGAAACAATGCCTCATCCAAACTGACAATAAAAAGATCCAGGCAGCCTTCATCTTTTGCTTCTTCGGGAAGCGCCAACAAGATCCGTTCCACGCCCAATGCAAAACCCATGGCATCGACTTGCGGCCCGCCTAATTGGCTGACCAGGTCATTGTAACGTCCGCCGGCGCCTAAGGCATCCTGGCTTCCCAGGCCGCTGTGCGTGATCTCAAAAACCGTGTGCGTGTAATAATCCAGGCCTCTGACCAATTTAGAAGAAACCACATAAGCGACATTTAAACTTTTGAGCGCCTCTTGGACCTTTTCAAAATATGTTTTACTTTCCTCAGATAAATACGCATCCCCGATCTCCAGTTTATCCACGATCGCCTTACATTCTCTATTCTTGCAATCTAAGATCCTTAACACATTGCGCTCAAAACGGTCCTGGCAGTTCTCGCAGAGATTCCTTAATTGGGGTTTCAGTTGTTTTTGCAGGAGTTTACTAAAATTTGCCTTATCGGAGCTGGTGCCGAGCGTGTTTAAATGCACGGTAAAATTATCCAAACCAAAGGCCCGTAATAAATTGGCGCTCAAGGCAATGACCTCCGCGTCCAAATACGGAAAACTTGAACCCGGGCCGATGGCCTCCACCCCGATCTGGTGAAATTGTCTTAACCTTCCCTTTTGCGGCCGCTCGCCTCGGAACATGGCCCCCAGATAAAACAATTTTGAAAGGCTTTCCTTTTTATCCAAGCTGTTCTCGATATAAGAACGGACGATCGAGGCCGTGCCTTCAGGCCGTAAGGCAAAGCCGCCATCCTCTTTTTGAGAAACAAGTTCCAGGAGCTGCTTAGTGACCACATCACTGGTCTGGCCTAAAGAGCGTTTAAAAAGACTGGTTTCTTCGAAAAAGGGTGTACGGATCTCTTTATAACCGAAATTCTTTAAGATCTTTCGGGAAGTGGTTTCGATACCTAACCATCGTGGGATCTCATCCGGGAGGATATCTTTGGTACCGCGCGGGACTAATATTTTTTCAGGCATATTAATAGTGAAGGGCGAAGTCTTTTATAGCCTCCGCCCTTTTTTGAAATACAGATAAAATTTCTAACTTTCTTTAAAAGCCGTCTTGAATTCTTAGCTAATCTATTACAATTCAAGAAGTTCTGTCTGGAAATTATCTAATTTTGTGTTTCATTTCCAGGCCAGGCTTAAAAATAACAACCTTGCGAGGAGGGACAGGAACGCTTTCACCGGTACGGGGATTTCGTCCAAAACGGGCGCGTCGTTCTTTGATCTTAAAAACGCCAAAATTCCTGAGTTCTACTTTTTCCGCGCGTACAAGGCTTTCAATGATGATATCAAACGTTTTTTGGACGATCTTTTTAACATCGACCTGTTTGATCCCTGTCGCGTCCGTAATTCTTAAGACTATGTCCTTTTTAGTCATTGGTCACCTCCTGATAACCGCAAGTATGGTAGCAACAAGGGCTTACGGTGTCAAGCAATAATTCTTATCCAAATTTTCCAACTATATAAAATCAAATAACTTACGAAGGGCCCGCCCTTTTCTATATTTCCTAGAATGAAGGGCGAGGCTCGCCAAAGGCGGCACCTTAAGTCTATTGAACTTATAAGGTTACGGAAAATTTATCGTCGCCGACCATATCCTTCAGTTCTTCAAATAAATTACGGTTGGGCGTGACAAAGAGGTCTTCACCGACCAAAATTTGAACGCTTTTATAAGTTTTGGTGTCGATACGCAGATAAACCGGGATAGGCCCTTTAAAGATAGATAACCGCTCGCGCAGATCTTTCAACCCTACTTCCGTCACTCCGGATAAATCTAAATTTATTGCTTTTACGGATTTATAGACTTCATCAATGGGTTTGATATCGCTGGCGATGATCTTGGGGGATTCTTCTCTGAGGCTTAAACGCCCCACTAAAACCACAACCGCCCCTTCTTTTAAATTCCCGGCGATGTTGGGGTAACTGGAAGGGAAAACCAAAACCTCAACCTCTCCTTCAATATCTTCCACCCGCACGATGGCCATGCGCTCGTTGGTCTTTTTCGTGGTGGTTAATTTGACCGAACTGATAAGGCCGACGATTTTAACCTCTTGTCCGTCAACAGCTTGCTTTAGGTCCTTTGTGCAGTAATCGGTGAATTCTTTGATCTCAACCTTGTAATGCGACAAAGGATGCCCGGAAAGATAAAACCCTAATATCTCTTTTTCAAAAGCCAGGATCTGTGTCTTGGGCCACTCTTTGACTTGCGGAAGCTCTTCGATATCTTTCTGAAATCCCTCCCCCATGCCCTCATCCATATCAAAAAAAGAAAACTGGCCGGAAGATTTCTCCTTCTGCAGACGCGAGCCCGCGTTCATGGCCTGATCAGAAACCGTCATCAGCTGCGCGCGGTTAGTGCTTATAGAATCAAAGGCCCCGCATTTGATCAGACTTTCCAACACTTTTTTATTGGTCAGCCGCAGATCCACCCTGCGGCAAAAATCAAAGATAGACGTGTAAGGCCCATTTTTCCGGTTCTGCACGATCGATTCAATGGCCAGGCTTCCCACATTTTTGACCGCCAGAAGGCCGAAACGGATCGCGTGATCATCGATAACGTTAAACTCCAGGATACTTTCATTGACATCCGGCGGTAAGACCGTGATCCCCATAGCGTCGGATTCTTTCACATATTCAACGACCTTGTCGGTGTTATCTTTTTCACTGGTGAGCAGTGCGCACATGAATTCAACCGGATAATTGGCCTTCAGGTAGGCGGTCTGATATGAAATAAGCGCGTACGCGGCGGAATGGCTGCGGTTAAAACCATAACCAGAGAAATAATCGATCAGATCAAAAAGTTTATTGGCCTGTTCCTCTTTGATCTGGCTGGTCTTCTGGCAGCCTAAAACGAAATCCCGGCGCATTTTATCCATGACCGCCGGGTTCTTTTTACTCATCGCGCGCCTTAAATGGTCCGCCTGCACCATAGTAAAACCAGCCAGCACACTGGCCATCTGCATGACCTGTTCCTGATAAACAATGATCCCGTAAGTATCCTTTAAAACCGGTTCCAATTTCGGATGGTCGTAGCGGACCTTGACCTCTCCCTTTTTCCGCTTGATGTAATCATCGAGCATGCCGCTCCCCATGGGGCCGGGCCGGTACAGCGCTAAAATAGAGATCAGGTCTTCGAATTGGTTAGGCCGGCTTTTCTTTAGAAGGTCCCGCATCCCCGCGCTTTCCAACTGGAACACGCCGAATCCCTGAGCCTTACTTAATAACTCATATGTCTTGGCATCGTCCAACGGGATCTTGTCGATATCAATATCAACGCCTCTTGTCTTTTTAATGATCTTGACCGCCTGGCTGATAACGGTAAGCGTGCGCAAACCTAAAAAGTCCATTTTCAAAAGACCGATCTTCGCGATCCCGTCCATGGAAAATCCGGTCGTGATCTGGTCATCAGAGGTCTTAAATAAAGGAACGTACTCGGTCAAAGGCTTGTCAGAAATGACAACCCCGGCGGCGTGGACCGAAGCATGACGGTTCAAACCTTCCAAAACCTTGGCGGTATTTAAAATATCACGGGTAATTTTGTCCTCTTTCATGAGCCGCTTTAATTCCGGTTCTTTCTCGATGGCTTCCTCGATCGTGATCCCCAGTTCCGTTGGAATAAGTTTGGCCAAACGATCCACATCCGAATAAGGGACATCCATCACGCGCCCAACGTCCCTGACCGCGGCCTTGGCCTGCATGGTCCCAAAGGTGATGATCTGCGCGACGTTTTCTTTTCCGTATTTTTTGGTCACGTACTCAATGACCTCGCCTCTTCGCTCAAAACAAAAATCAATGTCGATATCCGGCATCCCTAAACGGTCCGGGTTTAAAAAACGCTCAAAAAGAAGCCCGTACTTTAAAGGATCCAGGTTGGTGATCCCTAAAAGATAACTCACCAAACTTCCGGCGGCGGAGCCGCGGCCCGGGCCGACGGGAATGACCTTCTGCTTGGCATAATGAATAAAATCCCAGACAATTAAAAAATAACTGATGAATCCCATCTTCTTGATGACGGAAAGTTCGTATTCCAGGCGGTCTTCCACTTCTTTACTTGCATTGGGGAAATGCACGCTTAAGCCTTTACGGCATAATTCCCTCAAGAATTCTTCCTTGGGTTTTCCGCCGGGCGGTTCGTAATTGGGGAGATGGATCTGGTCGAACCGTAACTGCAGATTGCATTTATCCGCGACATCCAGGGTATTTTTCAACCCTTCCGGGATCCAGCTGAACTGTTTTTTCATTTCCTCCGGCGTTTTAAAATAGAATTGGTCTGTCTTAAGGCGCATGCGGTTGGCGTCATTAAGGGTCGTCTGCGTCTGAATACAAAGCAGGGCTTCATGGGCGGTAAATTGCGGCTGGGTCAAGTAGTGAACATCATTGGTGACGATGATCGGAATATTGAGGTCCTTGGAGATCTTAAGCAGGCCTTCGTTGACCATCTTTTGGTCCTCAATGCCATGGTCCATGATCTCCAGATAAAAATTTTCTTTGCCGAAAATATTCCGGTAATCATCAGCGGTCCGCAAGGCTTCATTGTAATTATTCTGCCTTAAATTAAACGCGATCTCTCCGCGCAGACAGGCTGATGTGGCCAAAAGGCCTTCGGAATATTGTTGCAAGATCTCCCGGTCCATGCGCGGACGGTAATAAAAACCTTCCAGATATCCGCAGGAGACGAGTTTCATTAAATTCTGATAACCTTTTTCATCGCGGGCGAACAAAACGAGGTGTGAGGAACCGCCGTTCTTCTGCCCCGCGCCTTTATCAAAACGGCTCGCCGGGGCAACGTAGGCTTCACAGCCTATGATCGGCTTAACGCCCAGTTCAATGGCGGTTTGATAAAACTGGATCGCGCCGAAAAGGTTTCCGTGATCGGTCATGCCTAAGGCAGGCATCTTTAATTCAGCGGCTTTTTTGAGCAATTCTGTAACGCGGCAGGCGCCGTCTAAAAGGCTAAATTGGGTGTGAACATGCAGGTGGACAAAATCGGAATGGTACATAGGTTACTTCTGGAAGCCAGAGGTCAGATGCCGGAGGTCAGAAAAAATTTTTTCCGACTTCCTACTTCTGACTTCTGACTTCTGACTTCTTTTATTTTTACTCCCACTCTATCGTAGCGGGAGGTTTGGAGCTGACATCATAGACAACACGGTTAACGCCTTCAACTTCGTTGATAATGCGGTTGGCCATTTTTCCTAAAAGGTCATACGGGATCTGGACCCAGTCCGCGGTCATGCCGTCTTGGCTGGTGACACAGCGGATCGCGACCACATTGGCGTAGGTACGCTGGTCGCCCATGACACCCACCGTTTTCACCGGCAGTAAAACCGCGAAGGATTGCCAGATATTTTGATAAAGGCCGGCTTTTTTAATTTCATCCAAGACAATTTCATCGGCCTGGCGCAGGATGGCAAGGCGTTCTTCCGTCACTTCTCCCAGGACACGGATAGCTAAACCAGGGCCGGGATACGGTTGGCGGGTGAGGATCGTTTCCGGAACGGCTAAATGTTTTCCGATCACTCGGACTTCATCTTTGAAAAGATCACGCAGCGGTTCCAGCAAATTCAGTTTCATGCTCTTGGGTAGGCCGCCCACGTTATGATGTGTCTTAATGGTGGCCGACGGCCCGCCGGTCGGAGAAACGGATTCGATGACGTCCGGATACAGTGTCCCTTGCGCTAAGAAGTCGACGTTCTTGATCTTTTTGGCCGCTTCCTGAAAGACCTTGACGAATTCATCACCGATGACCTTTCTTTTTTGCTCAGGGTCCGTGATGCTTTTAAGACGCGCTAAAAACCTTTTCCGGGCATCGACGCATTTTAGATTCATTTTAAAATGGCCCTTAAAATTCTTTTCAACGGAACTGACCTCATTGTTCCGCAAAAGGCCGTTATCGACAAAGATACAGTACAGCTTTTTGCCGATGGCCTGGCTTAAAAGGGCTGCGGTCACGGAGGAATCCACCCCGCCGCTTAAACCCAGAATAACATTCTTATTTCCGACTGTCTCTCTTATTCTCTTGACGGATGAATCGATAAATCGGTCCATGGTCCAGCGCGGTAAACAGCCGCAGATCTTAGCGACAAAATTCAATAAAATCTGTGCCCCCCGCTGTGTGTGCACGACCTCCGGATGGAACTGGACGCCGTAGATCTTTTTCGAACGGTTGGCAAACGCGGCATTGGGCGCGCTTAAGGTGTGCGCCAAGCGCACAAAGCCGGCCGGCAATGTTTTGATCTCATCGCCGTGGCTCATCCAAACGGTTAAATTGGTGGGCAGATTCAAAAATAGATCGGTGTTGCTGTCGACAAATAATTCCGCACGGCCGAATTCGCGTTCCTTACTTTTCTGGACCTTGCCTTCGAACATATCGGTAATGACCTGCATGCCGTAACAGACACCTAAAATAGGAAGCCCCAATTTAAAAATATTTTTGTCGGGTTTCGGGGCACCGGGATCATAGACGCTCATGGGGCCACCGGAAAGGATCAAACCCTTGGGGTTCATCTTGGCAATTTCATCGGCCTTCATATTAAAGGGTACGATCTTGCTGAAGACCTTATTTTCGCGGATACGGCGGGCGATCAACAGGGTGTACTGAGAACCAAAATCCAGGATGACGATCAGGTCTTTATGGCG
>MHFY01000006.1:0-916 GCA_001805375.1 Omnitrophica WOR_2 bacterium GWA2_47_8 | reverse complement strand
GTTTGAATCCTCGATAACTGAATTGACTTAATCCTTTGAGTTTACGGAGCTTTAACGGGCGAATCTTGCGGGCCTTACGCACTTTATATATTTTACGCATTTTGCGGATCTTCCTTACGACCTTTTTCTTTTTTGCCATAAATGTTCCTTTAAGGAGCGCATAACTTATGGAGTCCCCAAGGACGACATAAGTTATACGCGCGAGTTAAACCCAGCACTAATTTTGTTAAATAGAATTAGTGCTGGGTAAATTCCGACCGCAACTTACGTCGTAAACTTCCGTAAGTTGCGTCGTCATTTACTTTCCCATTCCCACGCGTTGACCGACTTGAAAAACTTTCCCCTCCGTTTGAATGGAAGGCGCGATGATCATCTCAACGTCATGCATTTCCTGAATATTAGAAGCCCCTAATGAACCCATGGATGTCTGCAACGCACCCATCAAATTTTGTGAACCGTCATCGACCCTAGCGGGCCCGAATAAGATCTCTTTTAACGTGCCGGTTGTGCCGACCCGGATCCGTGTGCCGCGGGGTAAATTGGCGTGCGAGGTGGCCATCCCCCAATGATAACCTTGACCCGGCGCTTCTTTGGCCTTGGCAAAAGAAGAACCCACCATGACGACGTCCGCACCTGCGGCAAAGGCCTTGCAGATCTCCCCGCCTAAACGCATCCCACCGTCGGTAATGATCGGGATGTATTTCCCTCTTCGCTTGAAAAAATAATCCCGCGCGGCTGCCGCATCAACGGTCGAGGTGATCTGCGGAACGCCGATCCCCAAAACACCCCGGGTGGTGCAGGCCGCACCCGGCCCGATACCGACCAAAAGGCCGGAACAACCCGCTTCCATTAATTCCAAAGCAACCTCATAGGTAACGCAATTTCCTAAAATGACTGGAATTTTCATAGATTGACA
>MHFY01000005.1:25765-27629 GCA_001805375.1 Omnitrophica WOR_2 bacterium GWA2_47_8 | reverse complement strand
TAAGAATATCATGCTGAAGCCTTCGCCTGAAGGCGAGGGTTTTCACCCACCCTGACGGGGGCTATAAAACAACCGCCCCTAAGGGCGGTCATTTTATTGGATGCTCCGGCGGCAGGATTCGAACCTGCGACCAATGCGTTAACAGCGCACTGCTCTACCACTGAGCTACACCGGAATGTGTATTTTTATTCTTCTGCAACCTACGTGACAAATGACAACCTTATGTGAACAGTGCGCCCACGCACTCCCTTACAGGGTCTGTTCATTCATTGGACCTTTTGATGACAAAACTTCTCAATGAGTCTTGCGAAGCGGGTCCCTACCCCCTTCTCACTCCACCACTCGACTACACCAGAATATACGTGTGATTCACAAAAAAAGCACACTTGAAGAATATAGCAAAAACTCGTCAAAAAGCAAAGGATGGTAGGGTTATGATAAGGCAAAGCATGAAATTCTCTGCTAAAACTCGACCGAGAAAGCCAGGGCCCAGCTTTCTTCTGCTGTTCCCTTCTGTGAACTACGTGCTTGTCTATGAGAGTAATTTCTTGTTGAATGTACTGAATGAATAAGTACGAATATACAGCGGAGCAGCCATCGGGGCTTCCGGAGGTCATGGGAGTAGATACAGCAGTCCCTGAAGTAATGATTTCGCATACAAATTCATCCACACCAGAAGATGCAAAAGCAAGGAAATCAACCATTGATGAAGTTGTTTCGTCCATTACGCACAACTTTGAAAAGCGTGAGAAAGAATTACTTTTGGATGAGTTCGCTCAACGACATTATTATCAAACCGACAATGAGCGTCTTGAGTATGCAACGATGAATGACTCTGGTGCAGAAACTGAATCCCAACTTGAGGAGTGGGCAATATTTATTGGCGGACTTGGATCAGTGAAGGAAACATATGAAGCGGAAATGCTCGACCTCGCTCTCTCGGGAAAACACACACTTTTTGTTGCTCCAGATGAAGGCACGCCCCCAACATACGAAGAAAATGATTATTGCAATGCAAGAGCAGGAGCACTTCCCGATACTATTCGCAACAAAGCGGCAGCAGTTGCAGCACTCCTGAAACATCTCGAAATTATCAATGCGAATATTATTGGGCATTCTCAAGGAGGAGCAGTTGCAGCGACACTCGCCGGCATGCACCCCGAATTAGCCAAACGACTTTTACTTGATAACCCCGTGGGCCTTATCGGCAAAGATTCAACGAGCTCATTATTACGACGCGTCGCCGATGAGGTAAAAATCGAATCTGAATTCACTGAATCCATCAAATCAGTCGGCCGACAATTTGCTCGCCTATTTCATTCCATCCTCTGGCGAGTGACCGAAGAAGTTCCCGGCATCGCACACACTGACATTCGCCCCATCTTGGAAAGCATAAAAAAATCAAAGACGCGCAATGGTGCCGGTCCCGAAATAATCCTCATCAATTCAAACAATGATCAAATTTTTAAAAAGGAAGCTATTGAAAAGGGTTTGGGCAACGACCCGCTAACTCAGTACATTGATCGATACGCTGTGCGCGCCGACAAAAATGCTGGTCATCAAAAATTCGGCGGACGCGAAGGAGGAGAACTGCTCATCCAAGTAATAGAGGAACAGCCCACACACAGCATCATCCACCAAATTCTTACCGAAAAGATGCAGTCTAGGAATAATGTTCCGGAAAAACTGGTGGGGGGAGAGACTGTCCCAGCCATTGATTAACTCCTGATTATGCTTTTAGTTTCTTTTCGTCACACTTCGCGCAACGACAGCCTTTGGGTTTTATATACTCGTCAAAAAACTCTTTTCCGTAATCATAGACAATCTCCTCTCCGGTCATAATCGGCCTTTTTGACTTGATCCA
>MHFY01000005.1:21679-25756 GCA_001805375.1 Omnitrophica WOR_2 bacterium GWA2_47_8 | reverse complement strand
CTCGTCGCATCGTCGGGTTCACCAGTAAGCACTCGGCCGATATACTCGATAATCTTTTTTCCCTTCGGTATAGGCTCCATGGCAAATAAACCAAGTCCGGACTTTGAACGTCCGACACGGAGCTTGTACTGCGCATTCGTTTCTTTGCGTAATTCAATCATAAAATTTATATTATTCGGTGGATCATGCTGTAAACCGATGCAGCGCATCATAACAAATAGGTGTGACGACGCAAGGGATAGAGGGGTAATTTAACAATAAATACGCCATACTTAAAACGTAGCATGCCAATACTTGACTTGCTAAGTATTATTTGCTAGACTTCTCGCAGTCCTGTTCTTTTGCATTCAATCAAAAAGGTGCCCCCATAATGGTTATTCGTCACACAAGAATGTTGCATGTTGCTCGCATTATAGGTATTTTTGGTTCTCTCTTTTTACTCCCCGCTATTGTGAATACAATGGTGGAAGCAAGTGAAGTTGGGACCAAGGATGTCTTCATCATCGGCACAGAAAATATGTCGACATTTGATACGCATTCGTGTACTTCACAATCCCCACCTATACAGCGCGGCGTTGCTTCGTGGTACGGAGAGAAGTTTCACGGGCGCATGATGGCGAACGGTAAAACATACGATATGAATCGGTTTACCGTTGCGCACCGCACACTCCCCTTTGGAACACAGGTCTGCATTACAAATCCAGAAAATGGCAGAAGCGTGAAGGCGACAGTAACTGATCGCGGGCCGTATGTGGCTCCACGGATTATTGACCTCTCCAGGCGCGTCGCTCGCGAGCTCGCCGTAGGACTCGGTATGGTCGAGATCTCATTCATTCGGCGTATAAAATAAATTACGCGTCGGGAGTATTTTGCATTGATATCCCCCCAGCCAATCCTGCTCCAGATGCGTTCATGACTATAATACAGCACAGTACTGTAACCGTTAACGAAAAGCATAATGCCGATGGAGAGGGAAAGTTGGTGGGTAAACAAAAAAGCCACCGTCGTGTCGACGATCATACTGACCAATCGGTAACTTGTCGATTTCGCAATTGAGCGCGAATGTGTCTCATGTTTAGGCATATCACTACTAGTATATCGCACGGCGCCAAATGGTGCCGTTTTTTATGGGGATATTCCTGTTTTCGCAAAACAACCACACACAGCATCTAGCGATGCTGTTTTTCATTCTGCGGAATGAAAAACACACACTTTTCAGTGTGTGTTGGCGACCGCAGCATTGATAGCGAGCAATGCAGTGATACGCTTTTGCAGCGAGGGATGGGTCGAGAGATCACTCAATGACTCGGCTTCACCCTTGATGGCTATCCCGAGTCCAACGATAAGCGGGACTACGTCGCGAAGGAGGAGCGCCGAGATCGCATCACATGCATATTCACGGCGATGATGGCCCGGATATGATGAGAAGACCCAAAAAACACGATACACCAGTCCCCACAACTGAGGAGGAAGAATCATTTCGCCTCTCCCCTTACTCCATCCACATACTTGTTCGTAGCGTTCAATAAGCTGACTCCTTTCCAGCAGCTTCATTCGTGCGTGATCGACCAAATTGTCAACTGAAGCTATCTGGAATACCGTAACAATAGAGAAGAAATCCAATCCGAGCGGAAGCACATGGTGACCGACTTCGTGACAAACGATACCGCTCAGACTTCGATATTCACACCTGCGCGCGAGTATCTTGTCGATAAGAATGACTGGAGTCGGCGCACAGGAAACATAACGAGCCTGCAGCACCTTCAGATCTGCAATAAAGACTGGAATCATCTTTTTGATGCTATGCTTTTTTGAAAGACATCGGACGACCCATGACTGCATGTCGTGGAGTTCAAGTGATTTCACAATCTCTCGCGAAATGCGCTCTTTTGGGGTCCCTAAAAATAAAATAGGAAGCGCACACGCAACAAAAATGGTTACCACGAGCGCGAACCGAATGTCTCTCGTGAGCAAAAAGCCTAGACCCATGAACACAAATAGCAACATGGCAATGGGTATCAATAACCAGATCAGGTACGAGCGGACTGCTCGAGCGGCTTCCCGCTCATAAGGATCATGGGTGGCCCACCCCAACGCGAGGAGAAACATGCGTGCATACATGAAAACCCTTTCAAAGAATGAAACTCTGCTCAGAATGCCATAATTCCATGATATGTAAAACATTACACCGACAATACGGTGCCCTGCATTCTTGATACAATACGCAGATGAAAAGTAATGTCGTTTGGGCACTTGCATTCGGCGTGACACTTCTCGTGCTTCTCACGGGAGTATTCCTGCTCTTCCGTACGCAGTTTGGTAAAACCCCACATGTAATAGAAACCGACCAGTCTGAGGCGAGCTTCCTCGCAGACAAATTCATCGAAGTCCCACTCGTGACCGATAGTGAACGACAAGAAACGAATCCGGGCAATCGATACGCATACAATGTCCATTTTCCGACTATCGCCATCATGAGTCACCCCGATCTTGCAAAAGAAGCAAACGCAGTAGTCACAACTTTTGTCGAAGATATTATAGTAAACTTCACAAAAAATATTTCGGAGCCTTTTGATAATACTGCGCTCGCGGGTCTCACGAGCGACCTCTCTATGCGTTTCACCGCCCAACTTGTTTCGCCAACGATAATCTCGATCCGTTTTGATATCTCAGAATATTATGCAGGAGCGGCACATCCCAATAGTCGGATAAGAGTACTCAATTACGACATGGAGGAGCATCGTATCCTTGCGACGTCGGATTTATTCGCATCATCAACAGACGCACTTCCCTTTCTTTCTGACTTCACGCGTACACAACTTGAACATGCGCCAAATGCCTCTTTCGATGAAAGCAGGCACGAGCTTCTGCTGCTCGGCACAGAGCCGACGATCGAGAACTTTGCAAATATCGCGCTCAATGAGAGCGGCCTTGTTGTCTTCTTTAATCCATACCAGATTGCACCCTATGCACGTGGCAGCCAAACGGTTCCAATACCGCTTGAGGCGCTCAATCAACTCCTAATTCCACGCATTGAAGAAGCGATTCGCCTTGGAAAGGCTAATATTACTGAAGCTACCCCTGAAAAGTGAGTCAAAATACTGCAAAGTAACATAAACTTGACAATATTGCAAAAAAGAATTAGTATTCATACAGAAATAATAAATCACATCATGATCCACACCGGATCTTTTTTTTATGTGAGGATGGCTAAAAAGCCACGGTTCTTTGTAAACAGTCATATATTTCTATTTCAGGAAGGAGTGTTAACGAGTGAGCATATTCGCAAGAATCCTTACTTTCCTCTGTCTTTCAGTATCGTTGCTCGGGGTCTCCCAAGCAGCCGAAATGCCTGCAGAGGTGAGCTACGTCATCAAGAGTGGTGACACTCTTACGGGAATCACGAAGGCGTTTGGTCTCAAAGACTATACGCGAATCGTACGGGACAATGACATTCTAGATCCGAACAAGATATACGTCGGAAGAACGCTCGTCATTCGCAGAGCCACCACTGTGGCACAAGGAATTCAGTATGGCAAAACGCAATCTATCATTGCAAAAAAGCATATCGAATCGCCATCCTCTTGCATGCAATCTGATCCTCCGGATGAGATAGGGCTCGCATCATGGTATGGAGACAATGATGGACGAAATGGGGAGAAAACTGCCAGCGGCGTAACCTACGACCAACGAGCACTCACCGTCGCGCATCCGACAATTTCCTTTGGAACAAAAGTCTGCGTGAAAAGTCTGCGTAATGGAAAATCGGTCATCGCGACCGTAAATGATCGCGCGCCACAAAAAAGCGAAAACGTTCTCAACGTTTCGCGGCGCATTGCTCAACTGCTTGATATCTATGGACCGGGAACGGGCATGATACACATGACCGTACTCGGAAAGAAGAAAGCCTCATCGGATGGTGCACACTTGCGAAAGGCCGTTGTGGCCACGCAAAGAAAAAGTGTACTGAGCGACAACGGTGTCGCGGTTACGGCTACGCCAAAACACGATGATGCACGAGTGGTGGATGAGATATCTCCATATATGAGCGAAATTGTCGTCACAAAAGACGGCCCG
>MHFY01000005.1:17902-21662 GCA_001805375.1 Omnitrophica WOR_2 bacterium GWA2_47_8 | reverse complement strand
ATTAAACCTCAATAACTTTAGTGCCAGCGAGGCTACTGCACGCCTATTCAAAGACAGTCCAATGGCGGTACGCGATGAACTCTCGGCGCGAGTCAGCGCTAATCAGTATGTTGCGACTACCCTTGAGGTCGGAGAAAGGACGGAGCGGATGCTCACTGCTGAGGGATTCGTCTATGAAAACGTGCTTCAGGCACAACTCAGAAATACCGGTTTACCGGCAAAATGTTATGTGTTGCACGACCCTGCCAGCAAGAAAAACTATCTACTCATCAGAGAGATGGTGTCAGGAAATTGGTACGGTGAAATGCATGAGGATGATGAAAGAACTTCATGCACGAGAAATCACCAGAGAAAAGAGTAGTGCGAAACACATTCGAAATACGCAGTCTGTGCGGAATACAAATCCTCATTGTCATACGTATCGAGTGGCTTACCATGAGGTAAACTGCTCACTGTCTTACCAAAAACTGAAAGGAGGTGGCCTACAAACAAACCATAGGTACCATTGTCACAAACCATTCAACGGAAAGAGAGAGTAACAAATGAAACTACGCAACGTTATCCCAACAATTGCAGCAATGATTTTGAGCACGACCACGTTCGCCACATGGGCGAGCGGCTTCGAAAACCAGTCGCATGACCACAGTGGGCACAACAGTGCTCAGTCAACGCTTACGGTGAATATGTCGGGAACTGCTACGGCAGTCGGTGCTGAAGTCTCCACATACACGAGATCCCTTGTCGACGCGACACATGTTACGCCGAGCGGAACGATGCGTGTCATTGGAGATGTTGGTTCACAAAGCGTCGGGCAGTGGAACTCGAGTTCCGAAAACTGCCTGTCGTTTCAAGCAGTACGCAGCGGTGTCGGTGCAAATCCCACATTCGCGGTAGATCGCGGCATCATGGATTCATCCGCAAGAGCCAGCACGACGACGCATAATGAAGCATGGGGTGACATGCAGGCCGGGGGTACCCTCACGGGTCCTAGCGGAAGCATTACAAGCTTCAGCGGAAGCCATGGCTACAGTGCGACAAGCAACAGCGGGCCTACCTCTGGTCATTCGACCGGAACGACTCAAGTGGTGTTCGGCAGCACTCAGGGTTATACCCCTGCGCCTGTCATCATCGATGTCGGCTGCGTCGCCAACTGCGGGGCTACGGCTACATTAAACTGAGCGAAATAATCTGCGCTTAAGCGAGCGCAATCCGTAACAGCACAATCCGTGCGTGAGGAAACTTGCGCACGGAAGAAAGGACAAAATTGAAACACATATGCACACTGCTTTTCGCGCTGCTATGCGGAAATGCTGCGTTCGCGGGTGATGACACACGAGTCAACACCGACGCTGCGGCGATAAGTAACAGCGCGACGACGATCATGGGTACGCCACCGTCTCCGACGATTGGTTTACCGGGACTTCCCAATACCCTTGCACCGCAACTCTTGAATCAGCTCCCGGCGCCACCCGAGGTTCTCCATGGCCAACTACTTCAACTCATGGGGCAATTTGGCGACATGGTGGTCACCGGAAAGGGACAACTTGAGCAATTCACGACGGACGGTAAAGCGGCCACTGTAACGTTTGCCCCCTCTCCCGTGTTTTCAGACAAATACAGAAGAGGAACAGAAGGGACATTTGACCAAGGCCCACTTACGACAACCTTCACCGGACGACTCACGAAAAAAGTCAACTGGCTCGGCACCATCATGGTCGCCGCAAAGGACGGTGTCACGCTCATACCTCCCGCTGACCGCGGTTATGTATGGGAGGCGATCCACGCTGCATCAAATGCAAAACTCGAGCGAGTGTTCGTTGTCCCAGTACCAAATGGCTACGGGGTCAACGTCAGCATCAAAAGTGAAGCGAGTGGAGGCGGAATCACGGGTGTCATCAGTAAGCTCACTCAGATTTTCTTGGGAATCGGGCCGAGCTATGTATCTCAAACCGGACGTACGATCATCGGAGGGTACTGGACTCAACAGTATCTCGTCCTTGAAGAGGATCCGACTGGTATGGATTTTTCGATCGACCTTGTTACCCCTCCGGCACAAAAAGCGGCAGGAGTAATCCCACTGACACCTCCTGCAAGTCCTGCCGTAGCCGAACAGGTTGCGGAGGCACGAAGGGCGTCGGTGGAAGCTGCGGAGGCGATACTCGCGATGAGGCGGGAGCGTGAAAAACTTGAAGTGACCGTTACTGTGCCGACACAGCGCGTGGTCACAAAGAAAGTTCGCTGCGAACGCGAGGAATTTATTCGTGTAGCCACCGGAAAAAAGGTAACAACATGTCTAGGTCCTAACGGATCCTACACAACCTTTGAGGTGTCCACGGAAACCGCCACAGGAAAAGCTGAGCGAACGATGGAAACTCCTTCCGAGAAGAAATAATCGACTGTTTTGTTTTTTGTTCCTTGTTCATACTGCGCCCCGAAATTCGGGGCGTTTTTTTGTTTTCATGGAGACAAAACATTGTGATATAATTCAAGCATGGACATAGTCTCAGCAATACTCATCATCGCCGGATTAGTCGTCTTTGAATCGATCAACTCTATCGACAATGCCGTCATCAACGCTGAAATACTCAGCGGTGTCGGCCCAAAAGCAAAAAAATGGTTTCTCACATGGGGCATGTTCTATTCTGTTTTCCTGGTGCGCGGACTCCTGCCCCTCCTAATCGTCTGGGTTGCAATTCCGGGTATCTCTTTGTGGGGTGCGTTCACCGCGACTTTTTCTTCAGATCCGTCGGTGGCTGATGCAGTGGAACGTTCTGCGCCGATTCTCTTGATGGGTGCAGGGGTCTTTCTTCTTTTTCTGTTTTTGCACTGGCTTTTTCTTGAGACAAAAGAATTTGGTCTACATATTGAAAGATTCTTTTTTCGCAATGGTCTTTGGTTTTACTCAACCGTCTCCATCATTCTTGCATCCGTCGTTTGGTACTCCATACGTGCGAATCCACTACTCGCCTTTGGTGCAGTGGTTGGCTCGTCCGCCTTCTTCATTGTAAATGGATTCAAAGAGAATGCAGAGAAGGCGGAACAGACACTCAAAGGAAGTGGGAAGGGCGATATGTCTAAGATCGTTTACCTACAACTCATCGACAGCGCTTTTTCCATTGATGGGGTTCTTGGAGCATTTGCCTTTACCCTCTCGGTTCCATTCATTCTTATCGGAAACGGTATCGGCGCATACATTGTTCGATGGATGACAATCGCCAATATTGAAAATATAAAGAAATATATTTTTTTAAAGCACGGCGCGATGTACTCACTGCTCTTTCTAGGCATGGTAATGATCGCGCACAGTTTTGGTATTCCGATCCCGGAATATGTTTCACCACTGATTACCTTTGGTGTAATAGGATACTTTTTTGTGAAATCAAAACATGCGATAAAACTCTCGATCACATAACAAATAAATCTTCTTTCGGTTGTCACACACCAGCAAACAGAATTGCAAGATAGAGAACGAGCATCCCCAAGAGCGTCATCACTGTGGTGATAATTTTTGGATGCGCATGGTGGCTTTCCGGAATGAGATCAGTCGCACTGATATAGAGAAAAAATCCGGCAAAAATGCTCAATATAATAGCAAGACTACTCTCCTGAAGCGAGAAAAAAAGCGTCGCAGTTGCACCGATAATTGGCGCAATCGCAACAACAAACAACCATCGCATTGCAAAACGAGCTCCGCCCTTGTTCTTTAAAATCACATTTACGGTATTGATCCCGTCTGAAAAATCATGGACGAGCACCGCGA
>MHFY01000005.1:15481-17841 GCA_001805375.1 Omnitrophica WOR_2 bacterium GWA2_47_8 | reverse complement strand
AAAAAAAGCGACACTGATGACTGCACCAGCGCTAAACCCAAGAACAAGATGGAGCTTATCCTTAAACCGTAAAGCAACCCATCCACCAAGCAGGGTCGAAAGAAATGTGCCAAATGCAATAAGTATGATCATAATTGGTATTTGCTATGTGTTTCCTAATAATGGCTACTCGCCTGAACCCTCGCTCGCGGTCGTGGTCGCTGATGCGACCTTGCTCGTTTGAGCCACCTCACTTTTGATACGCTCAACTTTCATCGCCTGATATTCAACAAGGACGAATATCAAAATAAAAAGAAGCCCAATCGGTACATAAACATAGCCTGCAAGTCGCGCGAGTCTTCTCCATTCTTCATTTTGCATACTATCATCATAACAAGCAATGTCACTTCCCTCCACTCCGCCATGCCCGCTTCACCGCCGTGGCCACAGCGTAAGCGACGCGAAGATCGAATGGCTTTGGAATGATATATTCGGCCGAAAGTTCATTATTACTGACCAAATTCGCGATCGCCATTGCGGCAGCAATATTCATATCCTCACGTATCTCCTGAGCACCCACATCAAGTGCACCCCGAAAAACACCTGGAAACGCGAGCACATTGTTGATCTGGTTTGGATAATCCGAGCGTCCTGTGCCGAGTACCGCAATCTTCGTTCGTTTTGCCGTCTTATACGCGATCTCCGGATCAGGGTTCGCCATCGCAAATACAACAGGATTATCAGCCATCTTTTCAACCATATCCGGAGAGAGCACGTCCGGTGCCGAGACGCCGATAAATACATCAGCACCAATGATCGCCGAATGAAGGCCTCCATGACGAGCTTCACTGTTTGTTTCGAGCGCTATTTTTTTCTTGTAACCATGAAGGTCATCTCGCCTCGCATGAAGAATACCCTTGCTATCGAGCATAATGACGTTGCCACTCACCACTCCGGCTTCAATCATGATGTGGTAAACCGCAACCGCTGCTGCACCCGCCCCATTCACGACAACGCGAACATCACACATGTCTTTACCGACGACGCGCAGTGCATTATGGAGTGCCGCAAGCACGACAATGGCCGTCCCGTGCTGATCATCATGAAAAACAGGAATATTGAGCGCCTTTTTTAGACGTTCTTCGATCTCGAAGCAGCGTGGTGCAGCAATGTCTTCAAGGTTTATTCCGCCAAAAGTCGGAGCGATGGCCTTCACGACGGCGATAATCTCTTCCGTATTTTGAGTATCCAAAACGATGGGAAATGCATCTACTCCCCCAAAATGCTTGAAGAGTGCCGCCTTCCCTTCCATAACCGGAAGTGCAGCTTCCGGACCAAGATTACCAAGGCCTAGTATCGCTGAGCCATCGGAGACAATAGCAACAGCCCGTCCGCTCATCGTATGAGTCCGAGCAAGACGTTTGTCACTCGCAATAGCAAGACAAACTGCCGCAACTCCGGGCGTATAGGCAATGGATAAATCATCCTTATTCTTTAGTGGAAAAAGCGAACGCACTTCTATCTTTCCCTGATGCTTCTTGTGCAACGCAAGTGATTTTTTATTGTAGTTCATAATTGGTGGGATGCGGTATTACGTTACTGGGCGAGCAGTATAACACGAATAACATGGCGCTACTATGAATGAACGATACCCTCCCTCGAGAAGGAGGGTACAGATAGAAAATGTATGAGTAGCCGTCTCTACATTCCTAACGTGTTTCGTAAATTTATTCTGGCTGTTTCGGTAGCAGAGGTAAAACTGGTCACCGCCTCCGCAATATCAGCCTTTCGCGCATTGATAAGCAGTAGTAACGCATCCTTTCGCGATTCGATACTCTTGATGCTATTAACCATTTTGGATCGGGCGCTATTCATATGCGCAATATAATTGATACGAATATCAAGAGGCTTCGCAGTACCAGACGCACAATCTGCCTTTGCTTGGCTAATTGCGAAATCTCCATCAGTTAAAAAAATGTCTAATGCTGATTTTACTAATCCTTCCCTTGCTTGTATTTCCGCATCCAGTGCAGCACGATAGCTTGCGACGGCTGCGTCGGCAGCAGACCGCCGTGCACGCATGGCATCATTAAGTGCAGCAATATATTCGTCGACTGCGGCTTTTTGAGCTTCAGAGCTTGCTTTTGCTAACAGTGTTCCCTCTGCATCCAAACGCTTAACGTCGGTTGCTTGACGTGCTACCGCAACCCTCGCCATACGCTCATTAAGACGAGCACTAAGCTTTGTTCTTATTTCTATGCGCTTTCTGTCATATTCGGTCTGATGCGAGCTCATCCGACCTACAAACCTCTCGCCAATTTCATCTACCGATGCACAAAAATTTGAATGGATCGGAGTGGGTAATACTGCTCCATCTTGTG
>MHFY01000005.1:13839-15457 GCA_001805375.1 Omnitrophica WOR_2 bacterium GWA2_47_8 | reverse complement strand
AAAAATGAGAGTCACGTCTCCATCGGTATCGTCGAGTATACTCGCATCAACATCCGCACCCCCATTCACCAACAAGGCAAAGGTGTCTATATCAGTAGATGATAGTGGCCCATCATCAAGCATGACCGCAGACTCCGGCCCAGCATTAATAGTTGCTCGCATCGCCAAATCCGCTACGGGGAGCGCTTGCGGTTCATCACTGCTCACCGCCATCAGTGTCGGTGCCTGGATTGTTTTTTCTGCAATCTCATTTACAGCGAGTGGTACGGACTTCACGGCAGTGTTTTTATTCCCTGTTGCAGATACGAAGATGAGCAATATCAAGGCAGACGATACTAGTATTTTCCAATTTATTTTTTCGATAAAGCGGAAATACTTATTCATACCACCAAACACTACTGACGTCCCTTGGGGGGCGATTTGGCTGGTGACCTTTTTTTCTCGCACAGAAGAGCTACTTGGTGCATCCTCAATGCGTTCCATTATATGCACCAAAAGATCGTGCCGTGGTGTGGTGTTGTGTGCCTGCCGCATCAGATTTCCATGCATTTCCCAGAGGGAGCGCAGTATGTCTGTTTCTTTCTGTGATGGCGTCGAGAGTCCCGATGCATTAATCGCATCAGGAAAAGACTTTCCCGCTTCTTTCGCATCAAAAAAAGAGAGCAATTGTTCATCGGTGATAAAATCTTCAGTTGTCGGTTGTAGTATTTTAGTCATATTGTATCAAATGCTTGCGCATTTTTTTCATAGCTCGAGCAATGTGCTGACGTACCGCATCTTCGCGCTTGTCAAACGTTGCGGCAATCTCGGCATATGTACGCTCTCCAAAATAACGCTGTGCAACGATTTCGCGTTCGTCATCAGTGAGTATCTCCATCGCTTCCCGCAATATTTGAGAGAGCTCCTTCTCCTCTGCGTATGACGAGGTGTTCATTCCCCCATCTTCTCTGTCCATGACCTCTCCCGGCTCCAAGTCAGGGTGTTTTTTCTTTCCCTTATTTATGAGCAGATTGCGTGCCACGGTGAACAAATATGGTAGAAAATTATCCCGTGTCGCCTCAAACCGCTGAAGAGCCAAATATGCCTTAAGAAAAGTTTCCTGCACGGTGTCTTCCGCCTCCTCCCTGTTCCCGAGACGGATATAGCAATACCGATAAACAGGAGTAAGGTGTGTTTCGTAGATTTCCGAAAAAACGTCCTTGTCGCCAGCTTTTGCACGAAGCACTAATTCCTGAAATGCGGTTTGCTTATCTGCCATTGACCTATTCTATCTTATTCGAGAGGCACAATGAAGCCCTACAACAGTTAACAGTGATTTTAGCAATATGTGACACCGAAGTGATACAAAAAAGGCGCACCTTTTTGAGGGTGCGCCGAATTTGGATAGACATCTTTTCGACTAGCCAAGCGTAGGATATGCGGTCGAAACCACAGTCCAGAGAAAGATGGTTGCAGAGGTCGAAAGGACCATTGCAACAGCACCTAAATCATCCGCAAATGCTTTGAACATAATAATGTGCTAACCAATAATCGCACTCTTATTTTCTCTCCATGGAGAAAAAAAGAAGAGGGCCGTGTGGGTCCTCTATGAGTTAAATATATCCCCTTACGGCTAATC
>MHFY01000005.1:11168-13773 GCA_001805375.1 Omnitrophica WOR_2 bacterium GWA2_47_8 | reverse complement strand
TCAGGCAACAAGCTTTCCTTCCCATACATCTCATATCCTTTTCCGTAATCCAGGTCTTTCATAAGCTTGGTGGGTGCGTTTCGAATCACCATCGGAATAGCGAGATTACCCAGTGTTTTCACGTCAGCTTGTGCGGCGCGAAGTGCATCGTAGGCGCTCCGGTCTTTCTTGCAACTCGCAAGATAGGCAACGCCGTGTGCAAGATTTATTGCGCACTCCGGATATCCAACTGTCTCACATGAACGAAAGACCGCATTAGCGACGACAAGCGCGGTTGGTTGTGCTAGCCCGATGTCTTCACTCGCAAAGATCACCATGCGTCTTGCAATAAAGAGTGGGTCTTCTCCCGCCTCAACCATTCGTGCGAGATAATATATTGCCGCATCGCCCTGAGAGGCACGCATTGATTTAATAAATGCGGAAACTGTATTGTAGTGCTCCTCCCCCGCCTTGTCATAGCGGATATGCTTCGACTGAATAGTCTCTTTTAGATGCTCCACGGTAATCTTCTTGTAAAGCGCAAGTGTCGCGTCGATTACCGAAAGTGCTTGACGCGCATCGCCCCCCGCAAGAGCAATGAGCCAGTCGCGCGCATCGTCATCCATTTTCACTCCTGCACGCGAGATAATTTGCGCCATGTCATCTACGTCAAGTTCTTTGAGCACAAACACGCGGCATCGGGAAAGCAATGCGGGAATAACTTCAAAACTCGGATTCTCTGTTGTCGCCCCAATGAGGGTGAGCTTTCCACTTTCGACAAAGGGAAGCAGGTAGTCTTGTTGTGCTTTATTAAAACGATGAATCTCATCGAGAAAAAGAATCTTTGGTCGATCCCCTTCCACTTCCTCATCAACAATAGCCTTCACGTCGGCTTTTCCCGCTGATACCGCTGACAGTTCGTAAAACTTCGCATCGATAGCGTCGGCATAGATGCGGGCAAGGGTGGTCTTCCCAACACCTGGCGGACCCCAGAGGATAAAAGAGAAGAGATGTTTTTTCCCCATGGCGGTGCGAATAGGTTTATCGACACCAACAAGATGCTTCTGACCGACAAAGTCGTCAAGGGTGGAAGGTCGGAGTCGTGAGGCGAGGGGTTCCATTGCACAAGTATACACCACTCTGCATGACTTCCGAGATACACCCCGATCTCATACACATGAAATGCTTTACTGATTGTCTTAGAATTGCATAATATACAAAGAGCTTACTTTGAGGGGGTAAAGAATGCCCAAATGGATATTTAGTCGGTTCTTATGGATACCGCCCTGGATAGCGGTTATCATATGTACAGGCATAATGCTGAGTTCAACCGGAAACTTGATGAACGTCATAGTGGGGGCTGCAAATAACGGGATGATGCCAGTCGCAAGCAAAACCGAGGATGTACTTTTTGTAATTGGTCACCCGAGTCTCGGAACAGAGTATTTTCTACCGGCGAACGCATATCGGGATATCGTAACCCATCAACCCATGCGTCCGGAAATGAAGTACCTTTTACTCTCAGACCGAATCCCTGTGGAAGAAATATGGAATTCGTCAAAAGAACTGCCTACAGCAATCGATTATTACCTCAGGCACATAATGCAATATCCATATGACAATGATGCACTTGTATCGCTCGGCGACCTTGGTATCTGGGTGGGAACAATCTTGTGGTCCTTCGGATTAGTTTCGCTTTTTGCAACAGCAACGCGCTTTCATTACCTGAAACGGAGCAACAAACTCATCCTTTAGGGTGGGTTTTTTATTCGGAATAATTTGTGCGTGCGTCTTCTCTTTTTTCTATTTCCTCATCATCATAGCCAAAATAGTGGGCTATCTCATGCCAGACAGTGTCACGCACGACCTTTCTAATAAGAGCGGGGTCGTGCTGTGCCGCATCGAGAATGGGCTTCTTAAAAATCGTAATTTTGTCAGGCAATACTGAGCCCATACCATAAAAATCCCCGCGCTCTGTCAGCGGAATCCCCTCATAGAGACCAAGCAGAGTATCGCCCTTAGCAATGTGATTTGCGGTAAGTTGTTCTTCGCTCGGCTCATCCGCAAATAGAATTGCCACATTATCGATTTTTTTCAGAAATCGCTCGGGTATCAGGTCGATTCCCTCAGAAACGAGTTTTTCAAATTCTTCATCAGTCATGCTTGAGTTCGTTTGGCAGCCAAAGTATCGAATACACGGCACAAGAAGCACCACTATTTCGTGCGGAGAGCTGGTCGCCGTAGCCAAAATGCCACCACTCATTAGGATTCACCACGAAACCTTCGGACACCATTGCGTGATAGAGCGTGCGCCGATTCGTGCGCGCCAGTTGTTCTTCACTTGTGAGTTCCCGTAATTCCCCTTCTCGCTCAAAGTGGTCGGCAAATGATATCGCTGATACTTCATCAAAGGCAGACCCCATGAAAAGCGAATCACCAGACTCCTTGCTATAGAGAGTGAGGTCAACAACGCCACCTGTCGCATGGGGTGGTGGTGAGAGCGGGTCAATCATCTGCTTATTGGGATACCCACCCGCCCAGTATTGACCGACCTCAGAGGCGATACGTGCGTCATCCCAATCTGGATGAAGTTCTCGTAAATAGTTCGGTACCCACACATCATGGA
>MHFY01000005.1:10799-11107 GCA_001805375.1 Omnitrophica WOR_2 bacterium GWA2_47_8 | reverse complement strand
CACAATGCATATACGGAGGATTATCTTCGCGAAAGTAATAGTTTTTTCCTGCAATGCCATGTTCAAGGATATTTACTGCCTGCTCACGATTCTCCGCACTATGAATATCCAATGGATGTTTTCGAACACCAACCTTCGCACGCAAACTCGTCTGATCCGGAATAGGGCGGTCTTTCATAGGCGTTTATAGTGAAAAAGTCGAAGTGAATTGAGGAGTGGAATAAAATCAGTAATAAAATTGTAGGCGGCAGCAAGAGCCGGGCCCAGTATTCCTCCGAAGACGAGGGCAATACCAAGTGCATTGGTCA
>MHFY01000005.1:8078-10772 GCA_001805375.1 Omnitrophica WOR_2 bacterium GWA2_47_8 | reverse complement strand
CGACCGAAACAGTACGTCGCGCGAGGGCGATCATTTCGGGAATACGATCGAGTTCATCAGTAAGAATCACGATATTTGCAGCCTCTACTGCCACTGCTGTCCCTCCTGCCCCCATGGCGATGCCCACATTCGCACGTGCGAGTGCCGGTGCGTCATTGACCCCGTCTCCCACCATTGCAATAATCCCCTCTTTGGATAATCTTTTTATTTCCAGCATTTTGCCTTCAGGAGTGATGCCGGCGCGATATTCGGTGACGCCCAATTTTGCAGAGACTTCTTTGGCAACATCTTCGTTGTCTCCGGTCAACATAATAATTCTAATCCCCATATTTTTGAGTGCGGCGATACTTCTCGTCGCACCCTCCCGCGGCGTATCGGTAATAGAGAGCATCCCACGATACTGCTTGTCGACGAAAACGACCATCACGGTATTTCCCGCCGCCCGGTGCTCCGCAAACTGTATATCGATAGCGGGGGGAATATGAAGTCCAGCCTCACTAATAACCTTCTCATTTCCGATAACAATTTCATTCGAGCCTGTGCGAACACACACCCCCGCACCCTTATAAACAGTTATTTCATCAGGGTCGGCGATATCCTGACTCCTTGATTTTGCTTCCTTAAAGATAGCTCTTCCCACAGGATGTTCCGAAAACTTCTCTGCTATACCCACAAAATGCCAAAAATCAATCTCGGAAATACCTTCATCAATATGCGTATCCACGAGACGAAAGTCTCCATACGTTAATGTCCCGGTTTTATCAAATATGATAATATTTATTTTTGCGAGTGCGTCGAGCCACTCTCCACCCTTCACGATGACTCCACGCTTCGCGGCACGACCGAGACTCGCCGTCACCGCAAGAGGTATAGACACCGCAATGTCGTCAGCACATATCACCAAGAAAAATGCGACCGTCATCGAAAGACTGCCACTAACAAAATATGTCACCACTCCGATTGCCACAACAATAGGAAGAAAAATACCGGCAAAGCGATCGGCAAGACGCTGTGCTTTTGATTTTTGCGATGCTGCTTCCTCAATGAGCTTCGCCATGCGCTCGATGGTAGAATCGCCCGCCACTTTTGTTGCGCGCATCTTTATGACACCCGTTTCCGACAGCGTGCCGGAGAAAATCTCATCTCCGATAATCTTTTCTACAGGCCGCGATTCTCCAGTCAGCGAAGATTCGTTGATGAGCGCATCGCCGAATACGATCACTCCATCAACGGGCACGCGTTCCCCGTTTTTGACCACAAGAATATCTCCGGTTTTCACATCTGCCGAGGGGATCTCATCTACGCGCTCCCCGTTCATGCGGTATGCTTTGTTCGGCTTCAATTTAAGTAACTCCTCGACAGCATTCGATGCACGAGACTCTGTATGCCAATCAAGATATGCTGCAAACGTGAGCATAAGACCGATGAACGATGCAGACTCTATTTCTCCTGTTACAAATGATGCTACAAGCGCAAGGAAATTAAACAGCTCGATGGTTATTGTTTTCTGCCGTACCCCTTCCCACGCTTTTCCAAGCGGAATGATTGCACCGATGAGTGCGGTAGGAACAAGGAGATGCAAAGAACCTGAAAAAAAATAATGGTCAGCAAGACCAAGAAGAAGCATGATTGCAACAAGATACTCTTGGCGAGGAGACGAGAACACATATCGGATGATATCATTTTTTTTCATACGCAAATTTGCCACCTCATTGTATCACGGATGAAATGTTCAAATGACCAGAGATATCACTCCCCTACTGCAGGAGTGGCGTTGTATCGGGCAAAATATTTGTATTCACTTCATCGCTAGCGCCTCGCTCAATAACGCTCATATCTTGAAAAGAAACCTCAAGTGGTGGCATGAACGGCGATTCATTAATATTTGCGGGAGTACACTGATACTTAAGCTTTCGATTGAGATCAAAGGGCCCTGAACCCTCAGGGTAACTGCCGCTCTTCATTGCCGATAATGACATCTGGACACCGACGGAAGTTGGTCCGTCAGACCAAATGTACACATGCGTACTATCCATGATCATGTGACTCTTCATGACCGTACCACCCGAGTCAGATTTGATTGTGCTGACGAAATCTCCTCGCATTTTTCCACCGGCGACCAAAACGGCTCCGTTCGTGTCCGAAGAATCAGAAAGCGAATTAAATGAACAGGCCTGAGAAACACCGCTATCGATAAGTTCCTGCAATGAACTGAGTCTATCCGTATTCTTCTGAATACTCTCATCCGAAGAAGAGAGGAGAAGCCAAAAAACAAGCACGAGTGCAATAATGGCGATGATAAATTGTTTGTCAGCAATAAGTTTTTTCATGTATCAAAAATTATTTTTACACCAACATAAAATCAATTCTCCAAACAGCCATTATTCGAGTTCACTCAACTTCGCAACGACGTCTGCTTCCTTTGCGCTAATTACTTCCATCTCCGCGGCACTCTTCTTTTCCGAATCCGCGACTGTGGCAATTTCATCTTCCGCTTTCCACTCCGCTTCCTCGGCCTTCCGTCGGTCCTCCTCGATTTTGTGGCGCTCCTCCGCAAGTATGCGCTCCTCATAAAATGAGCCTGCAACGTCGGCCTTCTCGTCTAATTTGAGCTCGTCTGCCTCAAGTACTTTCTCTTTTTTCTGCGAATCAGCGATAAGTGTCGCAAGACGACTGTGTTCTTCACGGAGTGCG
>MHFY01000005.1:3138-8070 GCA_001805375.1 Omnitrophica WOR_2 bacterium GWA2_47_8 | reverse complement strand
CAGACACCACGGCCATAAATGCGTGCTCACTCTCTTTAATGTTTTTTTCAACAGCAGCAAGTTTTTCAAAAATAGGCCATTTCTCGGCTTCAATGACACGCCGTTTGTCCTCCTCTTCCCAGCGCTGTTTACTTATTTCACGACGTTCCTCTCCTGTACGTACCGCATCTTCCTTTTCGCTAATCTCACGCAACCGCTCAACGCTCAATTTTTCCTTGAGCAAGATGGGGGCGAGAGTATCTTCCAGAACCTTATGTTCACTGAAATAACCCGTTGACTTGTCCTCAATTGTCACGCGCTTTGTCGCAAACCCCTCAAGGGTCGACTCTATTTCGGCAATTTGATCCTCAAAGCTTTTTTGCGATTTGACCTCAGGGACTTCCTTCGATGTTGTTTTGTCTTCAGGTGTCAGTGGTTCATTCCCCGAAACTGCCTGCGGGTCAATTTTTTGTTCTTCTTTTTGTTCTTCGAGTGGTGGAATGACTACTAATTCAGATAGTGTGGGAGTAGTAGCGCTACCCCCCTCCGTCGGCAGAGGTGACAGCGCTCCCGTCGCGTCGCTCATCGGTGTCGGTTTATGTGGCACCGCAGGAAGAGCTTGTTCAGGTGTGAGCTCTATCGGCGTATTATTCCCTGTTGTTTTTATATCGTCTTGCATAATATACACATTATACGTTCCGGAGTGACAGTTGTATACCGGGCAGGCATCACAATGGACGACTTACCCAATACAGGAAACCTATGTATAGTAATGAGATATGGTGATGATTAGCAAAAAGAGTCCAGATTACGACGTAATAGTGATAGGTGGGGGGCCGGCGGGAATGATGGCGGCCGGACGCGCAGCAATGTGTGGTGCAAGTGTCCTTTTGCTTGAAAAAAATTCGGGGCTTGGCAAAAAACTCTTGATTTCGGGAGGGGGGCGCTCAAACTTCACCAACGCAGAATTCGACACAAGCGTGTTACTCAAAAAATACGGGGAACGGAGTAAGTTTCTTCACTCCCCATTTGCGCAATTTAGTGTGAAGGATACATTCCAGTTCTTCGAATCACACGGAATGCCAACGAAGGTTGAGGCCGAGAAACGTGCTTTTCCAAAAAGCGATACTGCACGCTCAGTCCTTGATGCACTCGTGCATTTTATGAAAGAAGGTGGCGTCGTCGTAAAAACAGAAAGCGAAGTGAAGAAGGTTGTTACTCATAACGATACATATGTCGTAACCGAGAAAGGGGGGTCCTACTCTGCCAGGGCGATTGTTGTAAGCACCGGCGGACTATCGCATCCAGAAACAGGTTCGACGGGTGACGGATTCCGCTTCCTTAAAAAACTCGGCACCGCAGTAAACACCGGAAATGCATCGCTCGTTCCCATTCGCACGCGTGAAATATGGGGCCACGCTTTGTCGGGACTTGCCTTCGCCGAGGCAAAGATTACTCTTTTGATTGACGGAAAAGTAAAAGATAAAAAACAAGGAGTAAGAGTGGGAAAGATTCTGTTCACTCACACGGGACTCTCGGGTCCTGCGATACTCAACATGAGTATGAACATCGGTGAGGCCCTAGAGCAGGGGGTGGTCACACTTACTATTGATATCTTCCCAAAAGAAGACCTTGGTGCCCTCGACAAACGCCTACGTGCGCTATTTCAACAAAATCTCAATAAAAAAACGAGAAACGTTTTAAAAGAATTCATTCCCGCATCACTCGTTGATGTCACACTCGCGCAACATGCGCTTGATGGCGAACGTGAGGTGAACGGAATAACAAAAGAAGAGCGCACAAGACTTTGCGCATGGCTGAAAGCAATGATCATCACACCGACAAGATTGATGGGCAAAGATAAGGCGGTTGTTACAAGTGGCGGTATCGCACTTACCGACATCGACACAAAAACCATGGAATCGAAAAAGCTCAAGAAGCTTTATGTCGTTGGTGATGTCCTCGACGTCGACCGTCCGTCCGGCGGCTACTCCCTCCAACTCTGCTGGACAACTGGTTGGGTTGCGGGAACACACGCCGCAGAAAAGAAAAAGGGGCCGTAACGACGGCCCCTTCGATTTGCACCTAATTACTACCCGATCTTCCTGCGACGGCGCACCGCTGACTCGTAGCAGATGAGGTAAACGCCCACCTCGGAGGCGATCAATACCACCGCCGAGAGCACGGATATATTGAATGCCAACATGCAGTACAGCAGATAACCGATTGGGAAGCCAATGAAAATGCCGAGGGTTTCCAGAGCAGAGCCGTCCCCCTTGTCTCGCATCACCATGTGGCGAACGTAGAGACCGCCAGCCAGTCCAATGAGTCCGCCGGCGATGCTAAGGCCGAGCAAGCTCCCGGCCATTATGAACCCCTTCATGGTTGCTCCGTGGAAAAACCAAGCCTCCATGAGAAACTCGATTGCTCCGCCGACAAGAATAGCGAACCAAAAACCCATTTTCATACAAATCCTTTGCTGTTGTGGAAGATAATCAAATCTTGTTTCAGAATACCACTTAAGTTGATATATGTCAACTGCTACTCGACCGTCGTAGGCTCGCCGTTCTCGAGGAGAATGAAGTTGGGTTTAGGGTCGGGAGAGACCGCAAGAAGATGGGTGATGCGCTCTGGGGGTTCATCCTGATGATCATCAGCCAAGTGAAACGTCCCAAAATGCATAGCGATAGATGTCTCCACACAGAGTTCTTGATGCATTTGGAACGCCTGGTCCGGAGAAATGTGGACCGGACTCATGAACCATTCCGGACGAAATGCGCCGATAGGCAAAAAGGCGAGGCGGAATTTCTTGTATCGCTCATGAAGCTTTGGCACAAATTGACCATACCCCGTGTCCCCCGCAAAATAGATGTCTCCATGCAGTGTCTCGATGACATACCCGCACCAAAGTGTTTTGTTGCGGTCGGAAAACGCGCGTGAAGAGAAGTGTTGTCCAGCTGCACACACCACCGAAACATCTGTGCTAATCTTTTCCTTGTCCCACCAATCCATATCTTTTGCCTTACGCAAACCATGCCTGCGCAAATACTTCGCATTACCAAGGCCGGCATAAATGGTCGGCTTCCACTTCTTGTGTATCCTATGTAGGGTCGGAATATCCATATGGTCATAATGGTTGTGCGAGATGAGTACAACATCGATAGGAGGAAGGTCCTCAAATCGTACCCCCACCTCACGAAAACGCTTCGGACCCAGACCGATGAATGGACTTACGCGTTTTGACCACACTGGGTCCGTGAGAATATTGAGTCCTTCAGTTTGAATGAGCATGGTCGCATGATTCACAAAGGTCACCACTAATTCACCGCCCATGACGCGCTCCTTAGGCTTGGGGTGCAGACGATTTTTGCGAAAACGCCACTTGCTGGTATGGCGATGGAGCACCCAACGAAAGAAAAGATGCCAATTATTGTGCTCCTCAAGGCCGTTTCCTGGGTGCATTCCATAACTGTAAAATTTCTTTCCGTTCCAATGATCACTAATAGGGCCACGATATGGACGTGCCGCTAGCCATTTATCCGCACCAAAAAGCAATGCGGTATAAAACAAGAGAAGGGGTAAAACAACGTCCATCCCGTTAGAAGTAGGACGCGGACAGACATTCTCCCGCTCTTACTTGATTTATTCTGTTAATGGCAAACTGGAAATATTTCATTGTGTATTTATATGCATCCGCGACTTCTCACGGGATTCATTGTGAAACATTATACACGGATTTCACCCATTACAAGAAGTGCATTGTAAATTATGGCATACTATATACGTATGAGAGGAAAATTCTACACCACGTCTGAGTCCGCCTGGAGTGCAATGCTGGGATCTATCATGGGTGCCAAAGAGAGCATCTATCTTGAAATGTATATCTTTGATGGGGATACAACGGGCTATGACTTCTTGCGCGAGCTTGGGATAAAAGCACGTGCAGGTCTTCGTGTCGTGGTCATCCTCGATGCGCTGGGAAGCTTCGGTCTTGCCAATGAATCCATTGAGGAGCTGAAGAGTGCCGGTGCGGAAATACTTTTTTTTAGCTATTGGCTCCGCCGTACGCACCGTAAGATGCTCATCATTGATGAACAAATTGTTTTCCTCGGCGGGGTAAACATTTCGAAGCAATTTGTACGCTGGAAAGACCTTCAAGTGCGCGTATCAGGTCGTGTTGCAAAACTCGCTGTACGCTCATTTGCACACATCTATAAAGAGTGCGGAGGGAAGAATCCAGCACTCGTATTCACCAAAGAGCCAAAATTTATCGGTCGCGCACGCACATGGTTTCTCGAAAGTGGAGTTCGTAAGAAATTTCTCGGACTTCGCGCTCACTACACCGAACACATTGGTGGCGCGACGAGAACTATCACCTTGGTCACTCCATACCTCGTACCGCACCCTTGGATGGTGACCTGCCTCCATCTCGCCATACAACGTGGAGTAAGGGTGACCATCATACTGCCAAAAAAAACAGACCACGCCTACTTCGACCGTCTCAACTACTACTATGCAGATCAATTCGAGAAACTTGGTGTGCGCTGTCTTTTGGGAAAAGAAATGAACCATGCGAAAGTCATGCTCGTTGACGGTGCGATCGGCACCATGGGTTCCCAAAACATCGACACATTGTCGTTCGACTGGAATGTCGAGGCGGGAATTTTTTTTGATGACCCCCTCATGATTGCTGAACTCTCAAAAATCATCGGCATATGGACGGCTGAGGCGGAAGAATTTGTCGCACTCCGTTATACACCAAAATGGTATGATGGCTTACTCGCATACGTACTACGAATATTCCAGCGCGCACCATAATGGCATGCGTCGAGACCAAAATACCAATTACACCAAGTACTGACGACGAAGCGCGCGTGCCGCATAAAGCGTGAGGACAGGCAATGAGAGAAGGGATGTAGCGACAAATAACATGACTGGCAGAAAACCCTCACC
>MHFY01000005.1:0-3126 GCA_001805375.1 Omnitrophica WOR_2 bacterium GWA2_47_8 | reverse complement strand
TCAGGATTGGGGAATATTGCCCCAAGCGATAATGCAAACGTGGTAATGGTGACGGTCACAACAACGGTGAGCATGATTACCACGGGCATCATGACTGCGGTCAAACCAATGATTGATCCGTTCAATAATGCAAAGACGACGGCGAGTACAGAAAATAGTCCGCAAAAAAAATACCACTTTGAAAGAAAAACTCCGCGGAGCGGCAGTGGCGAACTTTCTACTATCCATCCCGCTTTCTTTTCCTCAGAAAATGATGGGAACGCAAAGCGAAGAGCAAACATCGAAATAAAGTAGGCAATGAGGGCGAGCTGGATTGCTGTTGTTACGAGAGGAAGGTCTCCCCCACTCACACGCTCATCTCCAAGTCCGTGCCGAAGGAAAAAACTTGACGAACTTTGTATCGCCCAAATAACAAGAATAAATCCGAGCCATAACATACCTCTCGCATTCCGAACAAACAAGATAAATTCCTTAATGAGTAGCGCGCTGGTGGGACGAGAAACGACACTGAGCGGTCTCCCGATATTCAATCTTGAAAATGTTGGTCTTTTTACCACCACATGCTCTTGGGCAACCTGCCAATAAAATAAGTGATACTTCACGACCGAGATAAACAAGATGAGAAACGCAAGTGCAAGTGCGACGAGATCACCAAATGGAATAAGGCTCATGAGTACGGCACCCTGCTCCGCATGATAGATGATCATCGAAACAAAGTGGGATGGGAAGTACGCAAATTGATCCAAGATGGGTGAAAAATCTGGAACATCAGCCGAAAGTAAACGTGCCTGAAAAAAATTCACCAAATTAACCGATTGGAATTGTTTTCCGATGAGAAGCGTAATAAGCAAGAAGAGACTGACAGTGGAGAACGTCAGACGTGATCGGGAAAAAATCCCTAGTACACCAAGAAACGCCCCGATGCCCAAAAGGAGAAGTATCGCTAATTGTACGGCAACAAATGCAAGCACAACGGAACCGAGAAGCGCCAATCCAAACCCGAAACCATCAAACGGAAAAACTCTCATGATAGCAATAAGCGCCGGCACAATAATAACAAGGAGCGGCCAGAGAGATGAAAAAAACATCCGCAGTAGAACAAGCACCGGCTTCAAGCAATACGATGGCGATGCCATAATCGCATCACCCTCATTGTCGCGAAAGAGAGAGACTACTCCCCCGACCAAGGCGCTTGCAAACATGAGGAACGATGAAACGAGCAGGAAGAGTTCTATGATGTAGAGGGAGAGCGCCTCTCCAAAATATGGATCTTTCATCATGTATAAAAAACCATAATAAAATCCTTCGTGCACGATGACCGAAAACCCTCCGATGACGATGAGAAATGCGATGGCCGTGAGTGTTTTAGCAAGCGTATTTCGCCGAAAATAACGAACAGTCGCGTTGAAATAATATGTTGTAAGAAATGAAAACATGATGCATCAATTTGTCGTCAATGCCGTATAGACCTGCTCAAGCGTCGCACCACTATCAAGTTTTGCTTCGGACCTCAAATCGGAGAGAGTTCCGACGGTAAGGAGTTTTCCCTTTTTGAGAACTCCTATTCGTGTGGATATTTCTTGGGCAACCGGAAGAGTATGCGTGACGAGGAGTACTGCGCCACCGTCCGCCGTAAAATCTGTGAGCATGTTTTTAGCGACGATTGCACTTTCAGGATCAAGACCAACAATTGGTTCGTCAATCAAGATGAGCTTCGGCTCATGGAGAAATGCTGCAAGGATACTCAGCTTTTGTTTGTTACCTCGTGAATAATTCTGAAATTGTTCTTTTTCAATTCCCGCTATGTTGAAATATGGAAGTAACTCCTTGATTCGACTACTGCGTTTTTGCGGACTCATCCCATATAGTGCTCCGACAAAATGGAGAAATTCCTCTCCGGTCATTGTTCCCCACACCGACGGTTCGTCAGGAATGTACCCGATAACAGATTTCGTCTCCTTGGGTTTTTTTGCGACATCGTGTCCATCGACCATGATTGCTCCCTTGTCGATACGGAGGAGTCCCGCGATAGACTTCACGACCGTTGTCTTTCCGGAGCTGTTCGGCCCAATGAGCGAGAAAATTTCCCCCGGCGTTATTTCAAAACTCACATCATCCACGGCCGTCACGCCATCAAACTTTTTCGCTAGATTTGTTACGGTAAGCATTGCACCATATTACCATTTTTATCTTTAAACGTGGACTTTATTTCCCTAAGTCGAGCGTCTCGTCGATACGAATCTGCTTCACAAATTCAGGTACGTGGGATACGAGAATCATCGCACCTTGATACTGGTCGAGCGCTTTGGCAATGATGGGAATATGACGAAAGTTGATATGATTCGTCGGCTCATCCAGGATGAGGAGCCCGGGGCGCTCAAGGACGAGTCGCGCGAACGCCACAAGCCCCTTCTGACCCTCAGAGAGGTTTCCAATTTTTGTGTACACCATGCTTCCCGTCAACATGAACGCAGCTGCGGTAGAACGGATTTTCTCTTCATCTTCACGCGGGAGCACCGCCTTCAATTCTTCATAGACAGTATGGTCAAAATTGAGCGTCGAGAAATCCTGACGATAATATCCGACATGCACCCCTTCTTGAAGTTTCATTCCCTTTGCCGTTCCATGCGCGATCGACTCGAGTAGCGTGGACTTTCCAATACCATTCGGACCGGAGAGGAGGAGATGCTTGCCTTTTCGCACAGCAATATCTACCTTCCTATCTTTGGGCTGATGATTCTTAATGATCTTGACTGACGCGAGTGTGAGGATGTCACTCGAAATTTCTTCCTGTACAGGAATGACAAATGGTCGAATTGCCTTGTCTTCACGGCGTACGTCTACCTTTTCTTCTTCCATTTCCTCTATCTTGTCGCGCATCCGCTTCGCTACGAGACGCATCTTGGAACCTTTCTGTGCAAAGAAGTTCACCTTGTCTTTGTTCTCCTGTATCGCTTTTGCAAGCTGAGCATTCTTTCTGTTCTCACGCTCAATACGCGCGGTAATATCCTTCAGCACATCATTATAATTACCCGCATACTGCTCGACGACGTGTGTGTGCACATCAAGATAAAGAACGCCATTTGTGAATGCATTCAAAAAGTCCGCATCATGAGAAATAACGAT
>MHFY01000004.1:16349-17181 GCA_001805375.1 Omnitrophica WOR_2 bacterium GWA2_47_8 | reverse complement strand
CCCCAGCGCGGACCAGCCACTTGTTCAAGGCGTGGACCGAAACAATCGGCCCCCCATACCGGTAGGCGGGTAGGTAGCTCGGCACGATGTGGAGAATTTTCATATATGACGACTCCCTGAATCTGGTCGTAGCGTTGCAAATACCTCGTCCGTCACATCCAATCCGCGATCACCAATCGATTCTACATGATAGCCGCACTCCCGAAGGATTGTGAGACAGTGTAGCCTATTTTCGTCGTTATGGAGTGCGAGAAACAACGACGGGTGGTAGCGCATGAGCGTCGTCCGTGCCCCCCTGAGTATCTTCTCCTCTTCTCCTTCAGCATCAATCTTCATCACCATTGGAATCGGCAGGGTGCCCTGTATGATACCTTCGTCGATGCTCATCGTGGGTATGGTAACTGCCGCAGCACCGCCGTTCACGATTCTCCCCACGAACGAGTTCTCCCCCTCATTGAATTGTGCATATCCGGTTGTGTTCGTCACCGCAGCGCCGATTATAGTGACGTTACCGCACTGGTTCAGGTGCACATGGCGGCGGAGGATCTCAATGTTCTTCGGCGAGGGCTCGAACGCGACTATCTTTCCCCGAATTCCGACTGCCCGAGAAGCGAGGAGTGTGTAGAATCCGGCGTGCGCTCCGATGTCAAAGACGATATCGGCTTCGTGTAGTGAACGAAAGAACATTTTCTGTTTCTTCGCTTCGTATGTTCCGAGCCAATAACTCGCGTTCCCCGAGCCCTTTACCCACCGCGCGCCGCGGAGCGGGCCGGAAAGCACCGGCACCACGGTCCTGTCGGGGATAACCTGAAGAATGGTTCGTGCTACCGAT
>MHFY01000004.1:11960-16340 GCA_001805375.1 Omnitrophica WOR_2 bacterium GWA2_47_8 | reverse complement strand
ATGTGATTTTCTCCCTCCGGTTCCATATACACTACCACCCCGGAATGAAATCCTCACGTCTCTCCGAACGTTTTACGCGGAGCGGACCAACGATAGAATCTCGTCCAAGGCTCTCTCCTTCAAGAGCTTGAGAATGGCGAAATACACGGCACCGGAAAGAGCGATGTTCAAGAGAACCGGCCAACCCAGCATCTGAACAAACCAGGCAAGGACTGCCATTGGAACGGCTGCTCCAAAAATTTTCGAGAACCCTTTCCATAGCGAGAACGGTACAATTTTCCTACAAAGCCGGAACGTAAGGTATGAGAATACGACACTTGATGCAAGCGCCGCAAGCGATGCCCCGATCATGCCAAACTGTGGAATGAGGATAAAATTCAATCCGATGCTCACCAGGGACGTAACGACCGTGAACGCAACAGTCTTGCGCTGTTGATCGTAGGCCAGTATGCAGTTCGTAAAAATGACCATGGGGAACGTGGCAAGAATGGTGGGCAGGAGAATAGCAAAGGCATTTGCTCCCGGGCCATACGCGGAACCGAAGATAAATTTCAAGAGCGGGGCGCCGAGCGCTATTCCGCCAAGCACGAGCGGCACCGCGAACAAGAACAGGACTCGAAGTACGCTCTCTATGGCCTGGCGCATGCGCACAGAATCCCTCGAGTGTGCGAATCGGGAGAATATAGGGAATATGCTCGTACCCGCAAGAGCCGCAACTACCCCCAGGATGCCGGCTATTTTCTGAACAGCCGCATAAATTCCCACATCGCCGGTGGTCTTCCAAAAACCGAGCATGATGATATCAACGTTGGATAATAAGAGGCCTACGACCCCCCCGACCGCGATCGGCCACGCCGATCGCAGAATCGGAACCACCATGGTCCTGTCGAAACTGTTGAAAAAACCCTGGACGTGGCGGATGAATACAATCCCTCCTGCGAGAAGTACCCCAAAGAGCGAGGCGGCGGCATACGCCCACGCCAGGTACAGAGGGCTCCTCGAGATCATGAGCGCACCAAAACCGAACGCCACGAGCGCGATGTTGGATGCAAGCGTGACCACGGCTTCCCATTCCATCTTCTCGATGCCCCTGAAGTACGCCACAAAAAGGTCCTTCATGTCGTCGGCCACGAGCATCACCGTGAGTGCCGGAATGAGGAGAAGCGCCTCCGGGATGTGGTTGAACAGCGGCGCCACGAACAGGAGAAGTGCGGCGGTTATTATGAGAAGGCCGACCTCAAGCCAGAACGAGGTCGCGAACAGTTGGTTCCGCTCTTCCGGGCGCCGGGCGACCTCTCTCGTCATGATTCCATCCACCCCAATGTTCTTGAAAAAAAGGAAGAAGCCAGTAAGTCCCATCGCATACGAAAACACACCGTAGTCGGAAGTTCCGAGCGCTCGCGCCGCGTAGATCGTGATGGCGCTTCTCACGACACGCCCTCCGACCTGGCTCGTCCCTAGCCACAGGAAATTCTTTACGACGGTTCCCTTCTGGTCGTGATCACCAAAGAATAATTTTTTTAATGTGCGTACCATGAGCATAGTCGCAGTCCGGAGAATTTATTTTATCCCCGAAATCATACTCCATTTTTAACCGCCAAGATACGTTCGTATTCCTTTACCATCTTATCGCCGTAATTATCCCAGGTAAAACCAGCCAACACTCTTGTTTTGGCGGACTGCCCCATCGCTCCACGAATTTCCGGATTTTCATAAAGATAAAGCAGTTTTTCTTTTAATCCGGCGACATCGCGGATGGGAATTATAAAACCGTCTTGTCCTTCACGCACAATATCTTCCGCGCCCGTATTCGTTGTTGCGATTATGGGCAATCCGCAAGCCATTGCCTGAATGATTACCATCCCAAATCCGTCCTGGATGGAATTCAATACAAAAACCGATGATTGATTATAATAGGACGCGAGCTCACGCTGCGGCACGCGGCCGATCCACCGGTAATGTCCTTTATATTTATCGAAAAACGGCTCTATCTCATCGCTTAAGCCGCCGACAAGCAACAGTTCTGAATTAGGAAGATCAAGTTCGGCAAATGCCTGCAGCAGATAGTGCGCGCCTTTTTGTAAAGACATGCCGCCGGCATAAACAACCCTGAAAACATCATCGGTTTTGGAGGTTTGTTTAAACTCCGCAAGATCCACGCCATACGGAATATGGATCAATTTTTCCTCCGGGATGCCGGCGTCCAGAAAAGTTCTCCTGACAAACAGCGAAGGAATGGATATGTAATCCGCTTCTTCGTATTCATTAAGTTCCTTTTCAATAATTTTTGGGTGGGGCCGTTGAAACGGCTCAAGGCGAACGCCGAATTTTTCATATTCCTCTTTCAGAATTTTATCCTGATAAAGGATGTGCGCGCTCCCTCGTTCGATAATGGTGGCGGCGCCCAATCGCTTGGCAACAGTCAGGCAACGCAGAGAAACCGAAGACGCTCCCACAAAAATATCGCTTGGTTTGAGGATTCGCGCCGCCGATCTGTCAAAGATTTCGTGGATAAGGAACTGCGGATTATAGAAAGTACGCAAAATCGGAATTTTTTGCCAACCACGCTGAACTATCTCCTTAATAATGATCGAATCTGTCTTGCCGCGCGGAATTCCATATTTAACAACTTCAAACTTGGGATAAGAAGTGATGAGCTGTGAAAGGTAGCCGCGTTTCAAAAGTTGCTGAGCGAGATTGAACAAATGGAACCGCCCCGGAACAGAAATTGCGACTTTCATGTTTTTTATTATTGAAAACTATGGATTATTTCCTTAAAATCCACTCTCCGACCCTCTGAAAAACACACAGAGGAAAAATAACGAAAGAAAAGAATCTTTCTTTAAAAGAGTAGTCACCAAAAAAATCCCGAAGCGCTCTCCATGGCGAACCAGAAGCCCGCTTGAGCAACAAATCAAAGAACGTCCCCGCAAGAGTATTGGAGCCCATGAAAATCCTGTAACGGGAAAGATATTGGGGTGCATAGTTCGTGTAAAAATAACTAAACCCCATCTGGTCCATATGGTTAAATTTAATATGATCGCCAATGACGCCCCTCGTGAGGCCAAAAAACATTTTCACGGAGTTGCCTTGATGTTCCGTACTTTCATAAAATACGTTGTCCAGATAATACATGAATCTATAGTCCGCGAGGATATTTAAAAATATTACAACATCCATTATTTTTCCACCCCTTCGATACGCGTTGTCATACCCCCATGTATTAGGAATTGTGTCCATAAAATGTTTCAGTATATCCCTGCGCCTCACCGTACATGCAGTACAAACAATTGCCGGTTTCCTGTAAAAATTACCGAAGAGGTACGAGGCCTCGTAACGGCCGGTGGGGTATTTGGTTTCGTTCAAAATACTGAACGTCCCGTCGGGCTTCGCAAGGTATGTTCGTATCCCGGCACCCACGAACGCAACGTCGGGGTACTTCTCGAAAACCCTCATTTTCTCCTCGATGAAGTCGTCGGTAAGCCGGTCGTCGCTCCCCAAATGCTGAATGTACTCACCGGTGGCGAGCTCGAACGTGCGACCCCAATTGGGAACCATGCCGAGGTTCTTTTCGTTCCGGTAATACTTGATGCGCGGATCGCGCGCCACGTAGGCCTTAATAACATCAGGGGTCGAATCGGTCGAAGCGTCGTCCACCACGACCACCTCAATGTTCGTGTAGGTCTGCCGGAGGCAGGAATCGAGGGAGCGTTTGATAAGCTCGGGGCGATTGTAGGCCGGGATGCAAATAGATACCAGTGGGTTTTTCATGGGTGTCGCTCAGTTTTTATAATAGCTACCAGATAACTTGAGCGGTGAATGTCCTCTCTATGCTAAATGGTGTCGCTTATATTGCCTAACCATGCGGTAGAAGTGCAGAGGGTTTAGATTGTACGAGATACTCCTTACGAGAACCATCCGCTTCAGTTCCTTGTGGTTGGTCTTTCCTCTATAGGCCAGTAGGTCGTCGTAGGATTTTGGTTGTAAGTTCGGTCGTAGATGATAATTTTTGAACTGAAATACAAGAAATCCCATACCCTCAAGCTCTTTGGGCGTGAAACCGCACCGATGCGAGAGATAAGGATTTATATTGTCTTCTTGCATGAACCCAGAGGGCGTCCCGATAAGGAGCGTACCCCCCATCTTTGCGTATCTGTTTATTAAGCTAATGGATGTGTCTTTCTCAATGTGTTCAACAATCTGGAACATTGACACAAGGTCGTAGTGTTTGTCCGTCGTCCACTTTGTTATATCTGCCTGCTCGAACATAAATCCCTTGGGAAGCTGGGGCGTAGGGCAAATATCTACTCCTAGCCCCTCATCGGGAGTGAACCCAATGAGTTCAAGGAACCTCCCCCCTCCACAGGCAACGTCGAGCCA
>MHFY01000004.1:10562-11935 GCA_001805375.1 Omnitrophica WOR_2 bacterium GWA2_47_8 | reverse complement strand
ATCCACTTCACCACCAAGTTTGTAGGAACTCCGTAAATATTCATAGTTAAAAGCGCTTACTGCGGGATATAACCACGCAGAAGCGGAAAAAAAGGATGGTTTTGCTTCGTGAGAAAAAGGAGAAGCATACCCCTTGCTCATTCCGCTTACGCTTCGAGCGCGCCGAGGTGCTTCTGCATGTCCGGTGGCAGCCCCTTGAAATATGCGATCGCGTCTTCCACTACTCGCTGCCTGTCGAACTTCGGTTTCCAGCCCAGCTCATTCATGGCGCGGCTCGCGTCCGGGAACTTGTCGTTCGCCTCTTCGAAGAACGCGCCGTAGATCGTCTTTGGGTCAACAAATGTCTTGCCGGCCCCCTTCATACACGCGAGAACGGTTTCAGCAAGATCGTTGATGGAACACTTGTTCTCCGGATTGCCGATGTTGTACACGCTTCCGTCTTTTCCCTTATTCATAGCAAGGATGATCGCATCGACAATATCCTCGACGTGCGTGAACGCGCGGAGCGCGGTTCCATCCCCGAATATCGTGAGCGGTTTGCCGAACACCGCCTGCGCAACAAAACGAGCGAGCACGAACCCTCCCTTTCCCGATTGGCGAGGTCCAGCGACGTTGAACGGCCGCGCGATCTTCGCATGAACCCCTTTCACGTCCGCGGTGTTCAGGAGCGCGATCTCCGCCGCCAATTTTCCTGAGGAGTATTCCAAACGGGCGGAGTGTTTTGCTTTCACGATTCGCGGCATCTCCTCGGAGCACAGCCCTTCCTGCCCTCCTCCGTAGATCTCACTCGTAGATATATCGAGAAGTTTTGCTCCATTCTTGAGCGCCATTTGGGTGAGCAAGAACGAATCGGAAACGATCTCGTACGCGATCTCTCCCGCTCGCGGGAGAACGCCGGCCGGTCCCACGATTGAGGCGAGATGGTAAATCTCAGAAAAAACGGACGTATCGACATCCGGTTTCCTGCAAAAATCGTTTACGGAAACGATAGAGTACGTAAGGTTCTTGGGTTTCCCGAGTTCCTCGAGGAGGAATGGAAGGGGCAGTGGGCTCGAAGAAAGATTGTCCACGACGTGAACGTGGGTATCGCTTTCTTCGAGCAATCGTTCAATGAGGTGGCTTCCGATAAAACCGAATCCGCCGGTAACAAGGATATTCTTCATGGTTTTGAGTTTACCTTACTATTTTAAAAAATCAAGGAAAAACGGCTTGGTCACTGTTCCTTTTTTAGATACTTTTCCACTTCGCGATACCGCTCCGGCGTACCAATATCTTTGCGGAACTCGCCCGGCTGGAGTTTGTAGACATAATAGCCCATACCCCGGCTCAACAGATCGGGCACGAGCTGGTGGTCGATCTCGTAATACTTCTTA
>MHFY01000004.1:0-10501 GCA_001805375.1 Omnitrophica WOR_2 bacterium GWA2_47_8 | reverse complement strand
TCTTTTTTTGAAAAGTAAAAATTGATGAGGCGTTCATAATCAATTTCATAGAAGGTATCCGCGTAGAGCACAAAAAAATATTCGCCGAGCACCCCGTCAAAATTTTTAATTCCTCCGGCGGTCCCCAAAATGTCCGGCTCTTCAAGCACATACGTAATTTTGACACCCCATTTTGATCCATCTCCAAAATAACTTTTGATCGCGTCCGGAAGATAATGCACATTAATAAAGAACTCGCTGATCCCATGTTTTTTAAGTATCTCAATATGCCACTCAAGGAGCGGCTTGCCTAAAAGCGGGATCATTACTTTCGGGATGTTCATGTTCTCGGTTATAACCCGCATTCGCACGCCGAACCCGGCCGAAAGCAATACTGCTTGGGTGATCTTATTTTGCATGTTGTTTGATGATACGAACGGCTGCCAGTAAATTGCGAGCAACAAAATCCGGTTGTGCGCCGCAGTCAATATCCTTTCCTCCATATCCGGTCGCGACGAGTATCGTCTTACTGCCCGCCCTCTTGCCGGTTGCAACATCACGGCCACTGTCGCCGATCACCCACGAGGCCCGCAGGTTAATTCCAAGCTCCCGAACTGCTTTCTCTATCATACCGATGCCCGGCTTTCTGCAACGGCACCTTACGCGGTACTTTTTAAGATTCGCATTCGGGTGATGCGGGCAGTAATAGGTGGCATCGATTTTTGCGCCGCGCTTTGCAAGCCGCCGGATGAGGACGTCATGAATGTGATCAACTTCTTTCTCGGTGAGCCATCCGCGGGCAATGACCGGCTGGTTGGTGATCACAACCACTAAATATTGCGACTGATTTAACTTTTTAATCGCCTGTGCCGCCCCCGGCAAAAGACGAAGCTGCCGGACATCCTGCAAGACATCAACCTCGCGGTTAATAGTCCCGTCGCGATCAAGGAAAACTGCCTTCATTGGGAATGCTCAACTACATGGTTAAAATATTCCTTAAAGTATCTTGTCATCAGGTGCATAATTGTGTCGTGCGTGCTCTCGACGATCTCATAGTCGCCTTTTGGCGTCGACACGAGAATTTTTACGTCCGCAAGCTCGTTTAACTTGCCGCCGTCAAATCCAGAAAGCCCGATCACCGGCACTTTATGCTTTTTGGCAACCTCAACAGCTTTAATGACGTTCGGTGAATTTCCTGAACTTGAAATCGCGATCACCACATCCGTGTCCTCAAGTACGTTCTCGAGCGGCCTCGCAAAGATCATATCGTAACCCACGTCATTCGCCCATGCGGTAAGCTCCTCGGCGCTCGGCGGAATGCGGCTCACACGAAACCGCCTGTTGTGTTCTTCCAAGTGGTGGCTGAAAACTGTCTTGTTAAAATCCGCCACCCAGTGCCCGGCGATCGCCCACGAACCGCCATTGCCGAATATGTATACGCGGCCGTTCCGTTCATAGGCGGCTTGTAAAATATTAAGCGCCTTCGCGACCTCTTTATGAGGTATGCTCTGGATCGCCTCGATGGACCTTTTCGAAAACTCGTCGATGAATTCTTTCATTTCGTGGTTGTGATTACTATTGTGGTGCGTGCTACTTCGTATCCCCGTTAAACAAAATCTCTGCGCCCGACTGTACGAACCGCACCGGAATCTCTTGAAAGTCGACGAGATTATTGGCTACCGCAACTTTTTTGACAGCTTCCCGCACTGCTGTTTTCTTGTCCTCGGGCGCAAGAAACATCACACATCCGCCGCCACCCGCGCCCAGAACCTTCCCGCCCCATGCGCCCGCGTTCATGCCGGCATCATACAGCCCATCAATTACACCGCTTGAAACATTCGCCGCCAAACTCTTTTTCTGGAGCCATCCCTCGTGAAGCATGGTACCCAGCCCCCTGAAGTCGCCCGCAACCAACCGCGACCTGAACTCCGGCACAGAATCCGCCATCTGTTTCAATGTTTCGAATTTTTTATCGATATTTGCTTTCTGCTCGGTCAAAACGCTCGACGCGGGGCGCGCGATACCCATGAAGAAAACGAGGATGTGATTTTCAAGGCCGAGTCTTTTTTTGTAGTCCAAGAGCACCGGCTCAACGGTCACCGTATCGTCAGGATTAAATCGAATCACGTTAAAACCCCCGAATGCAGCTGCGTATTGATCCTGCTTACCGATCGGTTCACCCACAAGCTCGATCTCGAGCCGCGACGCGGCCTCAGCAGCTTCGCCTTTATCGATCTTCTTTCCAACATATACATTGAGCCCTTTCATGAGCGCAACGGAAAAACTCGACGACGAGCCGAGTCCGGTTTTTGCCGGAAGATGCGCAAAAGAAGCGATCTCGATATTCTTTTGAATCCCCATGTCAATGAGCGCCGCCTTAATCCGCGTATGCTTCAACTCGTCCGCGAAATCAACGGTTTCAGAAACCGAATAACGCGCAGAAACTTTATGAATCAGCGGCGTGCGGTTAATGACGACGTAGACAAATTTGTCGATGGCGGTCGAAATCACGCTTCCGGGATAGCGGCGATAAAAATCGGCGAGGTCGGTTCCTCCTCCCACAAAGCTGATGCGAAGCGGCGCGCGCGAAATAATCATCACAATAATAGCAGAATACAAAAACAGCGACTGGGCGTCAATGTTGGACCACTGCCGCACTGCAAACAAGTAGCATTCGCACGTTCTTAACCGACAACGCCCAAATTTTTCAACTTTTTCGCCGTATGCCGAACAAATCCAAGATCGAACTTCTCGGCTTGAATCCATCTAACGTAATCTCGGATCGCTTTTTCTGGCTGGTAGCGAGGCCGCCAACCGAGTCCTTTGAGTTTCGAAATATCGGAAACCGCGTGGCGCGTATCGGTCCTCCTGAATCCCCCCACAACGATCGGCGAGGTCGTTCCGGTGATGCGTTTGACCATCTTTGCAAAATCGAGGACGCGGTACCCTTTTCCGCAGCCCACGTTAAAGATCTGATAATCGGCTTTTTTGTTCTGCATGACAAGCATATTCGCGGCGACAACGTCGGCAACATTCACAAAATCCCGAAGCTGCCTCCCGTCCTCATACACCGTGAGGGGTCGCTCTGTGAGCGCTTGTGTTACGAAAATGCGGAGTGCCCCGGAATACGCGTTCAGCGGAGACTGGCGGGGGCCTTGGACGATAGAGTATCGAAGGGCTACCGTCGGGATGGTGTGTGTTTTGCCGAAACGGAATGCCAACTGCTCAAGCGCTATCTTTGAAAGGCCGTACGCGTTCGGCGGAAAAACCGGCTGGTCTTCGCGGAACGGAAAGAACTTCGCGGGCTTTCCGTGCTCGCACAAAATCGGCCACATCGCTTTTTCCTTTTGCGCCATAGGACGAAGCTCCGGATAAAAAACCTTCCCCGAATGGCGGCATCGGTACTTCCCGTCCCCGTACACAAACTGGGAGCTGGCGAGCACGATTTTTTTTATCGGAAATTTTTTCTCGGCGATCACTTCATACATCATCGCCGTCCCAGCCGTGTTGATATGGAAAAACGTGCTGAAGTCCGGCAACTGATCTTGATATGCCGCCAGGTGCAACACATAGTCCGCCCCCTGTAGCGCCCTCACCCAATCCTTTTTGTTTCGAACATCGCCCTTGATCAATTCGAAGCCTTTGCCCAGTACGTACTTCGGCCATCGACCAGTATGCACCGGCTTTAAGAGGCAATCCAAGATCCGCACCTTGTATCCCTTGGCTTTAAGCGCGTCAGCGGTGTGACTTCCGATAAATCCCGCGCCGCCGGTAATTAAAACACGCATATTATGTTCACCATGAGTTTACCGTTCCGCACATTTTTATGGAATACTGAACTCTCGGCGGAGTACCCCCAACAATCGCGCCGTAAAAGCTTCTCGCGAAAACTCCTTTTGAGCTCGCTCTGCCGCCCTCCGACCCATCTTCTCTCGCAACCGAACATCCGTGGTAAGACGCACGAGCGCGCCCACGAAACCCTTCGCGTCATCTTTACCGAAAAGAAAGCCCGCGTCTCCCGATACGATCTCCGGCAACGAACCTTCGCCGTACGCCACGGTCGGCAATCCCGCCGCCATACCCTCTATCACTGTGTAGCCGAATGTTTCCGATTCGGAAGTGGTGATGGCGATATCCGAAGCGGAGTAAAACTCGCGCACCTCGTGGGATTTAACCTCGCCTATCCGTAGGCAGCGGCCCCGAAACTCATCGCTCTCTGCGAGCTCGTCGAGCGGCGCCGCAGCGATGCCTCGACCCACAAACAGAAATTTGGCATTCGCCTTCGGCAGCGCGTCGTAATACTGGCGCACGATGGCTGGTACGCGGTCCGCTCTCTTTTTTGGGGCAAAATTCGAAATATACGTTATGAGCACCTCATCTCTACCCAGCCCCAGAGCCCGCCGCCGCCGAACGCGCGCTTCTTCATCTCTCCGATAACCCGCCACATCTGTCGGCTGATAAATCACGTAGGACTCCAACTCTTTGGGGTCTATCTTGCGTTCCGCAGCCAACTCCGTGAGGGTGTAACGAGAGTTGATAAGGGGGATACCGGTCTCCCGGCGCAGTAACCCCAGCTGCATACGACCTAAAAACGGCTTCTGCCACAAGAGTACTTCTAAACTTGAGCGTGGATGCCGCAAAAGATGACCTAGGCCAAAATGCCAACCCGACTCCGGCCCGATAAACAAACATGCGACCGGTGCTTTCGGAAACCACGAAAAACACGTTAGGGGTTGGTCGGATATGTAAAGATCCTGCGGCGGCATTTTCTTGAGTCGGCTTCTGATCTTGAGCGCCCAAGGAATTCCCGCCTCCGCCAAACTCACGAAACTTCGGAAGGGCAGGTCTATGTAGTGCACCTTCGGAGAACATATCGGCGGCGTGCCCGTTTCGCCCTTATATCGTACCGCAAAAACAGTTAAGTTGATGGGCAGCGCGTCCAGGATATGGAAAAACTCCTTTCCGCACTGGATCGCCCCGCCTGTCGCCCTGCCCTTGTATCCAAAATCCGTGATTAAGGTTACGTTCTTCATGGAAGATTATTTCCTTGCTATCCCGATGATGTGTTCTCCTGTATAAAACGCCCCCTTCCAAAACCGCCATGCCCGTATCCTCCCGAGGCCCCTAAAACAGCCATGACTTTTAACTAGTACGCTATCAAAATCTGCCCGGTGCAACGCACGCGCGATGCTTTGTTTTGTGTACGGATGAATGTGCGTTGGGTCATCATAAAATTCGCTCGGGTGTTTCTTCCAATCGGGAACCATGATAAAAAACATACCTCCCGCACGCAAAATCCGATGCGCTTCATCCAAAAGATGAAATGGGCTCGGAAGATGCTCGAGGATATGCGAACAATTCACTACATCAAAAGAACCATCCTGGAACGGAAATGTATCTTTGGTCGCATCGAATCTCGTAAAATCAATTCCGTTCTTTTTAAATATCGCTTCCGCAGTGTTTTCGATATCGGCAGTGAAAAGGTTTTTATACCCAAGCTCTTTGAGGACCATCAAAAAATCGCCATAACCAGACCCCACGTCCATTATTTTGGCCTCTTTTGAGGGAAAATATTCCTGGGCCTGATGTGCAGTGAAGACCCGCATGAATTCACTCACCGGCACGGGAATGCCATCTGGAAAATATTTTTGCATATTTTCTTATATGACCGCACTCAATGCGGGCGGCTTGTAGGTGCGATTGAGCCGTTTTATGTAGAACCACCCCTGCCATTCACCAACACACCGAGCGAGCCGGTGCAAAAAGTATGCGTAGTAGAGCGGGAAAAAGTCGCGGGCCGGATGCTCCAAATATTTTGTGAGTCGCGCTGTTTCCCACAGCGCCGGCACAACGAGCGCAAAGTGGAAAAAGGTCAGTGTGGACTTTGCGACGAACTTAAAAAACAGGTAGAGCGGCGATCGGTAAAAAAGAAAGTACGGCTGAAAAGCGGACCAGCGCCCCCGCTCTTTTTGCACCCTCCAGTACTCATTAAAATTATCGGGCGATATATGGCCAACAATGATGGAACGGTCGATCATTTTCTTGTACCCTTTTGCTTCCATTTTTTTCACGAGCGTCCAATCACGGCAAATATTCACCGGGTAGTCCGCGCCCGAGATGCCGCCCACCGCAAGCGCCGCATCCCGCCGGACGGAATACCCCTGGGTGGTGTAGGGGTTGTAGCCGGGCTTGTTCGCCACAATCAGGTGTTGTACCTGGACAAAGCGTGAGTAGATCGAATCAAGATTCGAGGACGACTCCACCATCACGTAGTCATACCCCTTTTCGTAGTACGGGAGTATCTTCTCCAAGTAGTGGGGCTCAAGCTTCGTGTCCGCAGTCAAAAAAACAATGACGTCGCCCGTCGCCTTCTGCATCGCCAAGTTCCTCGCCTGGCAGCATCCATGCCCCGGCCCGTCGATAAGGATCACGCCCCGGTCCTTATATTCGCGGATAATATCTTTCGTGCGGTCCGTGGAGTCATCGGCAAAAATAATCTCCTTGTACGGGTAGGTTTGCTCGAGGGCGGTCTCGATAGTAACGCGAACATCCTTCTCTTCGTTCTTGCTCGCGCACAGAAGTGTGAATTTTATCGGGTGGTCCGTCGGCATATGCAGGAAGCCTAGCAAAATCGGTTTTCGGTGTCTACCAACTGCATCACTTCGGATTATTCAGGTACCAATCGTACGTTCTCTTCAGGCCCTCATCAAGCGAGATCTCTGGCTTCCACCCGACGAGTTTTTGTAATTTGGAAACATCCGCAAGCCGGCGCTTCACGCTCCCGGGTGGAGAGGATTGTATATCCAACGACTTCGGATGCCACCCGACGATTGTGAACATTTTCTCCACGAGGTCCTTTATCGTGATCTCCGCAAAGTCACCGATATGCACGGTCTCGATCGGCTGTCCGTCGGTTTTATCAGAATCCATGAGCATCCGCATCGCCCGGACTGCGTCGTCAATATAACAGAATGTTCGCGTGTCGTCCGCGCCATAGACAGGGAACGGATCAATATGGGCGGCAATACGGCCGCAAAAGTCGGGTATAACGTGCCCATCATAACCGGCGCGAGGGCCATAGAAGTTATGCGGTCTTACGATAAGAGCCCGGAAATTATATGCCTTCGCATAGTGGATAACGAACAGCTCCCCCACCAACTTGGTCGACCCATACGACCAGCGCGGGTTGTAGGGGTCGTCGATCACGAGCGGAACCTTCTCCGGCGTGGGAATAGGCAGGACACCAAAGGCGTTCAATCCGCCTGCGTAGGCCTCGTTGGAGGATGTAAAACAGAACTTTCCGTCGTGGTTCTTTTTCGCGAACCAATCCAACATGTAAATAAGGGTAAGGGCGTTTATTCTCAAGACCTCGTGGGGAATCTCGTAGAAAAGCTTGGTGCCGTTGATCGCCGCGAGGTGGTACACATGGCTATAGCCGCTCCCGAGCTTTTCGTAGGAGGATAAGTCCGTGAGGTCCAGATTTAATAACTGTATCCTTGGGTTCTTTACCAACTCCTCGAAATCGTGGTCCATCTTCCCTCTCAGGAAGTTATCTACCAAAACGATCTCACTATCGGTAGTTTCAATAAGATGCCTTGCAAGATGATAGCCTATAAATCCAGCCCCGCCGGTTATGAGAATCTTCGTCATGATAATTTCCAAAAATTCCAGACGTCAACGAATTTCTTGTTCGGATGTTTCCGTGGGTCGATCTCCTGGTACTTCTTGTGGGGGGTCGCCAGTATCACAATATCCGAGTCGCGGAGCGCGACCTCGAGGGGAACGAACGCCGGGTCCTTGATGAACTCATCCGTGCAGAGAACCACATCACATTCCATCAGCAGCATCTTCCGGAGCTTGTACGAGAGGGAGGAACGCGGATCGTCGAGCTCCGGCTTGAACGCCATCCCCAAAATAGCCACGGTCTTCTCCGAGAGCGAGTCGGGGAATTCGCGCTTCAGCTCATGCACCACATGGTTCACGAGGCCTTCGTTCACGAGCATTGCGGCATTGCCGATCAAAAAATGGTTATGGGTGAACGCCGACAACTGCATGGTGTCTTTAAAAAGACAGGGGCCGGCCGCGAACCCAGCCGCCGGCAGATCGTGATCCCGCGGGTAGTCCTTACTCATCGCCTTCTGAATGATATGGAAATTGAGACCGTTGTTCTGCGCGATCATGAAGAACTGGTTCGCAACGGCGAATTTGATGTACCGCCACGAATTGATGAAGAGCTTGGCGAGCTCCGCTTCGATCGGTTTCATAGCGATCGGCTCCTTCGGGGAGATTTTCCTGAAGAGTTCCGTGACCTCCCGCAAGCCCTCATCGTCATATGCCGAAACAAGCTGAGGCAGGGCCCTCAACTCTTCAACCGCGTAGCCCTCCGCGATGCGCTCCGGACAGAACGTGACCTTCGCCTTTATGTTCTTCTTCTTAAAATATTTCTGTATCTTTTCGGTGGTCCCCGGAAACACCGTGCTCCGGAGAATGAGAACCTGCCCCTCCCTGAAGTGGCTGATACTCTCATCGAATAGCTTCGTGATGCCCCTGAAATCGGGGTTCAGAAATTCATCCACCGGGGTCCCGACGATTATGACCACGAACTTGGATTTACTGATCACCTCCGAAGAATCGGAGGCAAACAGCATCTTCTTTGCTAGGGCGGACTGGAGCACCGTATTCCCGTTCTTTTCTATGAACGGGAACTCTCCGCCCATGATCTTCTTCAACGCCCCCTGGTTGATGTCCAGGAGAACCGTCTTCACCCCGCTGTCGGCGAACACGACACCGAGCGGCAATCCGACGTGACCGGCTCCACCAACGATGCAAAGGTCATATTGAAAGTTATGTCCCATGGTGAAGATCGCAAAAATACCTCCGTTCGATTGTTTCCTGATTATCTCGCGTTGAAGCTTCCCAGTCAAACACGCTTCATGTCTTCCTCGACCATCATACGCACCAGATCGGCAAAGCCGGCCTTCGGCCGCCACCCGAGGGCGGTCCGGATCTTCGATGAATCTGCGCGCCACTCGTGCGCCTCGATGGGGCGGAAAAATGACTGGTCGATAACCACATACTTTTCCCAGTCGAGGCCCGCGAACGCGAACGCGGCTTCAACGAATTCGCGAATGGTGTGTGTTTCCCCCGTTCCGACCACATAGTCGTCCGCAACAGGGGCCTGAAGCATGAACCACATCGCCTCAACATAGTCGCCGGCAAATCCCCAGTCTCGCCGCGAATCCAGGTTTCCGAGACGGAGCTCTTTCCCCGTCCCCGCTTTTATTTTTGCGATCGTCGTCGTGATCTTTCGCGTCACAAAGTTAGCTCCTCTCCTCGGAGATTCATGACTGAACATTATGCCCGAGCACGCAAAGAGGCCGTGCGCTTCGCGATAAAGCTTCGTCAGATAGAAACTCGCGATCTTCGAAACGCCGTAGGGCGACGTCGGGTTATAGGGGGTGTTCTCGTTCTGCGGCGACGACGTGATCTTTCCGAAACAATCCGCGCTGCTGGAAAAATAAAAATGCGCTTTCGGAGCAGATTCTTTGAGCGCAGCGAGAAGGTAGTGCGTGCTTGAAATGTTCGTGGTGAACGTTCCGAATTCGTCCTGAAATGATTCGGGGATGCTTGAGACCGCCGCAAGGTGATAAACCTCGTCGGGCATCACTTCTTTTACGAATCGCCACACGGTTGGACGGTCCGTGACGTCGCCCGTATGCAGAACGAGGCTCTTGTTCCTGAGAAGGTGCCGGATACGCCAAAGGTTTTTTTCGTCATCCAAACCTCTCCCTATGCCGTGCACCTCATACCCTTTGGAAAGCAGAAGTTCGGTGAGGTAGGAGCCGTCCTGACCCGCAACACCAGTAATAAGTGCCCTCATGTGTATATAATGGCTTTATTTATTGTTTTTTTCAATTATTCAAATACTTGACTTTTTTATATTTATCTGCTATTTTACAAACAGCATCTGCAAATTGATAATTTTACACAAACAAATTAGGAGATCTTCATGGAGAAGGATGTTTTTTTGAAGCGTTTGGATGCGTTTCTTATCCCTCATTTCACATCGCCGAACATCGCGGGCGGACATGACTGGGCGCATGTGTGCGATGTGGCAGCCCTGGGACCGAGGATCGCCGCATATTATCTCACATTCGACTTGGATGAATTCGCAGTGTTGGCACGCCTCCATAATGTGGATAGGTCCCCAAGTCTTTTGGAGGAAACCAGCGAAGAAGAACGCATGGAACAACTTTTGGCAGACAGTCCCTTCGATAACGCTACGCGGGCTCGCATCATCAATGCGGCACTGCGCCACAGCCAGAAGGACATCCAGCCGGACGACTCCAGTCTTCTGATCGCCCTCATGGACGCCGATAAGCTCGTACGTTTCCAGCCCTCCTGGCTTTTGGGAGTAGGAGCGTTCGGGTTCACGCTCCATCTTCCCCTGTTTCTGCCCACAAGACCTTTCGGATTCATGTCCACAAAACCAAAGGACCGTTTTTCAATCTGGATAGAGTTC
>MHFY01000003.1:51074-51408 GCA_001805375.1 Omnitrophica WOR_2 bacterium GWA2_47_8 | reverse complement strand
AACAATAACTTTGGATTTTCCCTTTGCCGTTTTTAGGAGGCGTTTTTCTTTGTAAAAATACAGGGCTATATAATAAGGAAGATATATCGGGGCGGTGGGAGAAGAAAAAAGCATGAGCCCCAGGAATAGGCCGGAAAGCGCGTAAAAAGGATTAGATCTTGCTCTTTGTAAGAAAAACACGGCCAAAAGAAAATTCATCAACACCAGCGGTTGATGCGCGCCCAGCAAGACATACTGATACGGTAAAAAACAGGTTATAAATAGAATAAACGCCAAGAACGCCACCGAAGGCTTCATCCATTCCTTTAAGATCAAAAAGATCAATATCCCGCTG
>MHFY01000003.1:41544-51055 GCA_001805375.1 Omnitrophica WOR_2 bacterium GWA2_47_8 | reverse complement strand
ATAGAAAAACATTCGGAAAAAGAGTGGTGGTATCATTTAAAAGCCGCTGCATAACCGCGATGCCAAGGATCAGGGCCTCTTTGCCGTACAGGATCTTAAAGCGGGTTATATCGTGCATGTGGGACAGAAAAGGGGATTTGAATAGTTCCGTAGCGGTAGGGATGTAGGCCAATTCTGAGTCTGTGGGCCAGGCATTGATATAAAATGTGGCGATGCTCAGCGAAACAACCATAACAAGGCACAAACCAAGGACAAGGGGAGTGTAGAATTTATCGAAAGATTTGAGCATCAGATTATCAGGATAGCAGAGAAGAGATTATCAGAAAAGCAGAATATCAGAAAAATCCTGATAATCTGGTCCTCTGGTGCTCCGATATCCTTTTTTCGCCTGTCTAACTATGTCCTAGGTTGTCCTATTGACAAAATAAATCTATGTGTTATCTTTTCTGCAAAAGAAAACGCTTTCGAACTTTTCAAAGAGTGTCTTCTTTAAATCCTGCCACGGAGAATAGACCGAAGAAGTGTCTGTTTTTATCTTTTCCTCTTTTCAAAAAATTTGATTATGCTGTATTTTTGAAACGGCTTTTAAATTTTTATTAACAATCTTAAGCCTGCCAGCCGGCCCCGTGCCGGGACGATGCAGGCAGGGAGGCTTCCCCAATGCACACGTTCCTCAAACGCAAAAGAACAAATTCCGTTTACCGCTTCATTTCCACCCTCATTTTAATCGCATTTACCGCCAACATGGTCGTTCCTTCTCAGGTATTGGCCCAGGGCATGCCATTATTACCCGCGCCAGGGACAATGATTTCGACCAGCTCTGTCTTTCAGCCTGTAACCCTGCGCGGGATCACTATTTTCCCGGAAAATCCTTTGCAGTTTGACTTCATCGTGGATATCGGTGACACCCAATTGAACGACAGCGCTCTTAAAAGTGAAACGGAAAAATTGATCCGCTATTTTATGGCCGCCTTGACCCTGCCGGAAGAAGACCTCTGGGTTAACCTCTCGCCGTATGAAGGGAAAAAGATCGTTGCCGATAAATTAGGCGTGACGGAATTAGGGCGTGACCTTTTGGCTCAGGATTATATTTTAAAGCAATTGACCGCCTCGCTTTTGCATCCGGACCAAAAAACCGGGAAGGAATTTTGGAACAGGGTTTACAAAAAAGCCCAGGAAAAATTCGGCACCACGGAAGTCCCTATCAATACCTTTAATAAGGTATGGATCGTGCCGGAAAGAGCCGTCGTGTTTGAAAGCAAAGGAACGGCATTAAGCTTAGACAGCCATTTGAAGGTTATGCTCGAAGAGGATTATTTGGCTTTAAGAAGCCAGAAGCCAGAGGCCAGAGGTCTGAAGTTGGATCAAAAAGATCCGACATCTGACATCGGGCATCTGACCTCCAATATTGTGCGGGACATCATCATCCCTGAACTCGAAAAAGAGGTCAACGAAGGCGAAAATTTCGCGCCCCTGCGTCAGATCTACAATTCCGTTATCCTCGCCGCGTGGTTTAAGGAAAATTTAAAGCAGAGCCTTTTAGGCCAGGTTTATGCCGACAAAGGAAAGATCGCCGGGATCAACACAGAAGATAAATCAACTAAACAGGAGATCTATAACCGCTATCTCGAAGCCTACAAAAAAGGCGCGTACAACTTTTTGAAAGAAGAGTATGACCAGGCAAGTCAGCAGATGGTTCCCCGGCAGTATTTTTCGGGCGGGGTTGTGTTGCCTCTTCACGGAGCCGCACCGGCCGGAGCTACTCAATTAGGTGTTCAATTGATGGCTGGCTCATTACAAACTGTCACGAGTAATCCAGCCGCATTACCTCCTCAAGCAGAAGCAAAATATGATAGCCTTGCCGCAGATTCCAGTGGTTTACGCCGCGTCCGCGCGACGATGGATGAACCGGGTCAACAGGCTTTGGGTTTCAGTTCAGGGACCACCGACAGCGATGCGGGCATTGCCGTCCGTCAAGGATTTAAAAAGCCTGAAGGACAAAAAGGCAATATGGCCACACATTCTCTGGCTTCGTATAGGATATCTGATTTATTTAAACGAGGCGTGAAACAGATCCCGGATTCAGTCGTTCAGGCCGTTCAGGCAAAACTTAAAACGGATGTTAAGGAAGGCCGTTTAAAAGGCGCGGTTGTGCAGGATTTTGGCGCAAATGATGTCGATATTTTGGTTACCCATCAATGGGGAGATAATAATGCTTCTGTGCATCGCCTGATGCTGGAAGCTTTGAGAGAAGGTTTAGTTGAGGCCAAAAAACTCGGTCTGTTGGATACTGCACAATTCTCGACTGATGTGAAATTCGTTCCGCTTTCGGAAATACGTCAGAAGCTTGCCATACAGGCTACGGATCACACGATCGCGATCCGTGGGAAAGAAGGTGTCAGCAGCGAATCGATCGGGATCGCTAAAGGTATAGGTGTAGGGCCGTCGGCCGCGAATATTAAATTATTGCACCTCTTTGCGATCCTCGGTTCCGGACCTGGCCAGAAGCTGGCCCATACAAGGACGCCGGGATTCCGTTTCCGAATTAAGAAAATTGACGATATTTTAGCCGGTAAGAAAGATGCCAAGGATTGGGAATTAGAGATCTCAATGGCGCGCACTACGAGTGCCGGTGAGATCTTAAAATCAGTCTATGAAGGTATTCAGGCACTGACCTTAGGCGGCCAGCCCAGTGACTATTTAATAACAGCTGTTTATCCGGTCGAAGGCGGGGCTTTGGATCCGGTTGAACCTTTGGCCACTGTTCTTTATTCGCCGGTGGGAGGTAAGAAGGGGCGGTCTGATAATCTCAACACGACCATCATTTTTAGATTGCAAAGCGGTGCCGAGGCCGTCGGAGGTGTCGGTACGCTTGTGGAAACGGTTCATACAGTTCCGGGGGGCCCAACAGGGGAGAATTTTGTTGCGACTATGCCTGTTAGCTTGAAAGAAGCAAGAAAGGCTCCACCCGAAGGCCTTGGTTATTTTGCCTATTGGGGATATCAAGCTGGTGTCAATGGAGAGGTTCCTCCCACACCTGGTATTAGTGACCATGTGGGCATGAACCCTGATGCGCTTAAACCGGAGCGCAGAGTTGCCAGATTTATTGGTAGGGTTTTACGTGATCATGGGAAGCATCAGCCTTATGTGGCTCCGTGGGCAGCCAGACACCGTGCTGAACCTTTGAGAGAAAAACAAGAAGATCTTTTTGTGCACGCTCCCAAAGAAAATGAGAACGATCCGATTATGGCGAGTGTAGAAGATAGAATTGAGAATGGCGATTTAATCGCTGTAACGGACGATAAAGCAGATACGGGCGGGACATGGGGACATACCAAAGTTCCTTTGCCATTCACTGCTTTGTATAAAGCGACCATGTTAGAAGCTGTTGAGAATGGTGAGTTGGGTGATGGCAATTCTTTTGGTGACCTGGGTTTTAACCGGATACCGGGAGATGCTAATATTGGGATCGGTGATGACGGGCATATGATCAAGATCGGTGATAAAAGCCGTAACAGTATCGCAGGGCATAAGACTGCCTTTCGTGCTTTTATCCGTGCTTATCTTTTGGCTAAAGAAAATCCTGAAACAATCGGGGTTTATGGATTGGCTCAGGATTTGGCCGGCCCGGAAGCGGCGTTAGCCTTACAAAATCCATTCACCTTTTCGGAATTTACACCGCGTTTCTTTGAAATCGCAAGACAGATCATGCCGAAAGAATATATGGAAAAAGGTGTTCTTGACAGGCTTGAGGAAAAATGGAAAAGATGGCAAAGAGGCGAAGTAAAAGAAACACCGGTTGAGGGGGGATTTAGCGGTAATGTTTCCGGACAGGGTGCAGGTTCAGCCAGAGTTACCCTGGATCCTAAACAAGAGGACTCTTTTACAATTATTGCCGGCGATAAAATGGGGCCGGCTGCCTTTAACCCGGTTATAGATCAGGCCCTTGATGCTGCCATTAACTCCGGCGACTTCCAGAAAGGCCTCGTCTTAGAAATATGGGATGCCAAGGCCTGGGATAAAGAGGGTAAGCTTGCGATTAAGGATATCCCAAAATTCGATGACATCAAGAGTAATTTCAATCTTCCCGAAGAAGTGATTAAAAAGCTTAAACCCAAAACCCAGGAAGCATATAAAGTAGCCAAAGTTCTTGTGGAGGCTTCTTATGGTGCCGATGGCCAAGTGAAATCCGGTTTATCGGAGTTAGAATTGAAAACTCTAGCGGATGCTATTAAACGTTTTGGCTATGTTCCGACAAAACGTATTTTCCTTGACGCGCAGGCGGATAGAGAAGAAATAGGCCGTTACTTAGCGGATTCTGACCGGTTCAATGTTAAATACATCTGGTCAAAAACCAAAGCCGGATGGGATGTCAATAATCCCACAGAATATCTTGACCGCCCCATCATGGGCAGTTCGGTTACTAAACTGGGTGTTTTGACCGGAGGCGAGTATATAGGAAAAGATGATCCGGTTATGGTGGGGATAAGCAAGCTTATGGTACATATGAAAGAGGTATTACGAACAAATCCTCCGATCGTACAGGGAGACATGTTCGGATCGCATTGGCCTAGAGCTGTTGTCGTGGCATTAAAATACGCCGCGGCTAATGTGGTAAGCCATCCCATCATTTCGATCCTAAGCTATGGGATTAAGGTTGACGAAGATGGGAAAGCGAAGTTTACGAAAGTTAGTGACATCGGCGGAGGAAAGGATTTTGCAAAGAAAAGAGCAGAAACTTATGAATTTAACCGCGAATTTAGATTCTCGGCTATCGGTGGCGAGGTTGAGCCATATGGAACGCACAAGGATACGGTTGAGGCTTCCTATGGTTTAGCCAAGCACTTGGATGAGTTGAACCAGGATACTTCGCCATTTCTTCTAGCCAATAAGATGATTCAGGCTGAAAAAGATGGTGTAAAGCGTTCCTGGCCTCAGCTTTCAGGAGATGCTATGGAGGACGTTTATGCCGTGGCTGTCAGAGATATTTCTTCTTTAGGAGGCGGTATCGAACCTACAGGCAGTCAGATAAGAACCGAGGATAGTGGCACAACCGAAAGCGATACGGGTTTATCGAGTGCTGTAATTGCTCAGCGTACGGCCGAAATGAGTCAAAATGTTTTATTCGGCGGGAACTGGAAAGAAAGAAAAGACATTACAAACGAGGACCAAGCCCTTGCCAAAGCAAGAGAATTTAAAACACGGTTTGCTCAACTGCCAGCCGGTGCAAAAGTAATTATATTCCCGGAAGCTAAATGGGTCCAAGCTGTTGCTAGAGAACTCCAGGGATCTAATATCCAAGTCGGTGTGCAATCTGTGTTCTTTGATCCCGACGGTGATCTGCAAGCCCAAATAGATAAAGCGGTGGGAATGGGCGCAACTTATGCGAATGTTGCGCATTCTATGCATAGAGCAAGAGGCCTCACGAACGAACAAGCCAATAAGATCATGCTGGCTATTCTTAAGGACGGACGCTTAATGCCCTGGTATACAGTTGAGGAAACAGGAAAGCCGGGGGTAGATCCGGTACAAGAAATAACCAGCGCCATTGAGATTGGCTTACAAGGCATCTCTGCCGATGTGATCGCATCATTTCCGACAACACTCGAACCTACTGTTTTAATCAGCACACAATCCGGGACAGGGGTCATTGATCCGAATCTCAAACCGTCTAAGGAAGACGCAGAGAAAAGATCACGCGCTGTTCGTGAGTTATTCAGAGCGAGATACGGTAATGCTGTAGCCGATGGATCAAATGTGGGTTACGGCGCGAGCGTTAAATCGTCCAATGCGGAAGATATTTTTTCACCATCGGTTGTTAGAAACGCCTTGATCGGTGGAGCGAGTCTCGAAGCGGGGGAGTTTTTCAATTTAGTCGCAAATGGCATGAAAAGTGCCAGGTTGCACCCTCCCGTTTCTGCTTCAGGCACCACCGATAGCGATACGGGTATAGAACTACCTGCTGACCAACAGCCGGAGTACGGCGGTATCGACATCACAAAAATTAACGCCAAACTGCAGATCCAGCGTGATCGCACCGGCGCACCGCTTCCGATGAACTTACAGCCTTTGGATAAGATCAATACCAACCTTAAGGGTTTGGTGCCTAATGTCCGTTACATCGGGCCGATGACGGTGCCGTTGCCGATGTTGTTGGGTGTCGCTGATCAAATACCGAAACAGGAATTAAGCAGTGCGCGATAAGTAACTAGACTACAACTTGGAAAATGAAACCGGGCGTCCCCGCAAGGGGACGCCCTTTGTTTTTTATACGGTTAAATGCGAAGCGACATTCTCGGTAAGCTCAACGGCAAAGCGGATGTCATCGTAGAATTTTTCTAAGGGTTTTAGGTCCACCAGGGATCTGAACACCGTACTTTCCATCAGCGCATCGTCGAAGAACAGGGCCAGATAAACCTTGCCCTGCACGAACGAAAGGCTTAATTTGCGGTTATTGTCCCGCCGGTAATGGACCAAGGCCTGCTTGATATCCGCCGGTAAGATCGTGTTCAGCACTTCAGGGGTGCCGTTAGAAAAAACCGTAAAGTATTTCTCGAACGATCTGTCATTAAGTTTGACTATTTCCGGCCGCGGCATATTCGCTTTATGGAAGATGGGGCGTATCCCTTCATAGATATTTTCGGAGCGGTTTGACAGGATCAGGGTCGTGTGCTCAAAGGAATGGTTCAAATTAGCGATAAAGAATAACCCTTTAAAACTATTCGTATAGTAATCCTGGTCTTGCGTGTCCTTGGCCCGGAATTTTATGTAAAGCTCTGAAAGGTCGATTTCCGTGTTATTTATTTTCCCTTTAATGCGGTACTCGCCGTAAGTGAATTCCGGATTATAAGCGAAGATCTGGCTGTTGATAACTTCCGAAGTGGGAATGTAGGCGCCGGGGATGTATTTTAGAGAGGGCGAAATAAAATGAACGATCTTTCGGGTCAGCATCTGCTTCGGGTCAATGGGATAATATTCATTGAAAAAATAATAAACGCCAAAGATAAGGATGACCCCCAAAGAAACGATCCAGTTAAAGGTATCCGGAAGGCTGCGGTAAAGGCAGGCTAGGAAATAAACACCCAAAATGACCAAGGATACGACCGCAAAGGCCATGAAGGCGAATCTTCGCCGGACCTTTTCGAATCTTTTTAAGTCCGGAAGGACATTTTCCTGAAAAAACCGTTTAAATTCCTCGAGATTTTGCATAAGTGTGTTAGGATAGGTGCGTTAAAGATACAAGAACCAAGAGACAATCACCAAATAAATTAAAATAATCAATAAACTTGAATGGTTTTGGTCAGTTTTGTGTAGATTTTGGAAATTGAGATTTATTTGTATCTTGTATCTTGGTTATTGTATCTTGTATCTAAATTTTTGACAAGGAAGAAGACATGTCCCACGCCATCCTTTTAATATCCTGCCCTGACCGAAAGGGCATCACCGCCACCGTTACGAATTTTGTTTATCAGAATAACGGCAACATCGTTCACGCGGATCAGCATATTGACACCTCGGGAAATTATTCTAAAACATCCCGAGGTGTCATCCTGAGCGCTAGCGAAGGACATCCTCAAGTTGGAAATACGTTCTTTATGCGTATCGAGTGGGACTTAAAGAATTTCAGGCTGAACCGCGCGAAAATACGCGGACATTTTGCCAAGATCGCGCGGAAATTCGGCATGACCTGGGAGCTTTATTTTACCGACCAGAAAGTACGAACCGCCATTTTTGTTTCCCGTCACCTGCATTGCCTCTATGATCTGCTGTTACGCCACCGGCAGGGCCAGCTTTCCTGTGAGATCCCGCTGATCATAAGTAACCACAGTGACGCCAAGGCTGTTGCTTCGGATTTCGGGATAAAATTCATGCAGGTCCCCATCACGCCCTTGAACAAATCGGCCCAGGAAAAAAAGGAAATAAAGGTCTTAAAGCAGGCAATGGTCGATCTGATCGTTTTGGCGCGGTACCATCAGGTCTTGACCAGGGCGTTCGTCCAAACGTTTTCCAATAAGATCATCAATATCCATCACTCGTTCTTGCCGGCGTTTGCCGGAAAAAATCCTTACTTGCAGGCCTTTAAGCGCGGCGTTAAGATCATCGGGGCGACCAGCCATTTTGTTTCCGAAGAACTGGATGCCGGCCCGATCATCGAGCAGGATGTGGCGCATATCAGCCACCGGAATTCTTTGGAAGACCTGGTCCAGCAAGGCGAAGATCTAGAAAAAATGGTTTTAAGCAGGGCGGTGAAGCTGTTCTTACAGCATAAAATCTTAACCTACGGGAATAAAACCGTTATTTTTGATTGAGAGAAAATATGAAGAGCCCAGATAAACGAAAATATGACCGGTATGACACAGAAGTCAAAGTTTATTTCTATGTGAATTATGAAGTAAAAACAAAGGTCGATTACCAGGTTTTAGACAAGAAACAAAAAAAATTGGAGCACGAGAAGCATCACGCCACAACCCGGGACGTAAGCGCGCAGGGAATGTGTTTTCTCTCAAATGAAAAACTTAATAAAGGCGATTGGCTGTATTTGGAGGTGTATGTGCCCAAATCCAAAAAGCCCATTCCGATGGAAGGGGAAGTGCGCTGGTCGGAGAACATGAAAGAAGATAAAAAAGAAAAATCAAAGTTTTATACGGGCGTTCAGCTTAAGGCGGTCAATGGCATTCCCGTTGATGCCTCGATCTATTTTGATGAGAGTTATCGGATCGTTTGGAGTGCGGTTTTGGAGTCGATCTTGGGGAATTTCAGGAAATTCGCCCAGAAGAGGGAAAAGATAGAGAAGTAATAATCAAGATACAAGAGACAATGACCAAATAAATTAGAATAACCAATAACCAGTAATCTCGATCGTTTTTTGATTTGAAGATTGAAATTTATTTGTATCTTGTCTCTTGGTTCTTGGTTATTTTGTCAAACCCAATCGTTTCTTGTTCGCCATATATCCTTTTTCACCCAGCATTTTTCTCGCCAGCGCGTCCTTATCCTGTCCGTTATTAAGATCATATTCCATGATGGCCACCATGGTCAGGACATTTTCAAAAGGCTGTTCTAGGAGTTCGGGATTTTGGGCAGCCAGTCCGTTGATGTTTTCAACATAAAAGGCGGGGGGGTTTTGAATGATCACCCCTTTTTGGGCAAGGCCTTGGATATAATGCATGACCGTTGCCTCTTTTGCCACCTGGTCGATCATCAAGTCCCACGCTCGGCTGTTCTGGGCCATGGATTCCCAAACACGGCCGATCTCCACCACCTCAGCGACCTGTTCCACCGGGACGTCAAATTCAACGTTAATATCCTGTTCTCTCGGGATAACCTTAAGGTGCCCCTGGATTTGTTGATGCTGCAGCCTTTCCTGGATCATCCGCTCTTGGATCTGCTGCTGCATCATCCTTTGCTGTTGGGCTTGGACTTGGCCCCTGTTTTTTGTGGCGGCCGCAGCCCCGCCGGCAGAGGCGTCTTTCACAATTAAAAGGAATGCTATAAATATGAAGACGAAATT
>MHFY01000003.1:30879-41524 GCA_001805375.1 Omnitrophica WOR_2 bacterium GWA2_47_8 | reverse complement strand
GGAAAGGCGCTTTGAGCACATCTTTTTGATCCAGCGGCAGATTGTAGAGGATTTCCCCGTAAGGCGCGATAACCGCGCTAAACCCGGTGTTGGCGCTGCGGATCAAGGGCAGGCCGTTTTCAACAGCCCGGATGATCGAGGCCTGCAGATGCGTGGTTAAGGCCTCACTGTGCTTAAACCATCCGTCGTTGAGCAATAAAACGATAAATTGCGCGCCCTTTTGTGTCATGGACTGAAAGAGCGCGGGGTAATGGTCTTCGGAGCAGATGGCCGCACCGAAAAGGTTTGCGTTCAAGGACATTAAACCAATTTTATCCCCTGCCGAAAACCGGGCCTCGCTGAAGGGGACCAGATGCATCTTGCTATAAGTATTTAGAACACGGCTGTTTTTGTCGATGAGGACCGCGCTGTTGTAAATGTTTTCGTCACCGATCAGGGCTGACCCGATCAGAAAATTGGTTTTGGTTTGTTGCACCATGGCTGTGATCTCTTTTTTTAGATCTTCTTCCGTTAAAATATTGTCCGGGACCGCTGTTTCCGGCCAGATAACCAAGTCCGGTGAAAAATCTTTGAAACATTTGTCCGTAAGGATAATATTTTCTTTTAAGATCCCGTCAACGGCGGAAGGATCGAGTTTCCGCCGATAGTCTGTGTTGGGCTGGAGCAGGCAGACAGAAAAAGTCGCGGATGAGCTTAAGGCCTTTTGGTAGGACGTGATCGAAAGGTATCCGAACGCATAAAGGCTGAGCGGCACTAAAAAAACGACCGTTATGTAAGTGTTTTTGGATCTGGGTTCTTTTGTCAATTTATAAAGGCCGCAGCCGACCAGGACCATGCAAAAGGAAAGGCCGTGCACACCGAAGGGTTTTATAATTTGCAAGATCGGGTAATTAAAGGCCTGGGAATAGGCTGCCGACCATGAGAAGCCATTTAAGATCTGAGCGTGGATCAATTCGGACGTAACCCAGGCAGACGGCACATAGAGAAGTTTTAAGTATTTATTGTTGAAGCGGCAGGGATAGAGGAGCGCAAAGAGAAGCGGTTGGAGGGTCATGGCCAGCACCAGTAAAAAATAACCCAGGAGGTTATAGTCCAGGAACCAATATATGAATGTTCCAAAGAATAAAAGGCCCCAGGCCCCTCCGATGAAAAGACGCCGTTGAAGAGGTTCATCTTCCAGGCTGCTGCATAAAGGCATGGCAAAAAGCCAGGCCAGGATACCCAAACCATAGGGACCGATGAGATTAGGAAAAGATAGGTATAAGAGAAGGGCTGAAAGTAGAATAGCGTTTATCATATGTATCACGTATGGGAGCCATTTTAGCATAGACCGGTTACGCGTAAAAATTATAAATTTTGATAAAATGATTGGTGATTGTGATTTTCTTTTGTAAGATGAAGTAAGAGTATTGGATTAATTATCATGAAAAAAGTTATTTTAATCATTGTTTCAATCTTTTTGATGTGCTCCGCGTCCTTCGCGCTGGAACCCGGTGCTAACAAGGCCGCCAATCGACAGACATTGTTAAATGACGTGACTGATTTTTTTGCCACAGAGGGAAAGCCGGAATATGAAAAAAAGCGCATCAAAAGTTTAAGGAAAAATTCCCGTCGGGCGGCGCGCATGGAGAACGATAGGACCCGGAAGGAAGCCCTGAAAAAAAAGCAGTTAATCCGAGAACAAAAAGCCATAATGCGTAAGATCAATGCGGCCAAGAAAAAGAAACACAGCCAATATTAATTTTTACCTGGATCCCTCCAACCAAAAGGGTTTTTTCACTCTTCTCTCGTTGTTCCTTGTGCTTGTCCTTCTAGGATCGATGTTCGTCCTTTACGAAAAAGTTCTGGTCAAGTCGGTTACTGTGAATGGTGCCTCGGTGGATGGGGCTGGATCGGAAAATCAATCTTTGGGCCATGCCTACCAATCGATCTTGGATAATACGAAAAGCTCTATTGAGAAGTCGCAGAAAATTCTATTGGACCGGGAAAACGATCTGTTAGAAGCAGCCAAGAATGCTCAGAAGTAAGCCCAGGAGAAGGGTTTAGGGACTTTTTAGAAAAAACTTTAGATTATTTGACAAACATCCGTTTAGCATGTATTCTCTATAATGTAATGAGTCAAATCTTTAAGTGAGTTTAAGTGAGTAAAATTTTCCTAAAAGTTCTTAAAATTATGGTTGAAGAGTTTAGACCACGAGTTAATCGAGTTTAACCCTCGTGGTTTTTTTTTGCCTTTTTTGGCTGTTTGGGGTCGTAAGTTCTTATTAACCATTAAAGCCTGCCTGCCGGCAGGCAGGCCCCGCAAATGGTGGGGCAGGGAGGGTAGCAAGTTCATGGCTAAGGGAAAAGTTAAATGGTTTAACGCTAAAAAGGGCTATGGCTTCATCGAATCACCGTCCGGTGATGTGTTTGTCCATTTTAGCGCCATCCAAGGGAACGGTTATAAAGAACTTGAAGAAGGCCAAGAGGTTGACTTTGAAGTTGAGCAGGGAGATAAGGGGCTTAAAGCTAAAAACGTTGTAAAGGCTTAGTTTTAAGAGGTTTGCCCCTTTTCCTTAAATAAGTGAATTTCACGTTTTTCAGTTTAACGCTGAAAAGCCTAAGATTTTTAGTTTTTTGAAACAGTAGAAAATAGTAGATCAGACAACCGGATAAACGTAGTAAAGTTTTTTCCCCGCATGTGATGTGCTTCATTGTTACGACTTTATCTTTGCAGTTGTTTACTATTTTCTTTGTTAAATGAAGAAGAAGGAGGAAACAGTAAATGGTCAAAGGTAAAGTCAAATGGTTTAATGGCAAAAAAGGTTATGGCTTTATCGCCGCTGAATCCGGCGAAGATGTGTTTGTCCATTTCAGCGAAATCCAACAAGACGGCTATAAGACGTTAGAAGAAGGCCAGAATGTTGAATTCGAAATTGAAAAGGACGCCAAAGGCCCGAAAGCCAAAAAAGTCGTTAGGGTTTAAACAGATCATAACGAAGAAAATAAAGCCCCCCGCCACACTGTATGGCGGGGGGCTTTTGGTTTGGGCCTTCTGGCGCCAAACCATCCCTTAAATAGTGGTTTAGCTCTTCTGAGACTGAACCATCCTTTAAATAGATTATTTAAAGGGATAATTTAAGGGATTCTTTTGGGACAATTTAAATTATCCTTGAAAATCACGGATGCTGTCATTATCATGAAATAATTCGATGAAAAATTTTCTAGGATCCATAGAGATTCTTAAAGGTGATATTACAAAGTTGAAGGTGGATGCGATCGTCAACGCCGCTAATACGAGCCTTTTGGGCGGAGGCGGGGTCGACGGGGCGATCCACCGCGCCGCCGGGCCGAAGCTGTTAAAAGAATGCCGCGCGCTCAATGGCTGTGAAACCGGTGATGCCAAGATCACGAAGGGCTATCGGTTGCCGGCACAATATGTGATCCACACGGCTGGTCCGGTGTGGGCGGGCGGAGGGAAAAATGAGAATGATCTTTTAAAGAGCTGTTACCAGCGGAGTTTAGAGATCGCAGAGGCTAAAAAGCTGAGATCCATCGCCTTCCCTTGCATCAGCACCGGTGTGTACCGTTATCCCAAAGACCAGGCCGCAGCCATCGCCGTTGGGACAGTTAAGGATTTCTTAAAAGGGAGTTCTTCTTTGAACAAAATTATCTTTGTCTGCTTTTCCGATGAAGATTGCCAGATTTATAAGAAGCTTCTTAACGTACAGGATTGAGACATGCTACGATTTTTGGGGGTATTTTTTCTGTGCTTAATTTTAGTCAAATTGACCACATTTGGTTTCCGCCCTTCGAAAAAATATATAATTGACAATATTGTGTCCATGGAAGAGTTTGCCCAAGGCCCCAAAGACACGATAGCGTATTTATCTCTAAATATCGGTAACCGTAATTATCGTGATTATGAGAACTTAAACAAAACTAAGGAATATATTCAATCTCGGTTTGAAGATATGGGGTATGCGGTCGAGTTGCAGGATTTTAAGGTGGGCGGGAAGGTGTTTTCTAATGTTATTGCGTATAAGCCATCGGTTTCCAAGGGAGGAGTTGTGATTATCGGCGCACATTATGATACGTGTTTTAATCCCGGTGCGGATGATAATGCCAGCGGTGTGGCGGGACTCCTAGAGTTGGCACGTTTATTAAGGGATGAGGAATCTAAAAGGCAAATTAAGTTCATTGCCTTTGTGAACGAAGAGCCGCTTTTTTTCATGACCGAAAACATGGGAAGCCGCGTTTATGCTAAACGGGCAAAGTCAGAAAAGGAAGATATTAAGGCTGTGGTCATTTTGGAGATGATCGGCTTTTTTTCAGATACCCCGTTTTCGCAGAGGTATTTGCCGCTCTTGGGGATGTTCTACCCTAACCGGGGAAATTTTATCGCCATTGTTGGGAATTTTTATTCTCGAAACATTGTTGCGGACTTGGCTTTAAGCTATCAGCAAGGGGCTGCTGTTCCGTTAGAAACGCTGCTTGCCCCCAGTTTTGTCCCGGGAGTTAATTTTTCCGACCATTGGTCATTTTGGAAAGATGGTTTTAAGGCGGTGATGGTGACGGATACGGGTTATTTAAGGTATCCGCATTATCATCGGCAAAGCGACCTGCCGAAAGAGTTGGATTTTGTCAGAATGAATCTGTTCCTTCACCATTTCAAAAAATCTGTTTTAGAATTGGCGGGCAAGTAAGGTATGTTGTCTTTTTTAAAAGAATTGAAAAGAAAGAGAGAATTAAGAAATTTGCAGGTTTCTTTTTATTTTGAGGTGGAGAAAAACTGGGAATCGTGGCATGTGATGTACCAGCGCAATGTCATGGATAAATTTTCTTTGGATGCCTGGTTGCGTATCAAAGATCAGCCGTCTATCCAATTAAAACCCGATTTTGTTGAATACGCCGTTGTTTTAAAGAATTATAATGACCTGATGGACAGTTTTAAAGCATTTGAAAAGTGGTACGCGGCGGATTTAAAGAACAAGACGACTGAGAACGCGAAGGTCCTTCATGAAAAGAAAAACGCCGTATCGGAGAAATTTAAAGAGATGAAAGATATGGTTAAGGGAATTAAAATAGAAGCGGAAAATGAATTAAAAAATTTTAAAGTGAACAGGTGATTTTCCTATGAAACTTTATCTTATCCGGCATGGTGACGCGGTTTCCGATTCGGTAGATCCCAAAAGGCCTTTAAGCGAGGAAGGCCGGTCGGCTGTCACGCGCTTAGGCCAGGAACTTAAAAGTAAGGGGGTCCGGGTGAGCCGGATCTATCACAGCCAGAAAACGCGCGCCGCACAGACCGCCCAAATTGTCCGTGATATTATTGACCCTTCTTTAGGACTTCTGGAGCGGGAGTATTTGGCTCCCGATGACCCTTTGGATAAAATGCTCGATGAGTTGAAAAAACAGGAAGATGACTGGATGATCGTCGGGCACTTGCCTTATTTGCCGGCCTTAGCGGCGCTGTTAGTCGCCGGGAGCGTGCGCAAAAGTGTTTTGGCTATGCCGACGAGCTGTGCGGCTTGTCTGGAAAAGGGTAAAAACAACGCTTGGCATATTTCCTGGATTGTGCGTCCGAAATAGTGAAATTGTTGTATACTTTAAAGGTTCTTTAAAAAGGAGGATAGAATGCCAAAACAAACGAATTTTCAAGCAGAATGGGAAAAAGTAAGAAAGCAGTTGGATAAGCTCTCTCAAGAGGCCATTGTCCTGGCTAAAAAAGGGGAAAAAGAGGTTGTCCGGATCTCTAAAAAAGGCAAACTCCAGTTGGATTCAGCCAATCAGAATATCCAAAAAGAGAAGTTGTACTATCTGATCGGCAAAGAGTATGTGAAGTCCCAATGCCCTGGCGAGCCGACCGGCCGGTTAAAAGAGCTTTTAAGCCAGCTGGAGGCCACAGAAACAGAGATCAAAAAGCTCGACGGTCGGATTAAAGAGATTTGATCGATTCGCTTATTGACCTTTTCTTCATTAAAAGCTTTGTGGTGGTCAATATTAGGTCTTTTACCTAGATAAGAAAAGGTGTTAATATCCTTGCTTTCCTTAAATAAAAAATTAAGAAGAAGTAAGGAATCCCAACTTCTTTTAACATATTTAGATAAGTTGGGTTTGGCTACCTCTACGTCATTAATATGGAAAAGACCAATAAATGAAAGTGCGGGTACTTAGAAAACATGCGAAAGTTTTTTGCTTTTAGTGTTCTTATTGCTCTTTTAGTTTCAGAAAATGTTTCTTTAGCGGTCCCCAATAGGGAAAATGACGTTGAGTTATTTATCGGCGGTCATAAGTACCACTCCATCCGTGAATATAAGGAAACTTTAAAGCAGATGGAGTCCCAGTCTTCGGTACCTGCTTTGTCTCAAGCGCCATCCGGCCCTGCCCCGGTAGAATATTCCGATGATTTCATCAGATCCTTCCTGGGTTTAACCCTCGATAAGTTTAACGACGAGGAATTAAAGCTTTTTATCAATGAGTTCAAAAAACAAAGAGTGGACTTATTTGAAGGGAATACCAGCAACACTGAATTAATGCAGATGCAGCATATGCTTACGGGCCATGCCACCGGCAGTAAGTATAATATGGATGTCTCTTTAGATCCTTCTAAAATTAAGACTATCGCCGTTGATCCGCAATTTAGGCAGATGCAGGATATGCTTACGGATTACATAACCACCCAGGACAGCTCTGTCGATTATAAGCTTGACCCCACCAAGATCAAGACGGTCACCATTGCGTCAAAACCGCCATCGCGCAGGGATATGGCTTTAGGGCAGGGATCGGCCGTTCAGCTGGCTCCCGGAGAGATGGATAAGACGTTAAATTATTTTAAAAAACGCGCTCAAGGCCCGCTGACCTTTTATGATCAAAAGGTTTTTTCTCCAAATGAGGCTTCTTGGATGATCCCCTGGCTTTTGTGGCAGGGTCTTTTGGATAGGGACACCGCGCACAATTCTTTTCCGCTGCAGCATCCCCCGCTTTCCGGTCAGGATCTAAAATTGATCCTCAAGGAGTTTTCGACGTTCCAGGAAAACCGAAAGAAAGCGGCGCCCTAAAAGCGTCATAATATCCGTAAGTCCAAATAATTTAATAAGTTAAAATATTTTTCTTGCCAAAGAGGGCTTTATAGTATATTCTTGACCAACTGCTTAAAGAAATCCTCGACTCAAAAGGAGTTCTAATTCCAAATAGCGGAAAGATCCTGGGACAGGCGTACGAAGATGTTGACTAATTTTTGTAAGAATAGTATAATGTCGCCTGTTTGTTGAAGGAAAAATTTTTATGGTACATAAGACGTAGATCAAGGAGAAGAAATGGTATTGTTAAAGGAAAAGAAAACAGAGGTAATCGGTAATTTTAAAGCGCATTCCAAGGACACAGGTTCTCCTGCTGTCCAGATAGCTCTCCTGACCGAGAAAATCAATTATCTTTCCGAGCATTTACAGATACACCGGAAGGACTTCCACTCTCGGCGAGGGCTGTTACAAATGGTCGGGAAAAGAAGACGTTTGTTGACCTACCTGAAAAAATTAGATCCCCAAAAGTATGAGGATACTATAAAGAAGTTAAATCTGCGTAAATGAGGGTCCAGCTATGAATCTAGGGCGAGTTGAAATACCCTTCGGTGCCCAAAATCTGATCATCGAAACGGGTAAATTAGCCAAACAAGCCAACGGGGCTGTTTTGGTGACATATGGGGGAACAGTTGTTTTGGTCGCGGCCAGTATGGCCCAAAAACCAAAAGAAGGCATTGATTTCTTCCCCTTAACTGTTGAATACCAAGAAAGAACTTATTCCGCCGGCCGTATCCCAGGCGGATTTTTTAAACGTGAAGGACGTCCCAGTGAAAAAGAGATCCTTACCTCCCGCATTATTGACCGTCCGTTAAGACCGTTATTCCCAGAAGGACTTTTTAATGAAGTTCAGGTTGTCGCCACGGTTTTAAGCCATGATAGTGAAAATGACTCGGATGTTATCGCCTTGATCGGCGCTTCCGCGGCACTGATGGTCTCGGATATCCCTTTTGAAAAACCGATCGCCGGTGTCCGTGTCGCCCAGGTAAATAATGAATTTATCGTTAATCCCACCTATAAACAAAGAGAAGAAGCGACCTTAGAGCTGGTGATCGCGGGGCATGAAGAAGGTATCAACATGATCGAAGCCGAAGGCAAGGAAATCGACGAAAAGACAGCGGAAGAAGCTTTACGGGTGGCTTTCGAGGCCTTAAAACCTATCGCCGCCATTCAAAATAAATTGCGTGGGGAATTTGGCGCCGAGAAGACAGAGGTTGCGTTGATCAAGCTCAATGAAAAACTTTTTCAGAAAGTGCGCGAACTGGCTAAAGCCCGTTTGGCCGAGGTCTATAAAATTGATGATAAACAAGAACGAGAAAACGGCCTGCATGAACTTTTTGCATCTGTTACTGCGGACATGGCGGTCTACGAGGATTGCAAACTTGATGATGAGGACATTAAAGAATCTCACATAAAACTTATCTTTGAAAAAATCGAATATGATGAAATGCGGCGTTTGATCTTTCATGAAAAACGGCGCGCGGATGGCCGAGGGTTTACGGATTTACGTCCTCTTACCTCGGAGGTCAAGGTTTTGCCAAGGACCCATGGGTCGAGTTTATTTACCCGGGGGCAGACACAGAGTTTAGGAGTTGTTACCTTAGGGACACGCAATGACGAACAGTTGGTGGAAGCCTTGGAAGGCACGACCTACCGTTCTTTTATGCTGCATTATAATTTTCCTTCTTTCAGTGTCGGTGAAACAAAACCTTTAAGAGGCCCCGGCCGTCGAGAGATCGGGCATGGGGCGTTGGCAGCCAAGTCGCTTAAAGCGGTCTTGCCTACCAAGGAGGAATTCCCTTATACCATCCGAGTTGTTTCCGAAATTTTAGAATCCAACGGGTCTTCCAGCATGGCAACGGTTTGCTCAGGGACATTGGCGTTGATGGACGCGGGTGTTCCGATTAAGGATGCCGTAGCCGGGATTTCTATTGGCCTTATCACGGACCCGGATGGAGATGAACGAAAGGCTGTTCTTCTCACTGATATTATGGGAATGGAAGATCATTTCGGTGATATGGATTTTAAAGTTGCCGGAACGCGCAAAGGCATCACGGCCATTCAATTGGACCTTAAGATCTCCAAGATCAGTATCGATCTATTAAGCAAAGCCATGGCCCAGGCCAAAGAGGCGCGCTTTAAAGTTTTAGATAATATGTATAAAGCCATTTCCGCGCCGCGTTCTGACATGTCTCCGTTCGCGCCACGGATTTTTACCTGCCACGTAAATCCTGAAAGAATTGGTGAAATTATCGGGCCGGGTGGTAAAATGATAAAAAGAATTATCGAAGCAACAGGCGTCACGGCCATCGATATCGAAGATGACGGGCTCGTGATGGTTGCCGCGGCCGATAAAGAATCCGGAGAGAAGGCTGTCGCCTTTATCAATGGATTGGTGGAAGAACCTGTCATTGGCAAGATTTACGACGGACGGGTGAAAAAGGTCACGACCTTCGGGGCCTTCGTGGAGTTCTTGCCCGGACGTGAAGGTTTGGTCCATGTGTCAGAACTGGCCAAAAGTTTTGTGAAGGATGTCAGCACCATTGTCAAAGTCGGCGATGAGTTCAAAGTTAAAGTTATCGAAATCGATGCGATGAAAAGGATTAACTTAAGCAAGAAACAAGTCGATGAAGAAGGAGCACCTAAACGAAATTAAGGGCATTGTCATTCTGGCCCTTGGCTTAATCATCTTCGCGAGCTTAATCTCTTTTGTCCCAGAAGATCTCCCTTGGTTTACTTCCCATCCTAACATCCCGGCGAAGAATTTTGTCCGCATTGTCGGGGCTTATTTAGCCGGAGGGATGTTCTTCGTTTTTGGTTATAGTTCTTATGTCTCGGTCTTTTTTCTCCTGTTTTTCAGTTGGAACAAATTTTCTTCCCGCGAACTCACCTTTTCGTTCACCAAATTCTTAAGTTTTATATTTTTGTTTTGTTTCGCCAGCGCCCTTTTAGGGATGATCGGTTCAAATATTTCCATGGACCGCTTCGGCCGCGCCGGCGTGGTGGGGTTACTGCTTTCGGATTTTATGCTGCAGTACTGTGGGCGCACGGGTTCGTATATTATTTTGGGTAGTGTGATCGCCATTAATCTGGTTCTCTTGGGAGAATTCTTGATCTCACCTTTTCTTATCCGCATGACCGGAGGGATGCAGGACACGGTGAGCGGAATATTCGGACGCATACAAAATAAGGAAGAGGCGGCAGGCAATGCCCGGCCGAAAATAAAACCGAGAATTGTTAACGAGAATATAAAGGATTTTGCGGCGAAGATCGCCAAAACGACGTTGCCGCCACCGAAGGAAATTAAAAAGGAGCCTCTTTCTCCTTTAGCTATTCAAAAGTTCCCAGAGTTGAAACCTCCTCTACCTCCTCAGAAACCTCAGATCCGTATCGCCGAGAATAAAGACGACGCGAAGAAAGGGGACCTGGCCGTCGCTAAACCTAAAATGGTGGGAGAATACCGCCTGCCGTCGTTGGACCTTTTAGACGATGCCCCGCCTATTTCCACCAGCAAATTGGAACATGACCTGGTTGAAGGGGCGAAGATGTTAGAGGCCACTTTGGCGGATTTTAATGTGGACGCGCGA
>MHFY01000003.1:26761-30795 GCA_001805375.1 Omnitrophica WOR_2 bacterium GWA2_47_8 | reverse complement strand
CAGTTCTTTTCGATCAGCTTCTTCCAAATTGATGCTGGCCTTAGGCAAGGACATCGCCGGAAACCCTATCCTGGCGGATCTGACCGAGATGCCTCATTTACTGATCGCCGGGACCACCGGTTCCGGAAAAACCGTGTGCGTTAACGCGCTGATCATGTCGATCTTGTTTAATGCCGCGCCGGATGAAGTTAAATTTTTGATGGTGGACCCTAAAATGGTTGAGTTGGCCCAGTACAGTAATTTACCCCATTGCCTGTGCCCCACGGTCACCGATCCGAAGAAAGTTGCATCCGCCTTGAACTGGATCGTCGGCGAAATGGAATCGCGTTATAACACTCTTTCCAAAGCCGGCGTGCGTAATATCAAGATGTATAATCAGCAGGGCAACAAAATGCCGTATATCGTGATCATCATTGATGAGCTGGCGGATTTGATGCAGGTCTCGGCCAAGACCATTGAAAGCGCGATCACCCGTTTGGCGCAATTATCCCGGGCGGTGGGGATCCACTTGATCTTAGCGACACAGCGTCCTTCGGTGGATGTCATCACCGGCGTTATCAAAGCCAATTTTCCGGCAAGAATTTCTTTTAAGGTGGCATCCAAAGTGGATTCACGCACGGTTCTGGATATGAACGGCGCGGAACATCTTTTAGGCCGGGGCGATATGTTATTTATGAAGCCCGGAGACCCCAAACCGACCCGCGGGCAATGCTGTTTTGTCCAGGATGCCGAGATCCAAAAGGTCATTGAATTTATTAAGAAGCAGCAGGATCCCACTTATGACGAAACGATCTTGCAGCATCAAAAGTCCGGTGCCGCCGGCGGTCCGGAGGAAAAAGACGATCTTTACGATGAAGCGGTCAAATTGGTGATCGAGACAAATCAGGCTTCGGTATCTATTCTGCAAAGGCGTATGCGGTTGGGTTATACACGGGCGGCCAGGTTGATCGATATGATGGAACAGGATGGCATCGTCGGGCCTTATTGCGGCAGTAAGCCGCGAGATATTTTGGTGAACCGGGAAGAATGGTTGTTGAACAATATGAACAAGGAAAACCAATTAGGTAAAGCCGATGAACAGCAACAGCCCCAGTAAAACAACCTCCAAGGGAGAATTTTTAAAAAAGGTCAGAGAGTCTAAAGGGATCTCCCTTCAGACGATCCACGAAGCGACCAAGATCCCTTTGGATGCCTTAAAGGCTATCGAAGAAGGCTACACCATCCGTTCATTGTCCACCTTTTATCTTCGAGGGTTCTTAAAGATCTATGCTCAATATTTGGATATCAATGTCAGTGAAGTCCTGGAAGATTTTAAGGAAGAGAAACTGCCGCCAAAGCAGATCAAACCAAAGGTCGCCGAGTTTGACACGCGTGACGTAAAGGAAACGTTTACCCGTTTTTTTAACGCTGAGCGTAGGCAAAACCTTAAAAAGCTGATCGGGATCATCATTGTTCTGTTCTTGTTCTTTAAGTTCATCGGATTTGTAAAAGCCATGGCCATGAAGAGAAGAGAGAACGCGCCGGCCAGAATTGTCAAACAAAAAGAACCAAGAAAGATCCAAGCGCCGCAAGATACGCAAAAAACAAAGAAGGTGTCTCCGCCTCCTTCAGCGGCCGCTAAATCTGAACCCGTCCCCGCGGAGGCTTCTGCCCCTACTCCTGTGGAAACAACGACTGAGGTTAAGTCGCCGGTACCATCCGGTAAAAAGATAAGTTTGACTGTGCGCGCCAAAAGAGGCATCTGGCTGCAGGTCAAGGCCGACGGGACAGTCGTTTTTCAGTCCACATTGAAACAGGGTGTGGCTGAGACCTGGACGGCAGAAACTAAGATCGAGATATCAGGAAAGAACATGGGAGAGTTGGATTTTGAATTGAATGGCAAGGCGATAGGCTCTTTAGGCAAATCAGACCGCATGGCTCGCCGCATTGTTGTCACCAAAGAAGGTTTTTCTGTCAAAAATTAACCCGCCCTTTCGTCCATGATAAAACCAACCGCAAAAAATAAATCTGTTTTTTCTAAAACGACCAACGATTTTCAAAGCGAGCGTCTGTCCGAAGGGATGAAGGTCGGGCTTATTAATTTAGGCTGTGCCCGCAATCTGGTCGATTCGCAGGCCATTTTGGGGAATTTAAAGAAGAAAGGCCACCGTATCGTTGATATCGCGAAGGCGGATATCGCGATCGTTAACACCTGTTCATTCATCGAGGATGCCAGGAAAGAATCCATTGATACGATCTTAGACCTGATCGAATTAAAAAAGCAGGGGAAGATCAAGAAAGTCATTGTGGCCGGGTGTTTAGCCCAGCGCTACGCGAAAGAATTAGCCGATGAGTTCAAAGAGGTCGATGCCTTTATCGGGACACCGACGCTGGATCGGGAAGAAGTCCCCGATCAGGTTTTATTGACCCCGAAACATTACGCTTATGTGAAGATCTGCGAAAGCTGTTTTAATCAATGCAGTTTTTGCGCCATCCCTAAGATAAAAGGAAAGTTCGTCTCGCGCAGTATCGAATCTGTTGTGGAAGAGGTCAAACAGTTAGATAAAAAGGGGATCAAAGAGATCCTGATCATCGGCCAGGATATCACCGCGTACGGCATGGATATCTACCGGCAGAAAAGTTTAGCGAAATTGCTGAAGAGCATTATCCCGGTCACGCACAATATAGAGTGGATCAGGCTTTTGTACGCCTTTCCGGCGCATGTGACGGATGAACTGATCGAGGTCATGGCCCAAGAAGAAAAGATCTGTAAGTATATCGACATGCCGCTGCAGCATATCAGCGATAATATCCTTTTAAGCATGAACCGCAATATCACAACGGCGCAGACGCATGAGCTTTTGAACAAGATCCGCACCTATATGCCGAGCGGAAGCCTGCGCACGACCTTTATTGTCGGCATGCCCGGTGAGACCGAAGAGAACTTTAAAGAGATGCATGATTTTATTAAAAAGACGCGCTTTGACCGCATGGGGGTCTTTGTTTATTCCCAGGAAGAAGGGACAGCCGCTTTTTCCATGGCTGATCAGGTGCCGGAGACGACAAAGAAAAAGCGTTTGGATGTTTTGATGCGCGAGCAGCAGAAGATCTCTAAAGAGGTCCAGAATAAGTTTTTAGGCCAAACGCTTAAGGTTTTGATCGATGAAAAGTCCGAGTCGGAAAAGAATGTGTTTTTAGGGCGAAGCGAATTTGACGCGCCGGAGGTGGATGGCATTGTGTATGTGCATTCCTCTAAGGAATTAAAGCCCGGCCAATTCGTGACGGTCAAGATCATCGACAGTTATGAATATGATCTGGTGGGAGAGGTTGTATGAAAAATCTGCCCAATATTTTAACGGTCCTTAGGATGATCCTGGCTCTGGTATTCGTTGTCCTTATGACACAGCGAGGCTTAACCGCGATGATCTTGGCCGCGGTTGTTTTTTTGATCGCCTCTCTGACCGATTTTTATGATGGATATTTGGCCAAAAAGAAGAATTTGATCAGCAATTTCGGCGCGATCATGGACCCCATCGCTGATAAATTTTTGATCTTGATCGCTTTTTTTATTTTTGTGCAGATGCGGATCATCCCGGGGTGGATGTTCTTGTTGATCTTTTTGCGCGAGGTTTTGGTGACCGCTTCCCGGTTAAAAGCGCTTCGTAAGGGAAGGGTTTTATCGGCGGAAAAAGCCGGAAAATGGAAGACCGTTTCTCAGATCGCCGTGATCTATTTGATCCTTTTGTTCATTGTCCTGAGGGAGACCAATTATTTTTTATCCTGGTCGGACCAAATCCTTCAGGGATGGTCCTGGGGCATACATCTTGTCATGCTGGTCACTGTTTTCTTAACGGTTTTTTCCGGGCTTTCCTACTTTCGGAATTATAGAAAGTTCTTTTATGCTCAATGATTTGGTGAGGTTGCTGGCCACATTTTTTTATGTAGGGTATCTTCCCATGGCCCCGGGCAGTATGGCGAGCGCAGCGGGTGTTTTGATCGTCCTTATCCTTTCTTCTTCGCACGAACTTTATATGGCAGCGTTTGTGGCCATTACG
>MHFY01000003.1:25128-26711 GCA_001805375.1 Omnitrophica WOR_2 bacterium GWA2_47_8 | reverse complement strand
GCCGGTCATCATCACTGCGTTTTTTCTTTTTCGGGCGTTTGATATGTTTAAGATCTATCCGGTGAATAAATTGGAGAAAATGCCGGGAAGTGTCGGGATCATGATGGATGATCTGGTCGCGGGGGTGTATACTAATCTGGTCATGCAGATAGCCGTAAGATTAGCGGATTTAATTTAAACTTTGCGTTCATTAAAAAAGGAGAGAAGATATGAGATCATCAAATCCAGTATTGAGTGACAGTGCTCTTTCATCTGATCTGGCCCGGGGAGGGGAGGCCATGTCGATCCAAGGAGTGGTCAACAAATCCTTTGTTTTGCTTCTTTTGCTTTTGACCAGTGCGTGGTGGATCTGGAGTAAGATGGTACCGGCTACCAGTGTTCCGTTGGAAGAGGCGGGGTATTCCGCGTTTAACGTGGGGCCGTGGATCATGGGCGGCTTGATCGGTGGGGTCGTTTTCGGATTCGTGACGATATTCGTTAAAAAGATTTCCATGTATACGGCGCCGCTGTATGCCCTTTGTGAAGGGCTGATCCTCGGCGGGGTTTCTTTTCTTTTTGAAAAAAGTTATCCGGGCATCGTCATGCAGGCGGTGGGGATCACGTTCTTAACGCTTTTTTCATTATTAACGCTGTATAAACTTAGGATCGTCACGGTCACCGATAAATTCCGCATGGGTGTGTTTGCGGCAACCGGGGCCATCGCGCTTTTTTATTTTGTGACATGGATTTTAAGTTTATTTGGTGCCGGGAAGGGGCTGATAATGATGTATTCGGCGTCAACTCCGTTAGGGATCGGCATTAGTTTGATCGTGGCCGGAGTTGCGGCATTGAACCTTCTTTTGGATTTTGATCTGATCGAGCGCGTATCGGCTCAAGGAGCTCCGAAGTATATGGAATGGTACTGCGGCTTTGCTTTGATGGTCACTTTGGTCTGGCTTTATTTGGAAATTTTAAGGCTTTTAGCGAAGTTTAGAGATAGAAGATAGGCGGTCAATGTATTATAATAAATTGACATGTAGTAACATTTAGTTGCGTATTTAATAATTAATTGTTTTAATTATAATAATGTTTTTATGCACAAGCTTACATTTATTATAAAATATTATATTTGTTATAATTTGTATATGTTAATTTGCATACTTTGACATTCTATAACGTTTGCGTAAGGAGCGGTTCGTAAATAGGCCCAGCCGAGGTGAGGGTGCTCTTAAAAAGAGATATCCTTTGGATGGATTGCCTGAGATCTTCAGGAACCAATACCGCTTTAAGAAGTTCTTTTAATTTTAAAAGATTCGCATTTGAACGTACGCGGCCGATGGTTAAATGCGCGGAAAATTTCTTCCCTTCTTTTTCAAAGCCAAGCGGTTCTAAAGTTTTTTCCACTTCCTCTGCGAGTTTTTCTAACAGATTTTGATTATCCTCTAACCCGATCCACAAAACCCGCGGCCGGGCCAGATCCGGAAAACCGCCGACCTTTCCCACCTGAACTTCAAAGGGTTTTAAAGCGCTTAAAGTTTTTTTCAGGTCGGTTATAATTCTTTGCGTTCGGGTTTCATCCACATCGCCCAAAAATTTTAAAGTGA
>MHFY01000003.1:21702-25056 GCA_001805375.1 Omnitrophica WOR_2 bacterium GWA2_47_8 | reverse complement strand
AAAGATGAATTTTCGGCACGTGGTTTTACGGGCATGGCTTACCGCGATAAAGGCAAGGCCGATGGGTTTGCCTTTTCGGGCGCCGGTTGGGCCGGCGATCCCGGTTATGCTGATGCCAAGATCGGTCTTGAAAAGTTTACGGACATTTTGGGCCATGAGCTTTGCAGCGGGCAAGCTTACGGCACCATGCTTTTTTATGGTTCGGGGTGGGATCTTTAAGAGGCGTGTCTTTATAGAATCGTTATAGGCGATCACAGCGCCTTTGAAGAATTTAGAACTTCCCGGGATATTGGTCAGACGATGGGACAGGAGGCCGCCGCTGCAGGATTCAGCCAGAGAGAGGGTCTTTTTCTTGGAAGTTAACAGACGATGGACTTTCTTTTCCAGTGACATAGCGCTATTATAGGCAAGGACAAATACCTTGACAAGCCTTAATATTTAGAATATATTATGACCTCAATCGATACAACTCTAACACATTATTGATGTTGCAATCCTAAAACAAGCCTATGTTCAATTCTATCCAAGAGATCCTGGAAGACCTAAAGAACGGAAAAATGGTCATCGTCATGGATGACGAGGGCCGTGAAAACGAAGGCGATCTGCTGTGTGCCGCCGAGTTTATCAGCCCGGAAAAAATAAATTTTATGGCCCGCGAAGCCAGAGGCCTGATCTGTATCCCCATGGAAGGGCAAAGGCTTAAGGAATTAGGCCTTGACCCTATGAAAAATGATCTTGTAGCCCATGGTCATCAGCATTGTAATACCGCTTGGGCTATTTCGGTTGATGCCGCCAAGGCTATCACAACCGGTATTTCCGCTTTTGATCGCGCCCAAACCGTTCGAGTCCTGATCGACCCTAATAGTCAGCCTGCGGATTTTATTACCCCAGGGCATCTTTTTCCTCTCAGAGCCCGCAAAGGCGGCGTTCTCGTAAGGGCCGGCCATACGGAAGCCACGGTTGATCTTATGAGGATCGCTGGTCTTTATCCGGCCGGCGTTATCTGTGAGATCATGAACGATGACGGGACCATGGCCCGCACGCAGGAGTTGATCGGATTTTCCAAAAAGCATAATTTAAAGATCTGCACGATCGACAGCCTCATTGAATACCGTCGGAAATTTGAAAAATTAGTGGAGCGCTGTGTCGACACGACTTTGCCGACAGATCTGGGTGAATTTAGGGTCTATGCCTATCAATCCAAGATCGATGATGTGGTGCATTTGGCCCTTGTTAAGGGTAAGATCGATGGAACGGTCCCGGAATTGGTCCGCGTTCAGTCAGAATGTTTGACCGGTGATGTGTTCGGCTCAAAGCGTTGCGATTGTAATGCCCAGCTTCACGCGGCCATGAAGATCATCAGCGAACAAAAGTCCGGCGTTATTTTATATATGCGGCAGGAAGGCCGCGGCATCGGTTTATTGAATAAACTGAAGGCCTACAAACTGCAGGACGAAGGCATGGATACGGTTGAGGCCAATCAGGCCTTGGGTTTTCCGCCGGATCTGAGGCATTATGGGATCGGCGCACAGATTTTAGTGGATTTAGGGGTTAAACAAATCCGCCTTTTGACCAATAACCCGCGCAAGATCGTCGGGTTGGAAGGTTACGGGCTATCGGTTGTGGAACGGATCGCATTACAAGTTCCGCACAATCCTAACAACGCTCACTATTTGAAGACGAAAAAAGATAAGTTAGGCCACATTTTATAAAAATTACCGAGGACCCCGTGATTTAGTGCTGTATTTTAAAGACGGGGTCTTTTTGTTTGGTTTGGGCCTTCTGGCGCCAAACCATCTTTTAAAGAGTGGTTTAGCCCTTCAGGGACTAAACCATCCTTTAAATAGATGATTTAAAGGAATGATTTAAAAGATTATGAAAAGAAAATTGCAAAGATCACTTAACGGCAAAGGCAAACGGATCGCGATCGTCGCTTCGCGTTTTAATGATTTTATTACCAAAGAGCTTTTAAAGGGCTGTTTGGAAGAACTTAAAAAGTGCGGGGTCAAAGATAGAGATATTACCGTGGCCTGGGTTCCCGGGTCTTTTGAGATCCCGGTCGTTGCGTTAAGATTCGCGCAAAAGAAGAAGGTCGATGCCGTGATCTGTTTGGGCGCTATTATCCGGGGAGAAACGATCCATTTCGATCTGGTCGCTTATGCCGCCGCTTACGGGATCGAAGAGGTGGCGATCAAAACAAATAAGCCGATCATCTTCGGTGTGTTGGCAACGGAAACGGTTGACCAGGCTTATAAACGGTGCGGTATTAAGGGAAATGATAATAAAGGGCGCGATTGTGCCTGTTCCGCCGTTGAAATGGCTGATTTAATATCCAAGTTATAAGAGTTATTTGAAATAAAAACCTTATGCGAAAACGAACCTTAGCCCGAGAAAATGCTTTAAAGATCCTTTACCAGGCTGAAATGACCAAGCGGCCGGTTGAGACATCCAGCCTTCATTATTTTGAGAACGAGCCCTGCGAAGATGCGGAGATCGTGGAATTCACCAAGCGTTTGATCGCAGGCGTTGAAAAGAATTTACAATTTATCGACGGTAAGATCGCGGATTACGCGACCAATTGGCAGTTGAAACGCATGGCCGTGATCGACCGCAATGTCCTGCGCATCGGTGTTTTTGAACTGCAATACGCCTCTGATATCCCGCCTAAAGTCACCATCAACGAAGCCGTGGAATTAGCGAAAAAATACGGGGATCTGGATTCCAGTAAATTCGTTAACGGTATCTTAGATAAATTTCATAAAAAAGAGATCGTCACGCAGAGGAAAAGTCCGTGAGTAAATTTGCGGATCTTCATATCCATACGCACTTCTCCGACAGCACGGATTCTCCGGAAGAAGTTGTTGCCAAGGCCAAGAAGGAAGGGCTTTGCTGTATTTCGATCACTGATCACGATACCATTGACGCTATTATTCCGGCGCGGGCCGCGGCGCAGAATGATCTGGAAGTTATAACCGGAGTGGAACTTTCGACGGAGATCGACGGGAAAGACATCCATATCCTCGCTTATTTGTTCGATCTGAACAGCCCGGAGCTTTTGAATGTCCTGCAAAAGGCCCAGGAGACCCGCGTTAAAAGGGTCGGCCTGATGATAGAAAAGCTGCAAGGCTTAGGCTTTAAGAATATTTCCGTGGATGAGGTGTTAAGCCTTTCGCATTCGAAATCGGTCGGCCGCCCGCATTTGGCCTTTCTTTTAAAGCAAAAGGGCTGGGTGTCTTCCATTTATGAGGCCTTTAATAAATATTTGGGGGAAAATTGTCCGGCGTATGTGCCGAAATATAAATTAAGCCCCGTGGACGCCATTGATGTCATCCGAAAATCCGGCGGGCTTTCTGT
>MHFY01000003.1:20355-21627 GCA_001805375.1 Omnitrophica WOR_2 bacterium GWA2_47_8 | reverse complement strand
CGGCAAGGCCAGAATTCCTTATGAATATGTGGAGCGGTTAAAAGACGCTGCTTCAAAAATAAAATCCCGTTAGAGAACGAAGTTCTCTAACGGGATAAAACCCCGCTAGGTCCCTGCTATGACTGATCGTGATTACATGCACAAGGCTCTCCAGCTTGCCCTCAAAGCCAAGGGTTGCACGTCGCCTAACCCGATGGTCGGCGCTTTGGTGGTAAAAAATAATCGTATCATTGCGGAAGGTTTTCACCGTTACTGCGGAGGTGACCACGCGGAGATCATCGCTCTTCGCGAAGCCAAGGCACAAGCCAAGGGCGCCACACTTTATTTAACGTTAGAACCGTGCTTTCATTTCGGGCGCACACCGCCCTGTGTTGACGCTATTATCAAAGCGGGCATAAAACATGTCGTTATCGGCATGAAGGACCCCAATCCTTTGACAAACGGCAGATCGATCAATAAATTAAAGAAGGCAGGGGTCAAGGTTACGGTAGGGGTCTTAGAAAATGAATTGCGCCAGGCCAATGAGGTATTTATTAAATATATCAGTTCTCGCCTGCCCTTTGTGGTGGCCAAATGCGCCCAAACTCTCGACGGTAAGATCGCCACCGCTAATGGCCGGTCCAAATGGATCACCTCTGGAAGGACACGTGATTTCGCGAGGAATTTACGGAACGATTTTGACGCCATTCTGGTTGGGATCAACACGGTCTTAAAAGATGACCCGCGTTTAAATGCCCCGCACAAAGCCATTAAGAAAATTATTTTAGATCAGCGTTTGCGCATCAAAGAGAACGCGAAACTATTGAAAGGCGTCAATCCCGCCAACTGTTTTATCGCCACGACCGCGAAGGCCGATAGAAAAAAGCTGAAAAGATTTGAACACAAGGGCATGAATATTATTGTTTGCCCTACCAAGAATGGTTTGATAAATTTAAGGTGGCTTTTGAGAGCATTGGCCAGGAAAGAGATCGCCAGTATTCTCATCGAAGGCGGCGCCCATGTTATCGGCAGCGCCTTAAAAGGAGATCTGGTGGATAAGATGCATATTTATATCGCGCCTAAGATCCTGGGCAGTCAAAAGGCGTTAAGTTCGATCGACGGGCTTAAGGCCGACAACATTAATCAATCTTTGAAACTAAAAGACGTTTTTTTTCAAAAAATAGGAGAGGATTTTTTCCTTCAAGGTTATGTTCACCGGCATCGTTGAAGAAATGGGCACAGTTGAGGGCTTGCAAAAGGCGAAAAACCTTTGTGTCCTGAAACTAAAAGTCC
>MHFY01000003.1:19157-20325 GCA_001805375.1 Omnitrophica WOR_2 bacterium GWA2_47_8 | reverse complement strand
AGGTTAATCTGGAGAGAGCGCTCCAAGTGACCGATCGGTTAAGCGGGCATTTTGTGACGGGGCACATCGATTGCGTTTCAACGGTCCTGAAAAGAATTGAAAAGCCGAATTACGTTGAGTTACAGATCGCTAAACCCAGAGCGATAGCAAAGTATTTGGTCAAAAAAGGTTCCATCGGCATCGATGGTGTAAGTTTGACGGTCGGCAATGTTACGGATAAATATTTTAGCGTTTATTTGATCCCGTTTACCTTGCGCGAGACGACCTTAGGGGTAAAAAAGGCAAAGGATCAGGTCAATATCGAAACCGATATCCTCGCCAAATACATTTTAGAGAGTCGTTAATATGAGAAAGCGTATTGTTTTGACCGGAGTTGGTGTTATCGCCTCGAATGGAAAGGGCAAGCGGGAATTTTTTGACGCCCTGAAAGAGGGAAAACCCGGTTATAAGCCGATCACGTTATTTGACACCTCGGAATTCCTTATCAACATCGCCGGAGAGGTCAGTGATTTTGATGCCACAAAATACATGGGCGTCAAGGGCCTGCGTACCCTTGACCGAAGCACAAAACTTCTGGTCTCCGCTGGAAAGTTCGCCATTGAAGATAGTCAATTTGTCATCACCGAAGAAAATACGGATGATGTCGGCGTGTCAGTCGGGTGCACGTTGGGCAGTTTAAAAAGTATCGCGGAATTTGATGAGGTGACCCTGCGCGAAGGCCCACGTTATGTGAATCCCGCGCTTTTTCCCAACACGGTCATTAATTCTCCGGCCAGCCAGGTCTCGATCTGGCACCACATCAAGGGTTTCAACACCACGATCTCAACCGGTTTTACCGCCAGTTTGGACGCGATGAGTTACGCGTTTGATTTTATTCAATTGGACCGCGCCAAAGTGATCTATACCGGCAGTGTGGAAGAACTTTGCTATCATACTTTTTATGGTTTTCATGCCTTAAAATTTATATCCGGTGCTAAGGAAGGTTCAACTTTTATCAATTGCCCGTTTGATAAAAGGCGTAACGGTGTGACCTTTGGCGAAGGGGCGTGCCTGATCTGCATGGAGGAGTTGGAACATGCGAAGGAACGCAACGCGCCGAAAATTTACGGAGAGGTTTTGGGTTTCGGTACGAGTTTTGACCCCTTTAGGATCAATAAATATAATCCGC
>MHFY01000003.1:17122-19059 GCA_001805375.1 Omnitrophica WOR_2 bacterium GWA2_47_8 | reverse complement strand
CGGCTCTCTGATGGTGGCGGCCTGCTGCGGGGCCTTGGATGAGAATTTTATTCCTCCGACGATAAATTACGAAGAAAAAGACCCGGATTGTGACCTGGATTATGTCCCTAACAAATCCAGGGATGCGAAGGTCAACAATATCCTCATTATCACCTTCGGTCCTAACGGGACCAATACCTGTATGGTTTTGGGAAGGTACAAACCATGAACAAGATAAAAAATAAAGTCGCGATCGTGACCGGCGCCTCGCGCGGGATAGGCCGGGCCATTGTCCTTAAATTGGCAGATCTTAGCTGTCACGTGGCGTTCAATTATTTAAAAAATAAAGACGAAGCACTTCGCCTTGAAAGTGAAGCAAAGAAAAAAGGGATCAAATGCACGGCCAGCTGTGTAGATATTAAAGATTTTAACGCGGTCAAAGAATGGGTGCAGAAGACGAAAGAAGAGTTTGGCGGATTGGATATTCTGATCAATAATGCCGGGATCATTATTGATAAGGCGTTCATGTTGATGTCAGAAGATGATTGGCGCCAGGTCATTGATACCAATCTAAACGGTACTTTTAACGCCACTCGGGCGTGCATTGTTTCCTTTTTAAAACAAAAAGATGGTGTTATAATCAATATCTCTTCCGTGAGCGGGATCTTTGGCCTGCCCCGGCAGGTCAATTATTCAGCGAGCAAAGGCGGCATTAACGCCTTTACCAAGGCCTTGGCCAAAGAAGTCGCGGGCCATGGAGTAAGGGTCAATGCGGTTGCCCCGGGGTTCATTGAAACGGAGATCCTGACCAATTTCACCCCGGAGCAAAAAGAGGAGATCGCGAAAGTCGTTCCTTTAGGGCGCATCGGCAGCGTCGAAGATGTCGCGAATTGTGTTAAATTTCTTTTAAGTGAACAAGCCGATTACATCACCGGACAGGTCATTCAGGTCGATGGAGGATTGGCCATACGATAATGCAACTCGATATCCAACAAATCAAAAAGATCATTCCGCACCGTTTTCCGTTCCTATTGATCGACCGGGTCATTGAGCTTAACCCCAACGAAAAGCTCGTGGCCATTAAGAATGTCTCCATCAACGAACATTTTTTTGTCGGACATTTCCCTGCTGAAAAGATCATGCCCGGTGTTTTGATCGTTGAGGCTATGGCGCAAGCGGGTTGTATTTATTTTTATTACAGCAAGGGTATGCAGGGGAAGAGTTTAACATACTATCTTGCCAAAGTTACGGCAAAATTTCATGCCCCGGTTGTTCCTGGGGATCAATTGCGTATCGAGGTTTCTTCCATAAAACTCCTTCCAAAAGCGGGTTTTCTTAAAATAATAGCCTATGTGGGCGAAAAGATGGTCACCGAAGCCGAAATAGGGTTCGGGATAAAAGAGAACGCTTAAATCCTAACTGCTTTATTTCCATGCTTTTAAAAATTGACGAATATTTTGTTAAATGCTATATTAAACGTTCAATTTATTGTTAACTTGAGCGAGGGCATAATTTGTGGAAGGAGCTGACACAAATTAGCGCCCGAGTTTATCCCAGTCCGCCACAATTTATGGCGGATGCGGGATTTCCTCAATCAAACTAAATCGGGGAGTAGCGCAGCTGGCTAGCGCGCAACGTTCGGGACGTTGAGGTCGTGGGTTCAAACCCCACCTCCCCGACCATAAACCAATTCGTCAAAGGCGGATCCTTCTCAGGCGGACGCTGACACCCGGGTTTGTTACCAACCATATTTAAATCTTAATATTAGTATAAGTATGATTTCTGCTCATGTTTTATATTCCGGGATGGTGCAAGGGGTTGGGTTCCGTTACACGGTTCAGCGTCTGGCAGAGGAACTTAAACTCGCCGGTCGGGTTAAAAATTTACCCGATGGGAAAGTCGAAGTCTTCATCGAGGGGCCCAAGGATACTGTAGGAGCACTTTTAGGGCGTATCGAA
>MHFY01000003.1:16216-17059 GCA_001805375.1 Omnitrophica WOR_2 bacterium GWA2_47_8 | reverse complement strand
GTTACTATGTTTTGTCCCAGCCCACGATCTCTGATAAAGAGTATGATGATCTTTTAAACAAATTGATCAAGCTTGAGGCAGAATTTCCTGATCTAAAGGACATCAACTCTCCCAGCCAGCGCGTCGGTGTCAAGATGGAGGCCGCGACCCAAGCCATCCGCCATCGGACTAAGATGTATTCTTTGGATAATACCTATTCTTTCGACGAATTAGCGGAGTGGAAAGAAAGGGTGGAGAAGGCGCTGAAGGGCCAAGACATTGACTATGTCGTTGAGCTTAAGATCGACGGGGTCAGCGCTTCGCTGACGTATGAAAACGGGAAACTGGTGTTGGGCGCGACCCGCGGCGATGGTTTGATGGGTGAGGATGTCACGCATGCCCTCAAGACGGTCCGTTCCATTCCTTTGAATTTGAAAAAAGAAAAAGGGGAGCCCCCTAGAATTTTAGAGATCCGCGGCGAGATTTATATGCGTTTAAATGATTTTGAAGAATTAAATAAAGAGCGTGAAAAGAACGGCGAAGAATTGTTCGCTAACCCGCGTAACGCGACCAGCGGTTCGGTGAAACTTCTCGACTCACGCATCACGGCGAGCCGGAATTTGTTTTGTTTCATGCATAGTTTTGGCACCCTAGAAGGCGGGAAATCCATTAAAACGCAGTGGGATTTTTTAGCTCAGGCCAAGGCCTGGGGTTTCAGCGTCAACCCTTTAAGCCGTTTATGCCGTACCTTTGATGAGGTTCTGGCATTTTGCCGGGAATCCCAGGAAAAACGAAACACTATCCCCTTTGAGATCGATGGTGTGGTGATCAAGGTCAATGATTTCGATCAGCAGGATATTTTAG
>MHFY01000003.1:0-16162 GCA_001805375.1 Omnitrophica WOR_2 bacterium GWA2_47_8 | reverse complement strand
AATTTTGATGAGATCAAACGTTTAAAGATCAATAAAGGCGACCGGGTGCTGATCGAGCGCGCCGGGGATGTGATCCCGAAGGTCATTAAGGTGCTCGGGTCAGCGGTGAGGGAAAACCATTTTCATCCGCCTAAAAAATGTCCGGAGTGCGGCGGTGAGATTATCAAGGAAACATCAGAGGCGGTCGCGTATCGATGCATCAACCCTTCCTGCCCGAAACAATTAGAAAAAAAACTTATCCATTTCGCTTCGCGCTTGGCCATGGATATCGAAGGTTTCGGAGAAGCGGTTGTTGTGGAACTCCTGAAAAGAAAACTCGTCAAAGATCTGGCGGATATTTATTTTTTGAAAAAAGAAGATTTTCTGCAACTTCCTTTATTTAAGGATAAAAAAGCGGGAAATTTATTGGCCGGTATTGAACGAAGCAAAAAACAGCCGTTGTCCCGTCTTTTGTTCGCTTTAGGCATAACGAATATAGGCGAGAAGGCCGCTTACACGATCGCCCAACGTTTTGGTTCCATAGAAAATATTCTTAAAGCAAAGAGAGAAGATTTCGAAGATATTCATGAAATAGGGACGGTCATGGCGGAATCACTTGCTAAATTCTTTGAACAGGCTGCCACGAAAAAGCTCCTGGAAAAGTTTAAGCGAGTTGGCATAAAGTTGGTTGAGCCTAAAGCTCAAACCGCCAACGGTAAGTTGAAGGGCAAGAGTTTTATCTTTACCGGGGAATTAGCTGATTTGAGTAGAATCGGAGCATCCGCGATGGTCAAAAGATTGGGCGGTGAGATCCATTCTTCGGTAAGCAAAAATACTGATTTTATCGTCGTTGGGGAGAATCCGGGGTCCAAATATCAAAAGGCGCAGCAGTTGGGCCTTAAGATCATCAATCAATCAGAGTTTGAGCGTTTAGTGAAAGAACAGGAGAAGAAATGAAAGGGTTGAGCGGATCTTTCAAGAAGGCTTTTGCCGTACAGGTGGGTTTTATTTTTATATTGGCCTTAGCGGTTGCTCTCTCCGGCTGCGAGCCGCTGCGCAAGAAATTTGTCCGGCAGAAAAAGAAAGACAAAACACAAACAACGGAATCTCTGCCGCTATTGGAGCCGGAGGATTATCCGGAAACCACGCAAAGTGCGATGAGCAAATACCGGCATTTTTATCAATTATGGAAGGTTTGGGTGAGAGACCTAAGTGCGGAATTATCGCAAAGCGCCAATGAAAAGGCTTTGCAGTATAAATTTAATCAAATCCTCGTCAATTTAGAAGAAATGAAGAAGCTCCTCACTGAAGAAAAACAAAAGGAATTAACTCGGCATCTGGAAGCTTTGCGCAGTATTCAGCAAGCCCTTGATCTGCCCAGACCGTTACGGAATAATCAGGATATCGCAAGGCATGTGGAGGCCGTCAGTAAGGAAATAAAGAATAATTTCCAATTTGAGAACGTTAAGGGTTTCATCACTCAAGAATGAAAGAATTTATAAACGATTTTATTAATTATCTGTCAGTGGAAAGGGGTTTGGCCAATAACACTCTTCTGGCCTATCGCCGGGATCTGGAGGGGTACGCCCAGCATTTAAAAAAGTCAGGGATTGGCTCCGCCAACCAGATCACGCACAAGGACATCACCGCGTATATGTTCCATCAAAAACAGAAGGGATTGTCCACCACTTCCATCTGCCGATGCCTGGCAGCGCTTAGGATGTTCCACCGGTTTCTGGTGCGGGAGCGTTTGGCTAAGGATGATCCGACGAATTTGGTCGAAACGCCTAAACTCTGGAAACGTGTGCCGGATGTTTTGACCGCTTCCGAGATCGAGTCCATGATCAAGGCCTCACAAGGAAGCCGCTGGCAGGAGATCAGGGATAACGCGATCTTGGAATTATTTTACGCCAGCGGGATGCGGGTCTCTGAATTGGTCGATCTAAAAGTGGACAATGTCAATTTTGATATCGGTTTTGTGCGCTGTATCGGGAAGGGCCGCAAAGAGCGCATCATCCCCATTGGCCGACGGGCGAAAAGCGCTTTGAAAAAATATTGCGATTCGACACGCGGGAAATTGGTTAAATCCAATTTTACGCCGAATCTTTTCGTCAGCCGCTTAGGAAAAAGGGTCAGCCGCCAGAGCATTTGGAAGATCATTAAACAGTATGCCAGAAAGGCCAACATCAACAAAACGATCAAACCCCATACGCTGCGGCATACGTTTGCCACGCACCTTTTAGAGCGGGGGGCGGATCTGCGCTCGGTTCAGGAAATGTTGGGGCATTCTGATATTTCTACAACACAGATCTATACGCATGTGAACCGCGAACGGTTAAGGTCCATTCATAAACAATTTCATCCGCGGTCTTGACCATGAGCCAGAATTATTTTAAAGGATTTAATAAACAAGTTTTAAGGCTGCTGGAACAGGTCGGCAAGCAGGCTCAGAAAAACGATGTTAATGTTTATGTGGTGGGCGGTTTTGTGAGAGATATTCTCCTGAAAAGGAAAAATTTGGATGTGGATTTTGTGGTGGAAGGGGATGCGGCTGTGTTGGTGAGTTCCTGGGCCCTGGAAAACAGTTATAAATTTATTGTGCACGACCGGTTTGGGACCGTGACCGTGTATCTAAATAGGGATTGGCGTGTGGATTTTGCCTCAGCCCGAAAAGAGACCTATCCTTATCCCGGCGCCTTGCCAGTGGTGGAAAAGGGGAGTATTGCAGAGGATCTTGTCCGACGGGATTTCACGATCAATGCCATGGCGGTCAGCATTAATTTTGGGACGTTCGGTCACTTGGTGGATGAGTTCGGAGGGCAGGAGGATTTAAAGAAAAAACAGATCCGTATCTTGCATGACCAGAGTTTTAAAGATGACCCCACGCGGATCTTAAGGGCGGTCCGATTTAAGGAGCGATTTGATTTTAAGTTAGAAAAAAATACAGAGCGCCTTTTTAAGGCCGCGTTAAAAGGCGACTTTTTGAAGACCGTTAAAGCAGAGAGGCTCTTCAATGAATTTAAAAAGACCCTGAGGGAAAAGAATTTTGTTAAGAATGTAAAATTCCTTTCTCAGTCTGGCGGATTAAGGTTTCTAAAATTAAAGAACAAGCCTGGTCTTAATTTGATGAAACAGGCTGAGAATTTTAAGAATAGTGCGCTGGGCAGGTCCTCTTCATTTGCAAATGTCGACTGGTGGCTGATCGCCTTTATGGCCTTGATCTATAAAGAATCGCGATTCAAGGTCCGCAGTTTGACTGGGATATTTAATCTCAAGAAGGCAGATCGGGAAAAGTTATTTTTGCTGGCTGATCATTTGAAGGTTTTAAAGGATTTGAGCAGGGAAGGCCTGCGCCCCAGTGATGTTTACTCTCTGCTTTATTCTTTTAGTTTAGAGAACCTTATCGTTATGAGATTTCAGGCAAGATCCAGATGTGCTAAGAAATATGTTGAGGATTGTGTCCATAAGTATCGGGCCGTTAAGCTGTCCGTGAACGGAGATGACCTGAAGGCCATCGGCATTACCGACGGACAGAAGATCGGCCGGGTCCTTAATAAATTGCTTTATTTCAAATTGGACGGATGTTTAAAGAGCAGAAAAGATGAGATCAGGGCAGCTTTGAGTTTAAAATCTTCTTAATAGGCGAGGTGTACTATGGACCGTATTGAAAAAGTGAATGAACAAATGAAAAGAGAAATAAGTCATATCCTTCAGGCTGACTTAAAAGACCCCCGGGTGCAGCTTTCTACGATCACCCAGGTCGTTGTGAGCCGTGACCTTCGGCATGCGAAGGTGAGTTTTAGTGTTTTAGGCGATGCGAAGAAGGTGCGTGAGGCGCAAGAATCTTTGAACAAGGCCCGCGGGTATATCCGCAAATTGATCGGTGAGAGGATTAATTTGCGTTATACACCGGAGATTGACTTTGTCTATGATAAATCGATAGAATATAGTGCCCGCATTGAGCAGGCCTTAGAGGAAATCAAAAATGAACATAAAGAAGATCCTTCAAACCATTAAGGAAAACGATTCTTTTCTGATAAGCACGCACGTCAATCCTGACCCGGACGGGCTATGTTCCGAGCTGGCCTTGGGGTTATTTTTGCGGGCTTTAGGAAAAAAGGTTTCGATCATTAATGAGGAGCGCGTCCCGAAACGCTATTGTTTTATCCCGCAGGTTAAAATGATCAAGGGTTATCATTCCGCCGTAAAGAATACGTTTGATGTGGCGATCGTCCTTGATTGCGGAGAGTTGGAGCGCGTGGGAAAGGTGATGGGCCTGGTTCAGGATTGCCGGACAGTTGTTAATATCGATCACCATATCACCAATAAGGATTTTGGGGATCATAATCTGGTTTTGCCTGCCGCGTCCTCGACCTCTGAGATCCTGTACGATTTTTTAATGGCTGCTAAGGCTAAATTAACCCGGGATATCGCGGTCAATCTTTATTTGGGGATCGTGACAGACACAGGATCTTTTCGTTATGAAAATACAACGTCGAAAACACACGCCATTATCAGCCGGCTCATGCAGTATGATTTTTGTATCAGCGATCTGTATCGGCAGCTGTACGAATCCATTCCGCTCAATGACATCCAAAACTATATAAAGATCATTAAGAATTTCCGCATTATGTATAAGGGCAAGGTTTTGTATGTCACATTAAAGAATAAGGATCTGAAAAGTTTTTCTGAGCATTTTGACCTTAAGGATAAGATCTTTAAATTTTTAAGAACGATCAAGGGCGTGGAAGTCGTTGTCATTTTCGTAGAGAAAGAAGATAAATCGACCCGGGTCAATTTTAGATCGCAGAGCCATTTGGATGTCGCAAAGTTGTCTTCTTATTTTCAAGGCGGGGGCCATAAAAAAGCCAGCGGATGTATTATCCAAGGGAATATACGGACCGCGCAGAAGCGCGTGTTCAGTAAAATCAAGGAAATGTTAAACCTATGATCGATCAAAGAAAAATAAATGGTCTTATGGTGGTGAATAAGCCTCAGGGCATGACATCGCATGATGTGGTGAGTGTTATCCGTAAAAAATTCAATATGCGGCGCGTGGGGCATGCCGGCACGTTAGATCCGCTGGCGACGGGTGTTTTGATCATTCTTTTGGGGGAATCGACACGGCTTTTTAAAAAGTTTGAATCTTTTGATAAGGCTTATCGGGCCACGCTTTTGTTGGGGACGACCACAACCACCGCCGATATCCAGGGAAAGATCCTCATAACAAAGCCTTATGCCGATGTGACAGAAAAGAAGGTTGAGGATATCTTGCCGCGTTTTACCGGAGAGACCGAGCAAGTCCCGCCCATGGTGTCAGCCGTTAAGGTGGGAGGAGAGAGATTGTATAAATTAGCCAGAAAGGGGATCGAGGTCGAGCGGCCTTCACGAAAGATCCGTATTGATATACTGAAGATCATTAATTTTGTTTTGCCGGAAGTTCAGATTTCTGTCGAATGCTCCAAGGGGACATATATTCGACAACTGGCCCAGGATATCGGAGAGGTTTTGGGCTGCGGCGCGTGCATTACTCAGATCCAGCGAACAAAGGTAGGGCCTTTTAAATTGGATGAGGCTGTTGAGATCAATGACGTGAGTGAGAAATATATCAGGCAGTGGGAATCTCTTGATCAATTGGTTAACCTTCAGTGAAAGTCTTTTCCTCGATTCACCAAATCCAGAGAAAGTATCCAAATTCTGTTATTGCGTTAGGCGTCTTCGATGGTTTACACGTGGGGCATCAGCGTCTGATCAAAAGGGCCGTTGAAAAAGCAAAAAAAATCAACGGCACATCCGTCGTTGTTACTTTTTATCCTCACCCCGTGCAGGTATTGCGGCCGGAAGTAAAATTATCCACCCTGGTCCCGTTATCTTACCGTTTGCAGTTGATTGAAAGATTAGGCGTGGATGTCTGCCTGGTTATCCGTTTTACCAAGCGGTTCTCACAATTAAGCCCTGAGAGATTTATAAAGCAATATTTGGTTGAGAGATTGATGCCCAAAGAGATATTTGTGGGTTATGATTTTCGTTTTGGCAAGGACCGCGAGGGCAACTTGGCGTTGTTCTCTCAATTGGCGAAAAAATTTGGATTTAAGGTCAATATTGTAAAGGCTGTGAAAACGCATCACGAAGTGATCAGTAGTACCAGAATCCGTAATCTTATCAGAGAAGGTCATTTAAAAAAAGCCAGTGAACTATTGGGCCGTCTGGTTTCAGTCGTTGGCGTTGTTCAGCCCGGAGACAAAAGAGGGAAAGGCTTAGGGTTTCCGACGGCGAATATATATCCTACCAACGAAACACTTCCCCCCGCCGGTGTCTACGCCGTGTATGTTGTGATCGACGGCCAGCGCTGTAAGGGAATGGCGAATATCGGCTATCGGCCGTCCTTTCAATCCCATCCCAACCAGATCAACCTCGAGGTCAACATCTTTAATTTTAGGCAAAATATTTATGGCAAAGAGATCATCGTGGAATTTGTCGAAAAGATCCGCGATGAAAAGGTTTTTTATACCAAGGAATCCTTGGTAAGGCAATTGGAGTCCGACGAGAAAAAGATCCGCCGGATTTTTAAGCGAGTTCCCGTGCACTTCCTGCCGTAGGACTTTCCCCAATAGATCCCAAATTTCCCTTCAAAATGCCTCAGGATCGCCTCTTCCTGGGTGTTTTTTTGTCAGAAGCGCCCCCATATATTGATTTATTTGCTTTTTAGGCACAACCTATTGTATTTAAAGAAAATACGTAAAATTTTTTTTAATTAGGTGTTGACATACCCTAGGGGGATTCATATAATTGAAAACAAGTGGAGCAAAGTGGGGTGAAGTGGTTTAGCTCCGGTTTTTTCTTTTTAATATGAGAGACCCTAATGTTTTACGGTGAATACAGTCACACAATCGATCGAAAAGGAAGGCTTATTCTCCCTGCGCGTTTTCGCGAGATATGCAAGGAAAATGGGATAGAAAAGTTTTTTGTCACGCGAGGTTTAGACAAATGTCTATTTATGTTTAACGAGGAGGAATGGCGCGTGCAGGAGCAGAAATTTAAGACCATGTCATTCACCAAACAGGAATCCAGGAGTTTCAATCGATTGTTTTTTTCCGGCGCAGTTGATGTGGTGCCTGACCGTCAAGGACGCTTCATCATTCCGCAATATTTAAAAGACTACGCCGACATAAAACGGGATACGGTCATCATCGGGATCTCCAACCGTATCGAAATTTGGAATGGGCATGCCTGGCAGGAATTTTATAGCCGTTCCAAGGACACCTTTGAGCAGATCGCAGAAAATATAATAACCCCTTAGAGGAGGTGGATTGATGCAGACCAGACAGTTTAACGAAGTTGTTTTTAAGCACATGGTAGAGTTCCCCAGCTTTGATTGTGTCTTTTGTTCGACGGAGGAAAAAACAACGGGTCGTACGCGTTTATTTTTGATCTTTAATAACCGCAGCAAGGTTTATCAAAGAAATGGCCTAAAAGGCACCTGGGATGAGATCCAAAATGAACAGCACTCTGATTTCATCCGGACGCGATTTGATCTGGCCGTTCAGGAAAATGGTATCCCGCGGTATACGAGCTAAATTACGAATTGATTTCATGGACATTAACGAGAAAATCATGGCGCAAGATCAAATACATAAACCCGTCATGGCGAAAGAGGTTGTCGAGTATCTCTCGATCAATCCTCAGGCCTGCATTGTCGACTGTACGGTGGGTTTAGGCCAGCATGCGGCTGCCATTGCCCAGGGATTGCAAGAGGGCGGTTGTATCGTCGGAATTGACAGGGACGGACATGCGCTAAGCATTGCTCAAAATGAACTGCAGGGGCGTCTTATCAAAACGCATTATATTCATGGCGACTATCGAAACATTGACCGGATCTTGGAATCCCTGGGGATCGTAGAGGTTGACGGGATCCTTTTAGATCTGGGGATTTCCAGTTATCAGCTGGATAACCCGGATAGAGGTTTTAGTTTTAATTCGGAAGGGCCGCTGGATATGCGCATGGATCAGGAGAGTTATATCTCGGCTTATGATCTGGTGAATTCACTTTCTGAAAAAGAGATCTCCTCCATACTAAAGAATTTCGGAGAGGAGAGGTGGCACAACCGCATCGCGCATTTATTGGTCGAAGAAAGGGCTAAGAACCCTATCAACTCAACCCAGGACTTAAAAGAAATCGTGGTCAGGGCCATCCCTTCACAATTCCGTCATCAGAAAATTCACGCCGCCACCAAAACCTTTCAGGCTTTTCGGATAGCGGTTAACCGGGAGCTCGAGGCCTTGGAGATCGCGCTCGCGAAAAGCGTCTCCTTGCTTAAAATCGGAGGCAGGATCTGTGTTATTTCTTTTCACTCTCTGGAAGACAGGATCGTGAAACAAAGCTTCCGTTACTTTGAGAAGCAGGGATTTTTTTCCATACTGACAAAAAAGCCGCTCACGCCGACTGAAGAAGAAATAAGATCCAATCCAAGATCACGCAGTGCCAAGTTAAGGGTCGCGGAAAGGATAAAGTAGGTCCATGAAAATATCCCACGCCATTAGAATAATGTTCTTTGTGACCCTGTTATCCTTGATCTACATCAACATGCAGATGCAGATCTATGATCTTGCCTACAAGGGCAAGATCCGGGAGGGTATCGTTAAGCAATTAAAGGAAAGCAACGGGATCTCCACTTACAATATCTTAAAACTTAAATCAGCCAATAATTTAGGGTGCCTGCTCTTAGATGAAAATTCAGAGATGAAGTTCCTTGATAAGTCTCAGATCATTAGATTGCCTGTCGCCGCGCAAAGAAAGAATAACAATAACGTAGCCTTGGCAAAAGAGCAGGAAAATAAATTCAATAGTTGGCTAAATATTTTTAGCTTAAAATCTGAAGCAGAGGCGAGGCCGCAGCATTAATGCAAGCACGACAGCACACCCTTCGGTTTTGTGGCGTCCTTTCTTTTTTTATTTTAAGCCTCATTGTTTTTATCTTTAAATTAACGTATATTCAGATCTTCCGTTCCGAACATCTCTCCAAGCTCGCCAGCCGGCAGCACAATTATATGATCGACCTGGAGCCTATCCGTGGCACGATTTACGACCGCCAATTAAGGCCGTTGGCCTTTAATGTCACGGCCGCTTCACTGTACGCAAACCCAAGGATCATGGGCCAGGCAGACAAAGACAAGGCCGTGGCAGAGTTGCCTGCCCTCTTAGGGGTGAGTGCGGATTTCATTCAATCTAAATTAAGTAAAAATAAATATTTTGTCTGGGTAGAGCGTAAACTTCCTCAGGAAAAGATTAAAAGGATTAAAGCCCTCAAGATCAAAGGCATCGGCTTTCGTAAGGAAAGTAAACGTTTTTACCCCAACCAATCTCTGGCCGCCCATGTCGTCGGTTTTGCGGGGATCGATAACCAGGGCTTAGAAGGCATTGAACTGCAGTATGATCATTTTCTAAAAGGTAAAGAAGGTTGGGCGCAGATCTTGCGTGATGCCCGCCAGCGGGAATTATTGATCGAAAAAAGTTATCTCCCACCGGAAGACGGATTTAATATTGTTTTAACGATCGATGAGACGATCCAATTTTTGGCTGAAAGGGCCCTGGATAAGGCCTTTCAAAAGCATAATGCCAAATGGGCTACCATTATTGTTATGGACCCGAAAACCGGAGAGATCTTGGCCCTCGCCAATCGGCCTACGTACGATGTCAGCCAGGTTGAGATCGCGTCTATCGAAAGCCGGACCAACCGCGCCCTGAGTTATACGTATGAGCCGGGTTCTGTTTTTAAGATCGTGACGGCAGCAGCGGCTTTACAGGAAGGAACTTTCAAAGAAGTCGATAAAATTGATTGTGAAAATGGTTCTTACCGGGTTGGCAGTCATATCCTGCATGATGCCCATCCTAAAGGAATATTGACCTTCCAGCAGGTCATTGAAGAATCCAGCAACATTGGAACAACCAAGATCGCCCAGAAATTAGGGCCCACGACATTCTTTAAGTATGCCGATAAATTCCGCTTCGGTCATTTAACCGGCATTGATCTAAAAGGAGAGGTTGACGGAGTTTTAAAAAATCCGTCGGTTTGGTCGAAAACTTCTATTGCCGCTGTTCCTATTGGTCAAGAAGTCACCGTGACACCTTTACAGCTTGTGGCGGCCATAGCGGCTATCGCAAATGATGGCGTCTACATGAAGCCGTTTGTGGTAAAATATCTTAAAGACAACAACAATCAAATCATTCGATCGTTTGAACCTCAAATTATCGATCAGGTGATTACCGTTGAAACATCCAAACGGCTAAAAGATATTTTGATAGGTGTGGTCCAGGACGGGACAGGTAAGAAAGCCCAAATCAAGGGTGTGAGTGTCGCCGGAAAGACCGGCACGTCGCAGAAAGTCGTTGACGGCTTGTATTCGCACAGTAAATTTTTTGCCTCTTTTATCGGATTTGCCCCGGCGGAAGACCCTCAAATCGCTATTGTCGTTGTGGTGGATGAACCTCATCCGAGTTATTATGGAGGAACAGTGGCAGCACCGGTCTTTCAGGAAGTCGCTGAAGATACGTTAAAATACCTGCAAACGGTGGCTAATCCCATTGAGGAATATGCAATTAAGTAAGTTATTGCAAAATATTACCAAAGAAAAAATACCATCTGATGTTGCCCATTATGATATCCGCAATGTCTGTTCAGATTCCCGCAAAGTAATTCCCAATAGTCTCTTTATAGCGTTAAAAGGTTTTAGCCAAAATGGTGAGGATTTTATTCCCGATGCGGTCAAAAAGGGTGCGGTGGCGGTTATAAAATCCCCAAGCGGCTCCCAATCTAAATCTTTAACTAGCCGGCTCCCCAAAGATCCCAATGTTTTTATCCTCGAAGTTGAAGACACGAATAAAACCCTGCGGGAGATCGCCGCAAAATTTTATGACCATCCTTCTTCCAAGGTGCGTACGATCGGCGTTACCGGCACCAACGGCAAAACAACCACGACCTTTGTTATCGAATCGATCTTGCAAAAAGCCGGCCAGGCCTGCGGGGTTTTAGGGACGATTAACTATCGCATCAACCGGGAAGTTTTTCCCGCGCCCAATACCACCCCCGATGTCATCGGGATCCAGCAGTTTCTCTATAATTTAATGCAGAAAAATATCCCCTATTGCGTGATGGAGGTCTCTTCCCACGGCCTGGATCAGGGGAGGGTGGATTTGATCGATTTTAAGGTGGGGCTTTTTACTAATTTGACCAGCGATCATCTAGATTATCACCAAACAACCGAGAAGTATTTCTTAGCTAAGGCCAAATTGTTCCAAAACCTATCGAAGGGATCCCATGCGATCATCAACGGCGACGATCCGTTGGCCAAACAGCTTAAGGCTATGACCAAGGCGAAGGTTTACACTTTCGGGGTCTCTTCTGACAGCGATTTTAAGGCTGTCGATATCACAACGGACATTTCCCATACCTCTTTTCAGATCAAATGCCCGCAAGGGAAAATGATCAATATTAGAAGCAAATTGATCGGCCTGCACAATATTTATAATATCTTAGGCGCTGTAGCGGCCTGTTATGCGGAAAAAATCCCGATATCCTCGATCGAGAAAGGCGTGGAGGAACTCGCCATGGTGCCGGGTCGTTTAGAAAAGATCAACTGCGGCCAGGATTTTCATGTTTTCATCGACTACGCGCATACGGAGGACGGCCTTAAAAATGTTTTAAGCTGTCTTCAGGACATCAAAACCAGAAAACTTATCGTGGTTTTTGGCTGCGGCGGGAACCGCGACAAGACCAAAAGGCCGAAAATGGGCAAGGTGGCCAGTCAATTGGCAGAGATCGTGATCCTGACCAGCGATAACCCGCGTACGGAGGACCCGCAGGATATCATCGATGAGATCATTGTAGGATGTTCTAAGGAAAATTATGCCGTGAGCGCTGAGCGCAAGGAAGCCATTTACTACGCCCTGCATCTGGCGCAAAAGGACGATGTGGTCCTGATCGCCGGCAAAGGCCACGAAGATTATCAGATCTTTAAGAACCAAACGATCCATTTTAATGATAAAGAGGTCATCCAGGAATTTTTCGCTGCCCGGAAACTTGTCAATAAGGCGTGATGCAATTTAACTTAAATGAAATCATAGATGAGATAGGCGCCAAAGTCCTGCAAGGGAATGCGGATATCAGAATAAGGGGAGTTTCTATTAATTCCCGAACGATCAGGAAAGGCGAGTTGTATATCGCCATTGTCGGCAAGCGTTTGGACGGTCATGATTTTATCGGTGACTGTATTAAAAAAGGGGCGGCCGCGGTCATTGTTTCGAAAAAAGGCGGATTTAAGAAAGACATCCCTGTTTTATATGTCAAGGACACGACCAAGTCCTTGGGTTTCCTGGCGCGGTTTTATCGACGAAAATTTAAGATCCCGCTGATCGCCATAACCGGCAGTAGCGGAAAGACAACGACCAAAGAAATGGCGGCGCATGTTTTATCCAGCCGTTACAATGTCCTTAAAAATATCGCCACGGAGAATAATCAGTTTGGGGTGCCGTTAACGCTTTTTCGGTTAAATCCCAGACATGAGATGGTTGTTTTGGAATTGGGAACAAATTGTTTCGGTGATATCAAATGGTTGGCCCAAATAGCGGAACCGACTGAGGCTATTTTTACAAATATCGGCGCATCGCACCTGGAATTTTTGAGATCGCCGGCCGGGGTCTTAAAAGAAAAGTCTGACTTGGTTAAATATATGTCCCCCACGGGCAAGGTCATTTTAAATTATGATGACCCGTACTTAAGAGGGTTAAAGGTCGGGAAAAGGCAAAAGATAATATCTTACGGGGTCCATGCGAGGTCCAGGTATAAGGCCGAGGTCTTGCCTTCCAGCGGCCCGGTCAATTTAAGATTTCAGATTCATAAACAAATCTTTGAATTAAAAACACCGGTGCAGCATAATATTTATAATGCCTTGGCCGCGATCAGTGCGGCCAGATTATTTAAGGTAGATGTTGCGGATATCCAGCGGCGGCTTAAAAGTTTCCGTTTCCCCAAAGGCCGGTTCATGATCAATCAAAGGCGGGGCAGTTGGATCATCGATGACACCTATAACGCGAATCCGGTTTCTTTTCGAAGTGCGATCGAAACGTTGGCGCAGATCCGGAATAAAGGAAAAAAGATCTTGATCTGTGCGGATATGCTTGAATTAGGCGAAAAGACAGAAAGATTGCATCGCGAAGTGGGCGTCTTGGCCGGCCAGCTTAACATCAACCTTGTTCTCGGTGTGGGAAAGCTGGCTAAGTTTATCTGCGAAGATGCAAAGCGGAACAATACGGACGTGTCGGCCTTTCATTTCGACACTGTGAACAAGCTTCACCAGCGGCTGCCTGGGTTTTTTAAGCCCGGTGATGCGATCCTGGTCAAGGGTTCCCGCGGGATGCATATGGAGCAAACCGTGGAATTTTTAAACAAACTTTTAACGCATAAAAACTAAACATGTTCTACTACCTGTCAGAATTTAAAGACCTTTTTCCGTTCTTAAATATTTTTAAATATATCACCTTCCGCGCGGGGATGGCTGCTGTGACCACATTCCTTTTATGTGTTATCTTGGGCCCAATATTCATCCGGAAATTTAAACAGATCCGGATCCAGGAAAAGGCCAAGCGTGAGGACGCCCCGGCGTTGGATATTTTTCAAGTGACGAAGGAAGGCACCCCCACGATGGGAGGGGTTTTTATTATCGGAAGCATATTGATCTCCGTTCTTCTGTGGGCGGATCTGAGCAATAAATTCATTCAGATGACGATCTTTACCTGCGGCTGGTTAGCGCTGGTTGGGTTCTTGGATGATTATGTCAAATTGCTCCATTCCTCTGAGCCGCATCTTTTGGATGACAAGATAAAATCAAACCATATTTTAAGCCGGTTGCAGAGGCGGGGGCTGCTGAATAAATTCCTGGCAAAAAAAGGGCAGCGGGGCTTACCCGCCCGGACAAAGTTTTTGTGGGAATTGGCGCTGGGACTGCTGGTCGGGTTTTTTATTTATTTGGATCCGGCCATATCCACCAAATTAGACGTGCCTTTTTTTAAAAATTTGGTGATCAACCTGGGGCTTTTTTATATCCCTTTTGTAGCGATCATAGTGGTGGGGACGTCCAACGCGGTTAATTTAACCGACGGGCTGGATGGGTTGGCCATCGGGTCTGTTCTGATCGTCACGCTGACGCTGGGCATTTTAAGTTATATCACCGGGCATTTGAAGATGGCCGAGTATTTGTTTGTCCCGCATATTACCGGGACCGGGGAATTAACGCTTTTTTGCGCCGCGATCATGGGCGCAAGTTTAGGGTTCTTGTGGTTTAACTGTTACCCGGCTTCGATCTTTATGGGGGATGTCGGATCTTTGGCCTTAGGCGGAAGCCTCGGCATCATCGCGGTCTTTATTAAAAAAGAACTGCTCCTTGTCCTTTTGGGAGGGGTTTTTGTTGCCGAAGCGCTTTCGGTTATCCTGCAGGTGCTCTCGGTAAAGTTACGCAAAAAGCGGATCTTAAAAATGTCTCCGCTGCACCACCATCTGCAGCTCTCCGGATGGAGTGAATCAAAGATCATCATCCGTTTTTGGATCATTGGTATTATTTTGGCCCTCATAACCCTGACCACCTTAAAGATCAGATAATGGAGTTAAAAAATAAAAAAGTCACGATCATCGGTGCAGCTAAAAGCGGACTCGCCGCCGCGCAATTGATTTTGGAATTAAAGGGAACGCCGAAGATATCTGATAAAGAACCGTTTGAGAAATTACCCAAAGATGTCCAGTCCTGGATCACTAAAAATAAGATCAGCGCGGAATATAGCGGACACATACAAAAATTCATCGAGGACAGTGATCTTCTGGTCATAAGCCCTGGTGTAAGGCGGGATGCCTTGCCTGTTCAATGGGCGAAGGCCAAGAAGATCCCAGTGATGGGCGAGGTGGAGCTGGCCTTCCGATTCTGCCAGCGGCCGGTCATCGCCGTCACCGGCAGTAACGGCAAAACCACGGTCTCAACCCTGATCCGGGATGTGATCGAAAAATCAGGGAAGAAGGCCTGTCTTTGCGGTAACGTCGGGAATGCCTTTTCGAATTTTGTCCTTCGGTCCCAAGAGTACGATTATTTTGTTTTAGAGATCAGTTCGTTTCAGCTGGAAACGATCGTTGATTTTAAGCCTTTTATCGCGGTCTTTTTAAATTTTAATCAAAACCACCTGGACCGGCACGCGGACCTGGAAGAATATTTTCAGGCCAAGAAAAGGATCTTCTTAAACCAGGGCAAGAATGATTTTGCCGTTTTGAACGCGGCCGACCCGGCCGTAAGCTTACTGAAAAAAGAAGTCAAAGCGCAGGTTAGGTATTTTAATGACCCCAAAGTCCCCCAAAAGTTTAATAACCCGAATTTTTTAGCGGCTTTGGAAGTGGCCAAGATCTTGAATATTAAGGAAGATGTTTGCGCCGATGTGTTTACCCACTTTAAGGGCGTAGAACATCGCATTGAAATGGTGAGAAACATTCATGGCGTGGATTTTATCAATGATTCCAAATCCACTACCGCTGAGGCCGGACGCTGGGCCGAAACTGAGGCCATTTGAATTTCCAGCTTTCGAATTCCCAGTGCGGCTAATTTGCTCTGAATTTGTTTTTGAATTGAATCTGAAACAGGACTGGACCCGCCTGGAAAATTTAGAGTAATTGAAACCTTTTCACCTTCGACTTTAACTTCCTTAAGCATTCCCAGCGAAACAATATCACGTTTTAATTCCGGGTCTTCAATCGTTTTTAGACTCTGAAGTATTTCTTCCTTTGTTTGCATTAGACATTCGCTCCTGAACGCAACGTGTTTTGATCCTTCACAGTAGAATTTTTCCCTGACCGAAGATGGTAGACAATATCACGGATTTCCTGAACTAAAAAATAGACATTCGCTTCAGTCGTGAAACGGCCAAAACTGAATCGCACAGCACTCTCCGCTTCCGCGTCAGAAAACCCCATGGCTTTCAGCACGTGAGAAGGCTCCTGCGCGCCGCTCATGCAGGCAGATCCGCTTGAAACATAAATTTCTCTCTGGTCTAAGGCGATTAAAAGCGTTTCGCTCTTCACTCCGGAGAAACAAATATGGCTGGTATTCGCAAGACGTTCGGACGGCTCGGCCGTTATCGAAATCCCGGAAATCT
>MHFY01000002.1:10687-11638 GCA_001805375.1 Omnitrophica WOR_2 bacterium GWA2_47_8 | reverse complement strand
CGGAAAATTAAAATTCACGCCCGCATCGACAACGATAACGGCGATGTTATGCTGGCGGGCAAAGACATTGACCGCGGCGCCGCCGTTTACGAAATTCATTACCATCTGGTACGTGACTTCCTGCGGATAAGCGCTGACCCCCTCTTGGGTTATCCCGTGGTCAGCGGCAAAGACAATGAGATGCGGATCTTTTAGTGCGGGCGTTAAGGTGCTTTGGATCAGCCCGATTTTTAAGGCCAATTCTTCCAAAAACCCCAACGCCCCCAGAGGTTTTGTTTTAGAGTTGATCTTTTTAAGCAAGCTCGGGTTTAATTCCTGAGAAACTTTTGAGATAGAGAATTTTTTCATGAAGGTTAAAACTCGTATTTGACACCGATCGTGAAATTCCTCTCCGGCGCCGGATAATGATCTTTGGTCGTGGAGCCGGATGATTTGACCACAAAGCTAAAGTATTCTACATCAAAGATATTATTTAGCGCTCCATAAATTTCTAACCCGTTCTTTTTAAAGGAAAGCCTGCCATCGGTTAGAAAATACGGCTTCATGACCGATGTTATGTTTTGAGTGTCATTGATGGCGTAGCGGGCCCCAACGTAACGGCCGGACAAAGAGGTTGCAAAATTCTTCAGGAATTCGAAATTAAACCCAAAACTCGCCTGATGCTGCGGGGCCATGGGGATGAGTTTTCCATGGTTGGCTCCTTTTAAGAATTTCGGGTCTTGATAGGTGTAATTGGTGACGAATTCGAATTTATCAAGGAAGGCCGGGTGAAAAAGTTTTAAAAGATCCGTCCGCTGGCCGACTTCCACGCCGATACGCCGGGTTTTATCGTAGTTATCGTTAGAACCAAAGAACCCGGATGCGGGATTAAAGAAGATCTCATTTTTCAAGTCCATCCGGTACGGCGTGACGCTTACGATCGTTGTGTCATTTAAATTATGCTGCAGCCCG
>MHFY01000002.1:0-10678 GCA_001805375.1 Omnitrophica WOR_2 bacterium GWA2_47_8 | reverse complement strand
TTCATCCCTAAATTATTGACGGATTCTTTGGGAGAGGCCGTGTTATAGGCAACGGTCGAAGCCCTTTGGTCAAACACATAATCCGCTTCCTGAAACCGGGTGCCGGCATTGACAATGACATCGTTTAAGATCTCATACTGGGTGGATACATAAGTCCCGAATTCTTTTTTGGCAATGGTTAAATCATCGGTATTGCCGCCGCTTCCGATGATATCGTTGTCGGTATCATAGTAATCGATCCCCGTCACGATATTGAAATCTTTGTTGAATATCTTTTGGTCAAAGATGTATTTCGTGTTGAGCCCAAAGGAATCAATGGCCCTTTTGGTGTCGAATAACCCGAAGGTTTGAAAAGAAGCATACGTGTCACGGTTACGGTAGGAAAAATCCGTGACCAGGTGGCCTAAATTGATATCTTCCGGCCAAGGTTTGACGTCAAAAACCAGCTGAACAAAGCGGTCTTTGGTAGAGGCCGTATCATTCGGATCAGCGGAATATCGCCGGCCGAAGGTCTGCAGTTCCGTTTGGGTGAGCCCTCCCGGGAGGCCGTATTCATCCTCATGCCAACCGGTATTAAGATCGATCGAAACTTTGTCTGACAATTTATAACTAAAACGGGTGTTGTAGTCGCGGGCCAACACATCACTATTACTGCGATAACCATTCGTGTCGGAATATTTCGAGTAGATGTAATAGGAGACATCATTATCCAACCCCATCCATTTAAAACCTTTTTCTCCCGAAATTTCCAGATCTTGCGCCCGTGTGGCGTAGCTGCCGTAAAGGGCACCCACTTTCCCGGCTAAAGGGCCTTTTCCTTTTTTCGTAATGATGTTGATAACGCCGCCGACGGCATTATCTCCGTAAAGGACCGATCCCGCGCCGCGGATGATCTCGATCTTTTCAATGGATTCTAACGGGATCTGCATTAAGTCCGGCCCAGAGACATCGATGGAATTGACCTTGCGGTCGTTGACCAGGACCAGGACATTACGGCTTGCGGTATCGCCGAAACCCCGGATATCCACAACAGCGGTTTTAGGGGTGCTGTTGTCATAAACATTGACGCCCAAGGTCTGCTGGAGGATCTCACCGACAGTTAAGGCATTGGAATCCTCTATTTGTTTCTGATCAATAACAGTGACATCGGATGCCACCTTATATCCGTGCTGGGCCATGCGGCTTTCAGTGATCACGATTTCATCCAGGTCAAAGCTCATAATGGCCTGGGCTGGTTTGACCGTGAAAAACGTTAAGACAATCCCTAAAATTATTAAGACTTTTTTCATTTTTTTATCCTTATTGTTGTGAGGGTTAAAATAAAAAACTCCCAATCACCCGTTTTAGAACGGATAATTGGGAGTGCACCCTGCTTAAACTTAGTCCCTATTTATAATTATTATACTTTCTCGCGCAGTATAAACATTATAACTATAAGGCAGGTCTTCTGACTTTCCTAAGTTTTTGACTTTCCTTCCCGCTTCTCTAATTAAGAAGCAGTGGATACAGCGGCCAAAAACCTCCTTTTCCCTTTGAAACGAAAAGGATCGGATTACAGCGGCGGGACCGTTCCGGATTTGCCGTTAGGCGCACCGGATTCCCTTTTAACCTCATCTGTGAGGGCCATATAGATAAAATTGATTCTTAAAGAACAGTACGTCTGAAATTTTTTATACTATACGCGATACGCGTAAGCTTGTCAATGTTTTAATGATCTAGCATTTTAGCGGATGAAGTGTCCACTAAAAAATATAGCCTGCCATTTTGAGGCTGCACAAAAGCGGCCGGCGGGCCGTTTTTATCTAAAACTTTTTTAAGGATATGAGCCTTTCCCTCGCCATAAACATAAAAAATGACATTGCGGCCGTTATTTAAAACCGGCAGGGTCAGGCTCATCCGGTCATATTGAATTTTAGGGTGCGTTAAAGTAATGGCCAGTCTCTTTTTTTCCTGCCAATGCGGGACAACTTCAAATAAAGACGCGGTGTGTCCATCGTCTCCCATCCCTAAAAGGATCAGGTCAAATTGCGGGAATTGGCCGTCCTTTAGATTGAAAAATTTCTGCATTTTTGTTTCAAATTTAGCGGCAGCCTCAGGCGAAACTGCTCCGGACGGCATCGGATGAAGGTTCTTTTCAGGGATTTTAATATCCCTTAATAAATTTATGCGGATCATGCGGAAATTATTATAGTCATGATCGGCCGGGACAAACCGTTCGTCGGTCGTAAAGACGTGGGTATTTTGCCAAAACGGTTCGCTTGCGTAGCTGTTAAGCGCTTGATATAAGCCTTCCGGTGATTTCCCGCCGGCCAAAGCGCAGATAAAACGGCCATTCTTTTGGAAAGAATCTTTTGCAATTTTAAGAAAAAGTTTCGCCCCTTCGTGCGCGAGCTTCTCCTTTTCATGAACGATAATGGTGGGAGTTTGGGTCATTAAATTTTATTTTGTGGATTTAATAGCTTGAGGAAGAAAATCAATGATATCCGTTGCGATCAAAGAGGCCTTAGGGATCTTTCGTATCGCCAGATCAGCGGCTTTGCCGTGCAGGTACGCCCCCAATTTTGCCGCTTCAAAACCATTTAATCCCTGGGCCAAGAATGCCGTGATCATTCCGGTCAAGACATCCCCGCTTCCGGCCGTTGCTAACCCGGCGTTTCCGGTTGTGTTGACATAAACCTTTCCGCCTGGATCAGCGACAACGGTTTTGTGCCCTTTTAAAAGAAGGATACATTTGAATTCTTGGGCAAATTTGCAAGCAACTTCTTTGCGGTTCTTCTCTATATATTGTTTTGAATAACCGGTTAAACGGGTCATTTCACCGGGATGGGGTGTTAAGATCTTAACCCCCTTTGCTTTTAACAAGATCTTTACGTTTTTGGCCAACGCATTCAAGGCATCGGCATCAATAACCATGGGAATAGAAAATTTTTTAATGATCTTGCAGATCAATTGTCGGGTTGAGGGATCCCGCGATAATCCCGGCCCTAACGCAAGCGCGCTAAATTTTGAGATATTTCTTTGCAATATTTTGAGAGCACTCAAGGCGAGGCTTTGATTCTTTGTCTCCGGCAACGGCAAAGACATAATGACCGGTGATATTTTCTTTTGCAGGACAGGATCGAGTGTTTTGGGGACCGCGACTGTAACCAGCCCTGCCCCCGCGCGCATGGCCGCCAGAGACGTCAGGGCCGCCGCGCCCAGCATATTGGCAGAGCCGGCTATGACGAGGACATGCCCAAAATCATTTTTGTGGGCATTACTTTTTCGACGTGATAATGGCGCTGGCAACCGCATAGTTTTTGCTGTGGGAAATCGAGATCAAAATATTATTCTTGAATTTTTTATCTTTGAACACACAAACAGGTTTGCCGTGCTTGTCGTTTGCGACCTGGATGTCTTTCCAGCTGATATGGGCGTTATCCCCGAAGGCTTTTAAGACCGCTTCTTTGGCGGCGAAGCGGGCCGCGAAATGTTGGGTAGGGAATTTTCGTTTTTGGGCATAATCGATCTCTTCTTTGGTAAAGACATGGTGCAGAAAATCATCGCCCCAGCGGTCGATGGCCTTTTGCACGCGTTCGATCTCGATAATATCAATGCCTGTTCCGAGGATACTCATGATGCCATGACCTTTAACATGTCTTTAACAGCTTCTTCTAAACCGACAAAAACCGCTTTGGAAATAATGGAATGCCCGATATTGAGTTCCGCGATCTCCTTGATCTCCGCGATGCGTTCAGTGTTTTGATAATTCAGTCCATGCCCGGCATTGACGATCAAACCTAATCGGCGGGCGTAATAGGTCATGGTTTTGATCTTTTTCAATTCTTTGGTCTGTTCCTGTTTTGTTTTCGCTGAAGCATAATGGCCGGTATGCAGTTCGATCATGTTGACACCGATTTTGTAAGCGGCATCGATCTGCTTTTTATCCGGAGCAACAAAAAGACTGACCACGATATCTTTTGCTTTCAGAAGATGCGTGACCTTTTGGATCGGCGTAAAGTATTTCAAAACATCCAACCCTCCCTCGGTCGTGATCTCCTGCCTTCGTTCCGGCACCAGTGTCGCCTGGTCCGGCTTGATCTGACAGGCGATCTGTACGATCTCGGGATTTATGGACATCTCCAGGTTGAAACGGGTTTTGACATTTTTTTTGAGCAGTTCAATGTCTTCATCGTTGATATGGCGCCTGTCTTCGCGCAGATGCGCCACGATACTATGCGCTCCGGCCTTTTCGCAGAGCTTGGCGGCGAGCAGGGGATCAGGTTCATAACCTCGACGGGCTTGGCGCAAAGTGGCCACATGATCAATGTTGACACCGAGTTTAGGCATAAGTCTATCTGATCCTGATCAATTCCCCATTCACGTAGAGCCATGTGACAACGGCCAGGACGAGGGCAATGAGTTTAAGGACAAAATTATTGTTTAGCCATTTTTTCATTTTTTCTCTTGGGTGACGGCGCGATCAATAGATCGCACAAAAGGTTGAATAAACGGCTTTCATCAACGATCGTGATAAAGCGCCCTTCCAGGGCCACGGAAACTTCTCCTGTTTGCTCAGAGGCCATGATGACGATGCAATCGCTTTGCTCGCTTAACCCTAACGCGGCGCGATGCCGTGTCCCCAGGACTTTGCTGAAATTGGGGTTATCGGTCAGCGGGAAAAGGCACGACGCCGCAATGATCCGGTCCCCTTTAATAATGATGCCGCCGTCATGCAGCGGAGAGCTCGTGACAAATAGGCTTTGGATCATTTCAGAGCTCACCTTGGCATCAACGGGTATCCCGCTTTCGATATAGGTTTTCAGCTTGGCTTCTCGTTCAATGGCGAGAAGGCAGCCGGCCTTCTTTTTAACGATCTTAAAAACACTGTCGGAAATTTCTTCCAGGATGGCCAGCATTTCGGATTCTTCCAATCCGATGGCAAAGATATGCTGCTGGCCCAGACGGGCTAATCCATGACGCAGTTCTTGTTGGAAAATAATCAATAAGGCAATGACGGAAAGAGCGAAAAATTTTGTCAGCAGCCAATTGATCGTGTCGAGCTTCAAGATCTGGCAGATCAGAAACGCGATAAGCAAATAGGTCAGACCCTTTAAGACCTGAAAGGCTCGGGTGCCTTCAAAAAAGACCAGGATCTGATAGAACACGACCCAAAGGATAGTGATCTCAAGGATAGGTTTTATGTTTGACCAAAAGGGTAGTTCCATAGGATTATAAATTTTTTAGATCGTGGTTTAAAATAGCGTCGGTCATATCGACGATCTCCTTCATGGCGGCAACATCATGAACGCGTACGATATGGGCCCCGTTTAAAATACTCGCGCTCACCGTGGCGGCGGTCCCTAAAAGACGGTTGTGCACGTCCTTGTCTAATATTTTGCCGATGAAGGATTTTCGCGATGCCCCAATAAGAATGGGACAATTCAATTTTTGAAAACTTTTAAGCTGGTAAATGATCTCCAGGTTATGGTTGACGGTCTTTCCAAAACCGATCCCGGGGTCAACTATGATTCTATCCAATTTAATTCCCATTTCCAAGCAATTTTCCATTGCTCTTTTAATTTGAGCCATGATTTCTTTAACGACGCTTTTATAAAAAATATTTTTCTGCATCGTGGCCGGCGTTTTTCGCATATGCATCAGGACAATGGCGGCTTTATAATTTTTGACCAAGCGAAGCAAGGCCTGATCCGGCGCGGCCCCGTGGATATTATTAATGATGCTCGCCCCCGCATCTAACGCGCGCTCTGCGACCTCGGCCTTATAGGTATCTACCGAAACAGGAATGCGGAAATTCTTGGTGAGGTACTGCACAACCGGGATCACGCGCTTGATTTCTTCAGCCAGCGGAATAGGCTTCGAACCCGGACGGGACGATTCTCCTCCCACATCGAGGATGTCGGCCCCTTCTTTTATTTGCCGTTCGGCTAAATGAAGCGCGGAGGAGATGCCGGGTTTCCTTTTGAGGCAGCCGTCTTCACTGAAAGAATCCGGGGTCATATTGATAATGCCCATGATCTTTGTCTCTGCCCCTAACTTTATCGCAAAGTTTCGGGCCCTTAAGACATACCTCGGTCTTATACAAATTGAAGATGTGGATGTGGCCATGCGCTTTTATTGCTGAATATTCGGATTTTGGGAAGGATCGATTGTCAATTGCACTTCTTTAAACTGGGCAGAGACAGGTGGCAGAGGATGATCTGACGATGAAATTTTTTCGGTGGTAAAGTTAAGCAGAAGCTTGACTTCTTCGATATCCAAGACTTCTTTTTCGATCAAGGTTTTGGCTAATTTTTCAAGCTTATCACGATTTTCGGTTAGCAGCTTTTTCGCGCGGGAATAGACCGTATTGACCAGGTCTCTCACCTCTTTGTCAATGTGCATGGCGGTGTCTTCGCTGTAATCTTTCTGTTCGTAGATATCGCGTCCTAAAAAGTGCGGCCCCTGCATCTGTCCAAAAGCCAAACGGCCTAATTTATCATTCATGCCGTAAGCACAGATCATGCTCCGGGCGATCTTGGTGACCTTTTCCAGATCATTGGAAACACCGGTTGAGGTATCTTTAAAAGTAATCTCTTCCGCGACCAGCCCGCCTAAAAGCACAACCATGGTCCCCATAAGTTCTTTTTTATTTAAATAGTGTTTGTCTTCCGTAGGGGGAGTGAGTGTGTAGCCTCCCGCCATGCCGCGAGGAATAATGGAAACCTTGGTAAATGTATCCACCTCCTGAATTAATAATGATAATAGCGCATGTCCTGCTTCATGATAGGCGGTAATTTCTTTTTCCTGCTTGGAAACGGTATGGCTTTTCTTTTCCGGCCCCATGGTGACGCGTTCCACCGCGGCCAGCATGTCTTCCATTTCAACAAATTCCTTGTTCTTTCGCGCGGCTAACAGGGCAGCTTCATTGCAGACATTAGCCAGATCAGCACCGGAGAAATAAACGGTTTGCTGGGCAATTCTCATTAAGTTAACATTCGGAGATAATTTGATATTTTTGGTGTGGACTTTTAAGATCCCTTCGCGTCCTTTGATGTCGGGGAGCGTGACAATGACTTGCCGGTCAAAACGGCCCGGTCTTAATAAGGCCGGGTCCAAGGTGTCGGGCCGATTGGTAGCGGCAATGATAATGACGCCGGTTTGCGTGTTGAAACCGTCCATCTCCACCAGCAGGGCGTTTAAGGTCTGCTCGCGTTCGTCGTTGCCCCCTCCGATCCCGGCAAAGCGCAACCGTCCGACCGCGTCGATCTCATCAATAAAAATGATCGCGCCCTTCCCCGAAGACTTCGAGGCCTTGCGGGCCTGTTCAAAAAGGTCACGCACGCGCGATGCCCCCACCCCGACGAACATCTCCACAAAATCCGAACCGCTTAATGAAAAGAACGGGACTCCGGCTTCACCGGCCACGGCCTTGGCTAACAATGTTTTTCCGGTCCCCGGATGGCCGATCAAAAGAACTCCTTTGGGGATCTTCCCGCCGAGTTTTTGGAATTTTTTAGGTTCTTTCAAAAATTCAATGACTTCCTGCAACTCTTCTTTGGCCTCATCCACACCGGCGACATCATTAAAAGTGATAGCGTGGCTGTCTTTCCCATTGAGACGGGCTTTGGTTTTGCCGAATGACCAGATCTTGTTCCCGACCTGGCTACCGCGATAGGAAACGTACCAAATGAAGAAAATGATCAAAAGAATCGGCATGAATGAAAAGAAAAGCTGGCTCCAGAATGTCTGAGGCGGCGTGACCGTGAAATTCGAAACGTTTGTCCTGATAAGGTTTAAAAGCCCGTCGTCCTTCTGCGGAATATGCAGTCGGAATTCTGAACCGTCTTTAAAGACGCCGCGCAAGGTCGTCTCTACTCCTTCAATTAGCTCTAATTTTTGGATCTTCCCGGTATTAGGGTTGTCGGTGAGGATGGAATAAAATTCGCTGTACGTCAAATCTCGAGGTGTCCCGATACGGTTCACGGTCGAGGTCTGGCTCATGAGGACCAGGAAAAAAAGCCCCAGCCCTAGCCAAAAGATCCAATTGCCGTTTTGCTGGGGTAAAGGCCTTTTAGGCATTTGTCTTTTGGGTGGGTTTGGTGATTTTGGTATTTTAGGTGGTTGGTCCATAAAATTTTATATCTTCTTTAAAATAATTTTTAATAATCATAACATTATAACGGAATCTTTTAGATATGCAAGCGATTCTTATTTATGTAACCGCTTTATTTTTCTAAGGTTACAGAAAGGCGCCCCTTTTCTTTTTGAAAGAGTATCCCCTGTGGAAGGTGGCCACGCGCCTGCGCGGTTTTATTTTCAATAAGCCCTTCGATCTCTAAAATATGGGCGTGGGTAATTGCCCGCGTATCGCCTTTGAGGGCTTCGATCGCCTGATAAAAGATCATCCGCTGCAGGCTGCGCGGGAGTTTATTTATTCTTTTAAGCGGAATGATAATTTTGTCCTTTGTTCTGGCCTTCAGCGAGTGAAAGATCTTGTGTGTCTGGCTATTGAGGTATTCGTAGTCCAGGGCCGCGATCAGCGACAGATTGGCCAATGATTCTTTGATGTTGCTGTTATATTTTCTTTCCAGTAAAGGCAAGAGTTCTAAACGGATCCTATTTCGCAGGAATTTTGTTTGCCTGTTCGTGGGGTCGATCTTGTAGGGAATTCTTTTTTCGTTTAGATAGGCCAAAACATTCCGGCGTTTCACAGAAAGCAGCGGACGGATAAGAGAGAATCCCTGCATCATACGCTTCGGCAAGATGCTGGGCAATCCTCTTAAGCCGCTGCCGCGGATGATGCGCATCAGGACTGTTTCTGCCAGGTCATCCTGTGTGTGCGCTAAGGCGATGGTGTTGGCTTTTTGCTGATGGGCGATCTTGAAAAACGCGGCGAGCCGTTTGTCCCGGGCGGTTTCTTCCGATGATCCTTTAAGGGGTTTTAGTTTTACAAAAAGGCATTTGATCCCTAGGTCCCGGCAGATCTTTTTTACAAAAATTTCGTCCCGCAAGGCTGTTGTTCTCAACCCGTGATTCACATGGCAGACCGTTAATCGGAACCCCAGATCATTTCGCAAGTTTTCTAAAATAGACAAAAGCGCCGTTGAATCCGGACCGCCGGAGACGCCCAATAGGACATGGTCCCTTCTTTTAATTAAAGCGCCTTTCGTGATAAATGATTTGACCTGGCCGATTAAGTCCATAAATTTAATTTTTATTCACCCTGCAAGCCGAGCTGGGCATCTTTGGCTTCTTTATATGCCGCGCGCAGCTGATCGGCGTATTTGAGGTTGGGAGGCTGCAGGCTGAGATAAGCAAATCCCTGTTTTAAGATTTCAGCGTTGGCCAGGGTCCCGTCCTTTAAAAAGATATAGGCGAGCGTGGCGCGGCCGTCACCTTTTTTTTGAACGTCGAGTTCTACGGTGACCGTTTGGTTAAGCAGTAAATTCGTGACATAAGTTAAGGCCTGCTCTTCGATGGGTGTGGCGGGGTCGACCTCTTCCCTGATGGGAAAACCGAAGGAGTCATGCTTTATATTTTCTTTTTTTCTTTTGATCTCTGGGGAACGGAGGCCGATGAGCCGGATCCTTTCATCATTGGATAAGATAAGGGTCGCCGTATCCACGACCTTCTGTACCGTAACATTTTGGTAATTGTCGGTTTTTTTAAAGAGTTCATCCAGAGATTCTTCCGCTTCCAGGGGAGTTACAGAAGAAACGGTTAAAAGAAAAGCGATCCCAAAAAGAAGTTTTAAGTTCATGCGTTTCCTTGCTTTTAAAAAAGTTTGAAGAGCTAAAAGATTATATAGACTTTGCCCCGATTATTCAAATATCTTATAATGAAGCTATGATAAGGTCGTTTTCTACTAAAAGATCTTTAAATTCACATATTTTTATTTTTGCAAGTCTGTTTTTAGTGGGCCTTCTTGTTTATGGGAACACGGTTTCGATCGACAGTTTTTACGGGGATGACCTTGACCTCATTAAATTTAATCCATTTATCAGGGACATTGCAGATCTCAAAGCCATTTGGCAGGCCTTTAACACCCGGTTTATAGTGGGGCTCACCTTTGCCTTTAACTACTCCCTATCCCCAACGGATTTGTTCGGCTACCGTATTTTTAATGTCTTGACCCATGTTAGTAATGCCTTTGGGGTGTATCACATTGTTCTTGCCCTTTTCAAAACGCCCGCCTTAAAAAACTTAACCTCTGTTCCTGAACGTAAACTTGCGGTTTTAAGTTCATTGATCTTTCTTATCCATCCGGTCCAAACCGAAGCGGTCAATCTGGTCGCGCAGCGTTTTGTGCTTTTGGCGTCCTTTTTTTATTTATTATCGGTGCTTATGTTCATTCAAATGCGTTTGAGTTTTTCCTGGGTGAAATATGCAGCCACGCTTGTTTTTATGATTTTGGCGATGTTTTGCAAAGAATTTGCCTTCACTCTTCCTTTCATGCTGATTTTGATTGAGGTTTTCTTCTTTAAATCTGATTTGAAAAAATCTTTATGGATTCCTTTTTTATTAGGTCTGGCGATTATTCCGATTGTCCTGCTTCAAACCAAGGCTGCGATCCTGCCGGCGGCACACATGGTGGATACGAACATCACCTCAACTCGGGATGCGCAATTAAGTCGGATTGACTATTTTTATACGGAGTTAAATGTTTTAAGGACGTATCTTAGGCTTTTGGTTTTTC
>MHFY01000001.1:13566-17245 GCA_001805375.1 Omnitrophica WOR_2 bacterium GWA2_47_8 | reverse complement strand
AAGTCAAAGCTTTTGGTTTTGGGGGCGACCTATAAAAAAGATGTTAAGGATTTGCGCAAATCCCCACCGCTGGAATTGATCAACCTTTTAAAAAAGAAGAAAGCCAAGGTCGATTATTATGACCCGATCATCCCATTCTTAAAGATCGAAGGCCTGCATCAGAATTCCATTGATCTAAAAAAGGATGGTGTTTCTAAATATGATTGCGTGATCGTCGCGACCGATCACACCAAAGTGGATTATTCGTATATCCTAGACCGGGCGAAATTGATCTTCGATATCAAGAATGTATATAAAGACACAAAAGACAGAAAGATCGTAAAATTGTAAGGAAATGTTTCATGTGTCAAGTGTCAGGTACCAGGGTCTTGAAACTTGACACTTGAAGCCTGAAACAAAGATTAAAATTATGCCTTTAAAAAAGACAACAGTAATCACAGGCGGGGCAGGCTTTTTGGGAAGCCATTTATGCGACCGTTTTATTCAGGACGGTTATAAGGTCTTTTGTCTGGATAATTTTATAACCGGCAACCGGCGCAACATCAAACACCTTCTTAAGGACCGCAACTTTGAACTTATTGAACATAATGTCACCAAAGAGATCGTTATCCCGGGGCACGTGGATTGTATCTTGCATTTTGCTTCTCCGGCTAGCCCGGTGGATTATCTCAACCACCCGATCCCGACACTGAAGGTGGGTGCTTTGGGGACACATAATACTTTAGGATTAGCCAAGGCAAAGAATGCCAGGTTTCTTTTGGCCTCGACATCGGAAGTGTACGGCGATCCGCTGGTCCATCCGCAAAAGGAAACGTATTGGGGCAATGTCAACCCTATCGGGCCGCGGGGCGTGTATGATGAGGCCAAACGTTTTGCGGAAGCCATCACGATGGCGTATCATCGTTTTCATAAAGTCAATACCAGGATCATCAGGATCTTTAATACCTACGGCCCGCGGATGCGCTTGGAAGACGGCCGGGTGGTGCCGAATTTTATCAACCAGGCTTTAAAGGGAAGGCCGTTAACGGTTTATGGAAAAGGGGATCAGACCCGTTCGTTCTGTTTTTATTCGGACCTGGTGGAAGGTATTGTGCGGCTTTTAAATAGTGATTATCATTATCCGGTTAACATCGGCAATCCGGATGAGTTTACCATCCTTGAATTTGCCAAGCTGGTTTTAAAAGTAACCGGAAGTTCCAGCAAGGTCGTTTATGAAAAACTCCCCATCGATGATCCGAAACAGCGCCGGCCGGATATCACGCTGGCTAAAAAGTATTTAAAATGGAAGCCGCAAGTGAAATTGAAGGAAGGACTTCTCCCAACGATCCAATGGTTTACCCAAAAAGAGCATCCATGAAGGGATAAATTAAGATGTCATCTATGTCCGATGAAACGATACTGACCCACACAACACTTATGAATAAGAATATTACTAAGAAATATTTAGAAGATTTTGAAAAGGAGATCGCGGAGGTTTTCGCGACCGGTGTCATCCGCGCTCCGGTGCATCTTCGCTCCGGGCGGGAAGACAATCTCATCGAAATATTCAGGGACAATAAGATCGGCCCGGAAGATTATGTTTTCGGATATTGGGATTCGCATGAATTGGCTTTGCTGAAAGGTGTGCCGCGCGAAGAAGTCAAACAGGCAATCCTCGCCGGAAAAAGTATTTCTTTATGCTTTCCTCAATATAGGGTCTTATGTTCGGGGATCGTGGGCAGCCTGATGGGAACAGCCGTGGGTGTGGCCTGGGCGCTGAAAACGCAGAAAAGAAAAGGACGGGCGTTCCTTTTTTGCGGCGATATGTCGGCGGAGACAGGGGTCTTTCATGAATCGGTGAAGTACGCGACGAATTTTGACCTGCCGGTCACGTTTGTGGTCGGGGATAATGGCTTGAGCGTCATGACCGATACGAGGAAAGTATGGGGCTGTCCTGACCCGTGGTTTAAGAATACAAAATATGAAAAAAAGATCATTTATTTTAAATATATCAACGGTTATCCGCATTCGGGGCTGGGAAGATTAATTAAATTTTAACGAAAGGTGAAGCGTCTTTCGTGAAGCGTGAAACGTATGCTTCACGTTTCACGAACGACGAGAGGCGAATAATATGACTTACTTCGACGAATTAAAACGGACCATGGAATGGGTGGCGGCGCAGCCGAAGACGCTTTTTGTCGGGCAGACGGTCTCTGACCCAGGGACGTTCATGTACCAAACGCTGCGCGATCTGCCCAAGGATAAGGGTTTGGAAATGCCGATCAATGAAAGTTTTCAGATGCAGTTTACTTTAGGGTTGGCGTTGGAAGGGTATCTGCCGATCTCGGTTTATCCGCGGCAGAATTTTCTGCTTTTGGCCTCATCGGACATGGTCAATATGCTGGACAAGATCCCGGCGATCAGCGGCAATCAGATCTTGCCGAAGGTCATCATCCGTGTGGCGGTAGGGCCGGATTTTCCGGTGCACCCCGGGCATCAGCACGTGGGGAATTTTGCTGAGGCGTTCCGCAATCTTTTTGACTGGATCGAAGTGGTTGAGTTGGAAGAACCGGAAGATATTTTTCCGGCGTATAAAAAGGCCATCGAACGCGCAGATAACCGCGCGACCCTTTTGATCGAGCATGGGAATTATTATCAGCAGAAGTGATCTATGAATAAAGATTCTTCCATTCTGGTTGTCGGCCACAACGACGTCGTTGAACGGTCGTTCTTTCAATATTTTCAGAAGAACGGATTTGCCAATGTTTTTTCTTCTTCTTTGATCGGTTTAAATACCACGATCCAGTCTTCGGTGTATCATTTTTTTGCGAAGTATAAACCGGATTATGTATTTTTAACCTCGGTGCGCTCGGGCGGCATCGAAGCCAATCAAAAGTACGCGGGAGAATTTATTTATCATAATTTAGAAAGCCAGAATAATGTCGTTTATGCGGCGCAAAAGTTCGGCACGAAGAAATTTCTGTATGTCGCCGCATCCTGTATGTACCCGAAAGACTGCGCCCAGCCGATGAAAGAGGAATATTTTTTGACCGGTGCCGTAGAACCGACGAGTGAAGCGTATTCCGTGGCCAAGATCGCCGGGGTGGAGCTCTGCCGCGCTTATCGCCGGCAGTACAACTTTAATGCGATCTCGGTTGTGCCGGCTACCGTGTATGGGCCCGAGAGCGACATGGACCTGGAAAAGGCCCATGTGATGGGCGCTCTGATCGCCAAATTCCATAAGGCCAAAGTGAATAACGAAAAGGAAGTCATTGTCTGGGGGACCGGCGATCCAAGGCGCGAATTTTTATACGTCGATGATTTTGTGCAGGGATGTGTTTTTCTCATGCAGAATTATAATGACGAAGCGCTTATTAATTTAGGCTGCGGGTATGATGTTTCGATCACGGAATTGGCGGGATTGATCAAAAAGGTCATCGGATACCATGGGAAGATCACCTTTGACCTGTCAAAACCTGACGGCGCGATGAAAAAATTACTGGATACGGCGAAAATCAAGAAGTTGGGATGGGGCAGTAAAATAGATCTAGAAGAAGGTATCAAAAAAACGTATGAATGGCTGAATCAAACGGATCTCGTGAAGCGTGAAGCGTGAAGCGTCAGATGTGTTGACGAGATACGTTTCACGAAATACTTTAACAAAATTAATACGGAGTAGATTATGAAAATTTTAGTCACC
>MHFY01000001.1:11696-13550 GCA_001805375.1 Omnitrophica WOR_2 bacterium GWA2_47_8 | reverse complement strand
TCGGTTCAATTTTAGTCCCTGAATTGTTGAAGCAAAAGCATCAGGTCACGGTCTTGGATAATTTTATGTATAACCAGTCTTCGCTTTTGGATGTCTGCTATGACCCGAATTTGACGGTCGGCCGGGGCGATACGCGCGACAAAGCGTTGGTGACGAAATTGCTTAAGGACGCGGATGTGATCATCCCTTTGGCCTGCCTGACCGGAGCGCCGTTGTGCGCCAAAGACCCGGTGGGCGCGGAGTCGATCATCGTAGGCGGAGTTGAAATGATCTTAAAGCTGCGTTCCAAATCGCAAAAGATCATTTATCCGACGACCAACAGCGGCTACGGCGTGGGCCAAAAGGGGAAGCACTGCACGGAAAAAACCCCTTTAAATCCGATCTCTCTGTACGGACAGCTTAAAGTAAAGGCGGAGAACGCGATCCTTGAGGCCGGCAACGGTATTTCTTTAAGATTAGCAACCGCCTTTGGTTTAAGCCCTCGGATGCGTTTGGATTTACTGGTCAATGATTTTACTTACCGGGCCGTGTATGACCGTTTTGTTGTTTTATTCGAGGCGCATTTTAAACGCAATTACATCCACGTGCGGGATATCTCCAAGGCGTTCATTCACGCGATGAATAATTTTGAAAAGATGAAGAATGAGCCTTATAACGTCGGTTTAAGCGACACCAATATCAGCAAACTTGAGCTTTGCCAGGAGATCAAAAAATATGTCCCGGAATTTTATTTCGTGGAGTCAAAGATCGGCGAGGACCCGGATAAAAGGGATTATATCGTCAGCAATGAAAAGATAGAGAAGGCGGGTTTTAAACCCGATTTCCCGCTTTCCCGGGGCATCGAGGAATTGATCAAGGGATACAAGATCATCAAACGAACCCAATTTGCGAACGTATAAATAAATAACCAAGATACAAGAAACAAGAACCAAATAAAATTCAATAATCAATTTACAGGAAATTTTTAGAATTTTTAAATTGTGATTTATTTGTATCTTGTTTCTTGGTGATTGTATCTTAAATATAAGGAGTCATTCATGATCATCAGCCGGACACCGTTTCGTATCTCATTTTTCGGCGGAGGGACCGATTATCCGCGATGGTTTGAAGAGCATAAGGGAGCTGTTTTAGCGACCACCATCGATAAGTACTGCTACATCTCTTGCCGCTACCTGCCGCCGTTCTTTGAACACCGTTCGCGCATCATTTATTCCAAGATGGAGCATGTGAAGACCGTCGATGAAATAAACCATCCGGCGGTACGGGAGGTTTTGCGGTTTTTGCGGATCACGCAAGGCATCGAGATCCACCACGACGGTGACCTGCCGGCCAGGACCGGGATCGGCTCAAGCTCAGCGTTTACCGTCGGGTTGCTTCAGGCCTGTTATGCTTTAAAGGGCGTTATGCCTTCCAAAGACCGTTTAGCGCGGGAAGCGATCTATATTGAACAGGAAATGTGCAAGGAAAGTGTCGGCTGCCAGGACCAGACGTTGGCGGCCCACGGAGGTTTTAATTATATTGAATTCGGCGGCGGGAAAAATCATCTGCAGGTCAGAAAGATGACCATTCCCGATGAGCGGAGCCGGGAGCTGCAAAAGCATTTAATGCTCTTTTTTACCGGATTTTCACGCACCGCCTCAAAAATAGCCAGGCATCAGATAAAGAATATCCCTAAAAAACAGACGGAGCTCCTGACGATGTTTGAATTTACCAACCAGGCGGTTGAGATCTTAAAGACGGATAACCTTCTCCAGTTCGGGAAGCTCCTTAATGAGAGTTGGAAATTAAAACGCAGCCTGTCCACCAAAGTCACGACCCCGCATATCGATCATATTTACGATACGGCGATGCGCG
>MHFY01000001.1:1069-11673 GCA_001805375.1 Omnitrophica WOR_2 bacterium GWA2_47_8 | reverse complement strand
ATCAGGGAGAAATTAAGTAAATTACTGACGATCCCGTTTAAATTCGAGGAATCCGGCAGTCAAATAGTTTTTTATCAGCCCAATATCGGTTAGCATTGTGACTGATCTATGGAAACATGATGTTGTTATTCTATGCGGCGGACAGGGGAAGAGGTTACGCAGTGAGATCGGCCGGTCCCAGAAAGTCATGGCCAAGGTCGGCAAGAGGCCTTTTTTAGATATCAGCATAAAATATCTTTCGCGATTTGGATTTACGAGGATCATCTTATGCACCGGTTACCAGGCCCAGGACGTTCAAGATCATTACCGAAAGGAAAAAAGCAGAATAAAGTTCCTTTTCTCTCGAGAAAGCAAACCTTTAGGCACCGGGGGAGCATTAAATCACGCTAGGAAATTTGTCAAAAGTAGTTCGTTCTTTGTGTTAAACGGCGATTCGTTTTGTCCGGTGGATTACGCAAGATTTTTCGGTTTTCATTTAAGGAATAAGGCGTTGGCAAGTTTGGCGGTGAGCCGGGTAAAAGGCGCAAAAGATTACGGCACGATCTTATTAGATCAGCAGAAGAGAATAAAAGGTTTTCGCGAAAAGGCCGATGCCGCGGCGGCGTATGTGAATGCCGGCGTGTATTGTTTTGATAGGTCGGTCTTTTCTTTTATGCCCAAGGCAAAAAAGTTCTCGTTAGAAACGGATCTCTTCCCGACGCTCGTGAATAAAAGATTTTATGGCTTTAAAATAAATAAAAAGTTTTTCGATATCGGAACACCGGAACGTTACAAAAAAGCGAAGAAGAAAGGATGGCGCAAATTTTAAAAAAGATTACACAGATAAGTGAATCTGTGTAATCGCTTTTCAAATCAGTGTAATCAGTCATGAAATCAGAAAATTTAAGCATTGAAGCTAAAACAAAATTTAAAGTCCCCTTCGGCACCGTTTCCATTACCGATGAGGCCCGCCGTTTGATCGATGAGGCCCTGGATAAAAAGATGGTCACCCGCGGGAAACTGGTCGCGGAATTCGAACGCCAATTCGCCAAATTATTTGGCGTGAAAGAAGGGATAGCGTTAAGCAGCGGCACGGACGCGGATGCGTTGGCCTGCGCGGTGCTTTATGATCACGGCGCCAAGCGTGGGGATGAAGTGATCGTGCCGGCGCTGTCGTTTGTGGCCACGGGCAACGCGGTCTTTCAAGCAGGACTGACCCCAGTCTTTGTCGATGTGACCAGAGATACGCTTAATATTGACCCGAAGAAGATCGAGAAAGTTATTACCAAAAGGACGCGCGCGATCATGCCGGTCCATTTGATGGGAAAACCGGCGGACATGGACGCTATCTTGAGCATTGCCAAAAAGCATAAACTGATCGTTATTGAGGACGCCGCGGAAGCGCACGGCGCGGAATATAAGGGAAAAAAGATCGGCACGATGGGCGATATGGCCGCCTTCAGCCTTTACGCCGCGCATATCGTGACGACCATCGAAGGCGGGATCACGATCACCAATAATCCACAAATGGCGGAGTCTTTGCGCTCATTGCGCAATCACGGGATCGAAGGGAAATTTACCTTTAAGCGCATCGGGTTTTCAGCCAAGATGAATGAGCTGGAAGCGGCCGTCGGGTTAGGGAATATTAAGATTTTTTCCCAGATATTGGAGCGCCGGCGAAAAAATTTATTGTACCTGATCAAGAAATTCAAAAAATTCGAACCGTACTTTTATATTTTGAAGGAAGAGGCCCACGAAAAATTCGGCCCGCACGCCTTTTCGATCATCCTTAAAGAGAAGGTCAAGTTCACCAAGGACGAATTTGTTAATTTTATCGAAACGGCCGGTGTTGATTCGCGTAATATTTTTTACTCTATGCCCACGCAGTGCCCGAGTTACAGCTTTTTAGGGTATAAATTGGGTGACTTTCCCGAAGCTGAATACTGCAGCGACTACGGCTGTCATATCGGTATCCATCAGGACCTCAACGAAGAACACATGGATTACATCACCCAAGTGGTGGATGATTTTTTAAAGAGTAAAAAGTTAAAGGTTTAAGAACAGAGTGCAATTTTACAACGGGTCCTGTCTTTGGGCATCCCCATCGTTCTCTCCGCCACAATTTTTGGCGGATGCGAGCGATGGGGATGCCCCTCCCTCAGCCACCCGCTGATAACGTTTTGATACTCTCGCGAGGGGTGACGCGAGAAGGGTCCCGGCCGAGCGACTTTGGAGCGAGGCTGGGATAGCGAGCGGCAGGACCCCGAGCCAATAATTCCTACGAATTATGATTTTCAAAAAGCCATCCTCCAAAGAAGTTATTTTTACGCTTATCTCCTGGGTGATTGTGCTCAGCGCGATTAATTTCTTATGCGGGCTGATCGTCAAGAATACCTACATCGCGGTTGACGCCATCGATGAGAAGGCCGCGCAAAATTCCTTCGGTTACTTTAAACCCGATCAGGACAAGGTCATCCTTTTCCCCGGGCTAGAGCCGTATCATGTCCGCATCAATTCTCTGGGGCTGCGCAGTGTCGGGCCCGCGGGAGAATTGTCCTTGGAAGAAATCCAGAATAAATACCGTATCCTGGCCATGGGCGATTCGTTGACCTTTGGTTTATTTGTCGATGATGAAGATTCGTATCCTTACCGGCTGCAGAATATTTTATCTGAAGAAGGGAAAAACGCGGTCGTGTTGAACGCCGGCGTGGGCAGCGCGACGATCACGGATTATATTTATTATCTTAAGGTCAAAGGGCTTGCTTTAAGACCCGACCTGGTGACGATCAATTTCTGCACGAATGACCTGGGGGAAATGAAAAAGGATAAGCCGCTGTATCAGAAAATGAAAGAGGATAATAAATTTTCGTTGGGCAAGACCATCAAGTTGACCAAATTCATGCGTATTTTCCGGAAATTCGAATTGGATTACCGTTTTAACCGCTGGATGAAAAAGATAAAGGACGACGCGGTGCGCAAGGCCATTGTTGAAAGAAGCCAGAACATCGATGATATCATGAAAGTGGCGGCGTATCATGCCGGGACTCCGGTCACCGACCCTTTTGCCGCCGAGCTTAAGGAGTCCTGGGCAAATTATTTTAAGGCCCTGGATGAATTGGCCGCGCTGCTTAAAGAGAACCATGCCGGTTTTCTCTACATCATTTATCCTGATATCGTGACGGTCTTTGACGGCGGAAAGAGGAATTACCAGGACATCATCATTCCGTACCTGGAAAGGAACGGCATTGAGTACCTGGACCTGCGGCCGGTCTTTCAGGCGAATAAGGACAGTATTTTAGAGATCTACAATGACCTCCCGCGGGATTTTCATTTGGACGGTCTGGGCGCACAGCTTTTGGCGGAAGAGTTTTATGAAAGAATAAAGGACAAAATTCGATAATCAGAACACCAGATGACCAGATGGAGATTTCAGAACATCAGAATTCAGAGGTTTATTTTTATCTGGTATTCTGTTATCTGGTATTCTCATTCTGATACTCTGCTATTCTGGTTTTCTAATATTCTTATAACTATGTACTTATTTTCGCTAAATATTATTAGATGTAATAAGTACTTATCCCAATTTTATCTGTACTATAAATTGGGTAATATTAAAGGAAAATTGGGATGAACATCCTCATTATCCATCCTGTGTCCTGTCTGGCCGGCGCGGAATTTTATCTGATCTCGCTGGTGAAATCCCTGGACAAAAAATACCAATGTTTTTATCTCTGCCAGGAGCCGGGGCCTTTGACGGAAGCGCTGGAAAAATTAAACGTCAAGATCATTTATATGCGCATGCGGGCCTGGAGAAGATTTAAATACTGGTTTTTGAACCTTTTAACATTGAGGAAGATCATTCAGCTTTGCCGCGCCAACAAGATCCAGCTTATTTTAAGTAATTCCTACCGCATCACACCGTATGCCTTTTTTACGGCTAAGGCATTGAAAGTTCCCTGCCTGACCGTCATTCACGATATTATTCCGACGATCAAGATCAAGCGGTTCCGGGCGTTTAATTCCGACCGGCTGATCGCGGTCTCAGAAAGTATCCGTGAGAATATTAAAAGTTATGGTTTCCCGAAAGAAGTGCATATGGTCTATAACGGCATCGACGCGGATGGTTTCAGCCAGCTGGTCAAAGATAAAGAAAGAATTTTTCGGGAGTTTAACATCCGCCCCGATCAGAAGATCGTAGGCATTATCGGCAGTGTCATTCCCTGGAAAGGGCATAAGGTTTTTTTGCAGGCCATGAAGATCGTGGCGCAGGAATTTCCGCAGGCGGTTTTCTTTGTCATCGGTGATTCGCCGGATATGAATCAGCTGACCATAGGAGAACTTGAGGAATTTGCCAGGAGCCTGGGCCTGCAGGGCAAAGTGATCTTTACCGGGAACAGAAGCGATATCCCGGATCTGTTAAGCGCTTTTGATGTCCTGGTGTCCTGTTCCGAAAAGGAGGCCTTCGGCCGCGTCCTGATCGAGGCGATGAGCTTAAAAAAACCGGTCGTGGCCACGGATTGCGGCGGCCCGCGGGAGATCGTGGTCAACGGCAAAACCGGTTACTTGACGAAAGTGAATAATATTGACCAGACAGTGGAATGTGTGTTAAAACTACTGCGTGATCCTGGCCTGGCCAGGCAGATGGGCGAAGAAGGTTACCGACGGGTCAAAGAGGTTTTCCCTCCGGATAAAACCGTCGGGCAGTTTAATGAGATATTTGAGGAATTACTCGATAATCGGCTAGGGTAACGATGCCCGTATCGGCTTTAGGTTACGTTAAACGGTGATTTTAACCGTAGCCGTAACCGAAAAACGAAACGGGCTTCCTAACCGTAACCGAAAACCGAGACAAAACTATGAAAGTCAGCGGTTTTACGATCGTCAAAAATGCTCTACTCTACAATTATCCGATCGTAGAGGCGATCAAGTCTATCCTGCCTATCTGCGATGAATTTATCGTCAATATCGGCATCTCCAATGACGGCACGGACAAGCTCATTGCCTCGATCAAAGACCCGAAGATCAAGGTTGTTTATACGCTTTGGGACCAATCCAAAGGCGTGGAAGTCCTTTCTGAACAGACTAATTTTACTCTCGGCCTCTGCCAGGGTGATTGGGCTTTTTACCTGCAGGCGGATGAGGTCATTCATGAAAATGATCTCCCGAAATTAAAGAGGATGATGCAGAAGTATCTACGTGACGATAATGTGGAGGCGCTGCGTTTTGAGTGGCTGCATTTTTTCGGGAGTTTTTACCGTTACCGTGATGACAACGGCTGGTATCAAAAACAAGACAGAATTGTTAAAAATAATCGACAGATAAGATCTATTGAAGATGCCTATACCTTTCAGCATATCAGCGGCCGGGGTTTAAAGTCGAAGAAGACCGGCTGTTTTCTCTATCATTACGGCTGGGTGTTGCCGGAAGATGTGATGCAAAAGCGCCTTGTCAATCACAAGGATATGGGATTCAAACTTCAAGACAACGGTTCCAGTGCTTATAATTTTGGTAACTTGAAACGATTTCCGATTTATTTCGGCAGTCATCCGAAAGTGATGCAGGAAAGAATCCAAGAACATAAATTAACTCAAGAGGATCAAGGTGTCGTTAACAGCAGGTATTGGTGGCATCCGTTCAGGATCCTGAATGTCGGGTACAAGCGCCACCGCGGGCTTATCCGCCGGGAATTTCAGAAGAATGGACGCTGAAAATAATAATAACCAATGACCAAGAGACAAGAACCAAATAATTTTCAATTAACCAATCACCAAATTTCTTTGGAATTTGGGTATTGGTCATTATTTGGTCATTGTTTCTCGTATCTTGTTTCTTTATGAAAAATAATAATTTATACGCAGTCATCTTGGTCGGCGGTTCAGGCACGCGGTTCTGGCCTTTAAGCCGAAAGGATAATCCTAAACAATTCTTAAAGATCTTTGGGAAAGAGACCCTGTTCCAAAAGACCTTGAAACGCATCCGCGGCGTTGTGGGAACTAAAAACACTTATCTGGTGTCTAACCAGGCGTATAAAAAGCATTTAGCGGGATCAGGTGTCCCTCTGCGGAATATTCTTCTCGAACCGCAGAAAAAGAACACCGCGGCTGCGATATGTTGGGCCGCTTTAGAAATCTACAAAAGTGATCCGGATGCGGTCTTGGCTGTTCTGCCGTCGGACCATCTAGTGGTAAAAGAAAAGAATTTTCATCAGGTTTTAAATAGGGCCGTGGATGCGGCGAAAAAAGATCATTTGGTCACCTTAGGCATTGTCCCAACGCGGCCGGATACGGGGTTTGGATATTTGAAGGTGGGGTCCTCAAAGGGCGGTGTTTTAAAGGTCCAACAGTTCATTGAAAAACCCAAACTCGCAAAAGCAAAACAATTTCTAAGATCAAAGAATTACTTTTGGAATAGCGGAATGTTTATTTTTAAGGCCGCAACGATTTTGGCAGAGTTCAAGCGCTATCAACCTAAGATTTACCGGCTTTTGAGTGAAAATGCCAAGGTCAACTGGTCGAAACTGCCGGAGATCTCCATCGATTACGGCATTATGGAACATTCCAAGAAGGTCGTGGCTGTTGCCGCCAAAGACATCGGCTGGTCGGATGTGGGAAGCTGGGATTCGCTCTGCGAGGTCCTGCCGAAGGGAAAGGGCGGGAATATTTTTAGAGGGGATGTGCGCAATATCGACAGCCGTAATATTTTAGCCTGGGGCAATAACCGCCCCATCGCCGCGATCGGCCTTAAGGACCTGATCATTGTAGATACCAAAGAAGCGCTGTTGATCTGTCAAAGGGGTTCATCTCAGGCTGTAAAGAACGTTAAAAAAATTTAAAGGGGGAGCGAAATGGAAAGGGTAAAATACCTCAAAGCATTTGGGATTTGTATTTTTCTTCTATTAGTATGGGTAAGTTTTAGCCAAAATTTTTTATATGCCCAGACAGCCATACCAGCGCCGGTAGCGCCGATAGAGCCTTTTAGCGTACAGTGGGTTCAAACTTATGGCGATAGCGGAGATTCTGCAGTCGCAGTTCAGCCTTTTAATAATGTTTTTTTATATAGTGGTTCTTATAACGGAACTTTTCTAACCCTCCCCCCAGCAGGGCCATCTGAGCGTAAGGGATATATTCGTATAGCTGATAGTTTAACTGGGAACGACATTCCGTTTAATTTAAACTTTACAAGCGATCGTACTTATATAGATAATATGGCTTTGGATAGTCAAAATAATATAATATATACCGGACGGTTTAGTAGAAGTACACCGGGTAATTACACCGTTAATTTTAACATTTTACCTGGCGGGACCCCTGACCTGCAGGGTAATATTACTCAATCAGCTGCTTTTGTTACCAAAATTCTTTCCAATGTCCAATATGGCGCAACCAGACTTATAAAGGGAACTATAGGGGGAGCCGTAGTTTATGATACCGCGGTTGATCCAAGGACCAATGATGTTTATGTAACAGGATCCTTCAATGGTTCAGTGGATTTTAATCCGCCGCCTCATGGTACAGGAGGTATTAGGAATACTTTGGACGAGGATGTTTTTATTACAAAATATTCTCCAGGGGCAACAGGCAATTCTTTGATATATCAATGGACTTTTTCCTTCAGCAATTCGACTAACCCCAATGGAAACACTGATCGATTCAAAGACATTAGTGTCGATTCTCGTACAGGTAATATCGTGGTTGCCGGCGAAGTTGAGGGTCGTGGTCAACCTATTATACTTCCAGGCATCGGCCCTGTGCCAACTATAGGCGCGCATGATGGCATTATCTTAGTTTTGTCACCCATGGGAAATATTCTCTCCTACAATATATTTGGGAACCTAAATTCTGGGATAGAAATAGCGGATGTTAAATTTGATTATAATGGAGACATCCTGCTTTCAGGAATTTTTAACGGCACTGTTAATTTTGCCCCGCCTTCAATGACGCCATTGATTCTTGTAACCGCTTATCCTAACAATCCAGGTCATCAAGACACATTCTTAGTTAAATATTCTGGGACAAATTTAAATCCCTTATGGGGAAATACTTATCAGCCCGCCCGTCTATATGGTCAGCCTTCTTTCCCTAATATTGAATTTAATCGCTGTAATGAGATATATATAATGGGGTGGCTTATGGGAAGCTTAACAAATATAGGTATGGCGAGTGGTGGGCTATCCGACGCCGACATGTATATTTTAACTGTTGACGGCGGAGGCAATAATCTCCGTTCTGGAATTTTTGGCGCTCCCAATAGATATGAATTCTTCTTCGATGGCAAAACCGGCAATGATGGCACTATTATGACGTTTAGCTACGGTACTGCAAATCCTGCGGCGAACGCATTAAAGGTCGTGGACAATTTTTGTCCATAATTTTTGAAGACCCATTAAATGGAGGTTCTTATGAAATTTAAATTATTTTATTTTGTAAGTACCATAATACTTTTCGCCGGCTGCGGCGGGACAACGGTTCAGCGGGTGGCGGTGGAGCAGGTGGTGGATTACAGCGGCCGGTGGAACGACACGGACGCGCAGATGGTTTCTAAAGACATGATTAAAGACTGCCTGGAAGGCAAGTGGCTGGCCAATTTCACCGCGGAAAAGGGGCAGCAGCCGGTCGTTATCGTCGGTACAATCGAAAACAAAAGCAGCGAACATATCAACGCGGATGTCTTTATCAAAAGCCTGGAAAGCGAGCTCATTTCTTCCGGCAAGGTGCGGTTTGTGGCGGACAAGGGCGAGCGTCTGGAGGTCCGCGAAGAGCGAAAAGACCAGCAGGAAAGCGGCTATACCGATCCCAAGACCATCAAACCCAAACGAAAAGAAATTGGCGCGGATTTTATTTTAAAAGGAACGATCAATGCCGTGGTCGATGAAACTCACGGGAAATATGTTGTCCTTTATCAGGTCAACCTGGAATTGATCGACCTTGCCACCAATGAGATCAAATGGCTTGAACAAACGGAATTAAAGAAACTCGTCACCAAGACGAAGTATTCGATGTAGAGAGAAAATCAGGGCATCAGAGGATCAGATAAAGAATATCAGAAATCAGAGTTCAGATGTTTTTATTTCTGAGTTCTGTTATCTGAATTCTCGATCTGATGCTCTGGTTCTCTGGTATTCTTATGTATAATTTCTCAATTCTATTTATTTTAGTTTTTTTTCTAGCCTCCTGCAGCTCTGTCCCCAAAAAACAACCTCTCCTTTTCAATCAAGCCACCATCAACGCGCTCGTCGCCGCGGATGATTTTCAGCAAGCGGCCCAGGTATTTAAAGAGGGGCAGGAAATGTACGGCCCCAAGAGCAAACTGCTTTACCTGTTCGACCGGGCTTACGTTGCTCACCTTAATAAAGAATATAAAGAGAGCATCCGCTATTTTACTTTCGCGGAATACAAAATCGATGAGCTTTATACAAAATCGATCAGTAACATCCTCTCCACCTGGATCTTGAATGACATCAACGCCCCTTATCGCGGAGAGGAATTTGAGCATACGTTAATTAACATTTTTCAGGCGCTCAATTATCTTTCCTTAGATGACGTCTCCGAGGCGCTGGTTGAGGCGCGCAGTTTAGACAGGAAAATGAATTTGCTTAAGCAGCTTCATCCCGATGAGAAAAACGTCTACCGCGAGGATGCCTTCGGACGTTTGCTCGCCGGGATCCTCTATGAAAGCACAAACCGCCGGCAGGACCTCAATGACGCAATTATTTCTTATAAAAAAGCACTTACGGCTTATGAAAGTCCTTTTTACCAGGATATGCATCCACCGCCGCTGATCTTAAAAGAAAATCTTAAGGCCGCCGCAGAAAAATTCGACAGAGGCATCGATGAAAAGCAAAACATGGCGGAGGTGTACCTTATTCATTCCAATGGCCTGGGTGCCATTAAGTATCCCGTTGATATTTCTTTTCCTACGCCGGACGGTTATTTAATGCAGATCGCTTTCCCTGAATACAACGAACGTTTTTATGAGATCAAAGATTCGCAATTGGCCGCGGTCTCTGTAAAAAATAAGAAATTCCAGGCCAAAACCGAATTGGGCGTTAACCTGGTCGCCGTTGCCAAGAAAAGTTTTACCGCGAAGAAAAATTGGTTTATCGCCAAAGGCATTGTCCGTCCTTTAGGAAAGTACGCGCTGGAGCGCACGTTAGAAGAGAAAGCGAGAGAGGAACACGGCCGAGGGGCGGCGTATGCGGTTAAGGGCGTCTCGAGCCTTTATAACCTTTTTTCCGAGCAGGCGGACCTGCGCAGCTGGCAGACGCTCCCCGCTGAGATCCGCATCGGGCGGTTGATTTTACCCCCAGGTTCATATACACTCAATGTTAGTTTCCTGGGGGAAAATAATAAGATCTTAGGAACAGGATCGTTGGGCGAAGTTACCCTCAAAGAGGGAGAAAAGAGGTTTTTCAATGTGCGCAGCGTTCATTAAGCGATCCATTATGGTTATCCTGTTGTTTTTTCTTGCTGCCGCTGGATCTTTTGCCGGCCAAGACAGCGGTAGATCCGGTCAGTGGCAGTATAAGGTCACCGGTGAAGAAAGATCCCGCGCCGAATACAAAAAGGATTTTGATCTTAATCAAAGCAGCAAAGACAATGGCAGTCAATTTTATCACCGTTTTCGTT
>MHFY01000001.1:0-1062 GCA_001805375.1 Omnitrophica WOR_2 bacterium GWA2_47_8 | reverse complement strand
TTGATCTGCATCAGGTTTACGTGAATCTGCATAATATTTTGGGTTCGGGTTTTGATGTTAAGGCCGGGCGTCAGGAATTGAAATACGGCAAAGGGCGATTGATCGCCGCGCCGACGTGGTCAAACCGTATCCGTTCTTTTGACGGCGGGGTCCTTCATTATCAGAATGCGGGATTATACGGTGATCTTTTTTATGGTCAGGATGTAAAGTACAATGACGATAAATTCAACCAGTCGCGGTCGGAAGAATTCTTAACGGGATTTTACGGCGGTTATCAGAAACATAAAACAACGCCGTTATTTGAAAGTTATTTTTTTAGTTTGATCGATATCAAGGGGGCCAATGATATTCAGCGGTACACGGTGGGGGGAAGATTTCAGGCGAATATCGCTGGAGGAATGGTGCTGGAGGTGGAAGTGCCGTATCAATTTGGAGAGACCGGGACCACAACGGCGGGGACCAAAGACATCAAGGCCTACGCGATCCATGCGGATATCAGTAAAAGCTGGGAAGCAGTCCAATGGAAACCTAAATTGATGGTCGCCTATGACGAGGCCTCCGGCGATAACGATCCCAATGATAGTGTCAATAACACGTTCATTCCTGTTTATCAGTCAACGCATGATCCTTATGGCGTACTGGATCTCTTCCGCTGGCAGAATATGCGTAATCCGGAGGTCGGCATGACGTTTTCGCCGACGGATAAATTCAGATTTACGCCGCAGGCCGATTTTTTCTGGCTGCAGAGCAAATATGATCCCTGGTATAACTCATCCGGGACAGTCGTGCGTTCTCAAGTCACCGGGGACCGGGGTTATTTTGTCGGCACTGAACTTTCTTTACGGGTATATTATGACCTTAATAAGAATCTAAAATTGGAATCAGGTTACGCGCATTTTTTTCCGGGAGGTTACGTCAAGGACAGCGGGGCGGATGACGACGTGGATTGGGTTTATTCTCAGGCGGCTTTGAAATTTTGAAAGCATTTTACATGACAAAACGCATTCAATTTAACCGCAATGAACTATCGGGCAGTTTCGGCGACATCGGGACAAGCTTTCC